>NZ_JASBRC010000035.1:0-6186 GCF_029960715.1 Arthrobacter sp. AL05
GACATGCTCGTCGGCATCGCCAAAATCACCGTCAACACCAAGTAACACCCACCCGCAAAAGCCGCCCGGTGCAGGGTCTGCACCGGCGGGGCGTGCCACGGTACCTCCTGTTGGAGGTCCGTGGCACTGTGCGTATACCGTAATGATTACAGGGCGAAGCAGCGCTGCCTGATCCGTCTCCTGATAAGGATGTTTGAAATGACCGCAGCCCTGGTGGATGTTGTTCTCCCGTGTCTGAACGAGCGCGGTGCCCTGCCGTGGGTGCTCTCCCGGCTGCCCGAAGGATACCGGGCAATCGTTGTGGACAACGGCTCCACCGACGGCTCCGCCGAACTCGCAGCCAGCCTGGGTGCGACAGTGGTCCATGAAGCACGGAAGGGTTTCGGCGCCGCCGCGCATGCCGGCCTCCTCGCCGCGACGTCGGAGTTTGTGGCGTTCTGCGATTGCGACGGCTCGCTGGATCCGGCCGGGCTGCCGGAGCTGGCCGGGCCTGTCCTGGGCGGTACTGCGGATCTGGTGCTGGGTAGCCGCCGGCCCCAGCGCGGTTCCTGGCCGCTGCACGCCCGCATCGCCAACCTCGTACTGGCGTGGCGGCTCCGGCGCCTAACCGGGGAACGGATCACGGACCTGGGCCCAATGCGGGTCGCCCGCCGTGAGGGTTTGCTTTCCCTCGGCTTGGCGGACCGGCGCAGCGGCTATCCCTTGGAGATGTTCCTCAAGGCAAGCCTGCGCCGTTGGCGGATCGTGGAGCTGCCCGTTCCCTATGCCCCCCGCACCGGCAAGTCGAAGGTCACCGGGACTCTCCGGGGCACCCTGACGGCGGTAAAGGACATGTCCGCGCAGCTCCGGGCCGCCAAGGCCGTCACCGAGGCCTCCGCTGCGTTGCCGTCCGGACCGGTCCGCGGCGCGGCCGGCAACGAATGATGGTTATGGAAAAGAGCGTGGATCTTACCGTGGCGGTCATCGCCAAAGAGTGCGTGCCGGGCCGGGTCAAAACCCGGCTGAGCCCGCCTTTGAGCCCAGAAAATGCGGCGGCACTGGCCCAGGCGAGCCTGAGCCGCACCCTGGCGACCGTCCGGCTTCTCCCGGTCCGGCACCGGATCCTGGTTATGGACGGTACTCCTTCGCCCGCGGACGCAGCAGGCTACACCGTCGTCCCGCAAGTAACCGGCGGGCTGGACGAACGGCTCGCCGCGATCTGCGACGCCACCACCGGGCCGCTGCTCATCGTCGGGATGGACACCCCACAGGTCGCGGCGGACCACCTTGGAGCGCTCCTGCGCGACTGGTCCACCGTGCAGGCGAGCCGCGACGCTTGGCTCGGCCCGGCCGCCGACGGCGGCTTCTGGGCCCTGGCCCTGCGCCGGCCCGACGGCGCCCTGATCCGCGGCGTGCCGATGTCCACCGACACCACCGGAACTGCGCAGCATGCCCGGCTGACCGCCGCCGGGCTCACCGTCGGGTCCCTCCCCGAACTCCGGGACATGGACTACTTCAGCGACGCATTGCAGATCGCGGCGGAGATCCCCGGCACCGACTTCGCACACGCCGTAGACAACGCCGCCAGGACTGCCGCAGACCCGGCGCCGAAGTCACGCCCCCTGGAAGGAGCGCTGCGGTGACCGTCGCCGCGGCTGCCCCCGCTGCCGTGTTCGGCCAGGGCGACGCAGAGCCGTACGCCCGGGCCCTGCAACTCGGTGCAGGTAAGCTGACGCTGCGCCCCGAGGGCCGGCATTATCACACCGAGGCCGTGGAATTTGACGTCAGCGGCTGGTGTGAGGACGCGAACGGGCTCGAGCGGTCGCTGCTGGCGAGCCTACGCGGCCCGGTCCTGGACGTCGGCTGCGGGCCCGGCCGGCTGCTGTCCGCCGCCCGGTCACTCGGGCTGCAGGCTCTGGGCCTGGACACCAGCGCCGAAGCCGTCCGCCGCGCAGTCAACCGCGGCGAGCAGGCGCTGGAGCAGTCCGTTTTCGCGGCGGTCCCCCACACCGGTGATTGGCAGTCCATAATTTTGCTCGACGGCAACATCGGCATCGGGGGCAGCATCACCGCTTTGCTGCGCCGCTGCCGCCAGCTGATCACCGCGTGCGGCACCCTCCTGGTGGAGGTCGAAGCGGACGAATACCTCGACACCGCCTACCCCGCCGTCCTCGAAGACGAACATGGGAACCGCAGCGAGCCGTTCCGCTGGGCACGGACCGGCGGTCCTGGTCTGGCGGCCCGGGCCGACACCGGCGGCTGGACCGTCACGCACATCCAACGGCTCCAGGGCCGCGTCTTTTACCGGCTCTCCCCGGCTCCGGAGCCGACGCGCTCCAGGACGTAGACCAGGGCTGCGGCGACGACTGCCAAGGTCGCCCAGAACCAGAGCAGGTTGGCGGCATAGTCGGCTTCCAGCGCGCTGGTGTTAGGTGCCACGGACTGCGCCTTGAGCAGCACCCCCGCGATCAGGGTGACCACGGCGCCCGTCAGGAGCGCGCCGCGAATGATTGCCGTCGACGCCGGACGCAGTCGTGAGCCCATCCGGGTCAGGCCCGCTCCGGCCAGGGTGGCGAGCGGGACGATGACGCCGTCGTGGAGCAGGACGGCCACCGCAAGCCAGAGCAGCAGCCCAAGCAGCTGGGCCGGCCCGAGCTGGGTCGGCAGCCCCAAGAGCCCGTAGCCGATCACCGCCACCCCTGCCGTGCCCAGGACGATCCGGTAGATCTTCGCGGTTTTCACAGGACCTCCACAGTCTGCAGCCACTTTGTTTGCAGCACACCCGGGCGTCCGGGGGCGATGACGCGGGCCGGGTAGCCGTGGTCCAGATCGAGCGTCTGGCCGTTAAGTTCCAGGGCCACCAGGGTCTGCTCATCCTGCACATACGCTGCGGGCATCAGCATCGTCCGGTATGCGCCTTCCGGTTCCAGGCTGGTGACGCGCAGGGTGGAGGATGACGGGGCGCCGACGCCACTGACCAGGTCCCGGATCCGGACGCCCCGCCAGCGGGCCGTCTGGCTCCAGCCTTCAACACAGGCGATGGGAAGCTCTTGCTCGGACTGCGGCAGTGCTTTGAGCTGGGCCAGGGTGTACGAACGGCTGGTTCCCCGATGTGTAACTGTCAGCTTCCAGTCCGTGGAACCCGCCAGGTCCGCAACTTTCGCGTCGGCGGCCGTGCGGTTCACTGGAACGGACTGGGGCCCCGTGCCCATGTTCCGGGGTGCGAAGAGGTTCAGTGGGTCCAGCCAGGAAAAGGACTGACCGGCGGTTGTGGCCACCAGGGCCCCCGTGCTGGCCGCGACCCCGGTCAGGAACGCGCGCCGGGACCAGCGGCCCGGCGCCGTCTCGTCCGCCGGACCACTGCCGGAACGGGCGCGCCAGTTCTCCATGATCGCCGGAAGTTTGACGGCGATGTGGAGCAGCAGGGACCCCCAGATGACCCAGGCCAGCCAGAAGTGGGTTTCGCGGAACGGGAATGGCCAGGGATACCACTTGTAGGTATTGATCAGGCCAGTCGTCAGCTGCACCAGGGAAGAGGCGATGAACAGGGCGATGGAACCCCGTTCCAGGCCGTGCACCACGGACTTAACCGGTGGCCAGGTCAGCAGTTCGGGATACACCGACCATAACTTCGCCAGAAGGAGCGGGATGGCGGCAATGCCGGCCGTTACGTGTACTCCCTGGGTCAGCTGGTAAATCCAGGCAGGGCGGGTAAGGAAAAACATCCACGACGGTGGTTCCTGGAGCCCGTGGCTGAACAGGCCCGTCAGGAAACAGATGGTGAAGCTCAGCCCCAGCCAGCGTCCCAACACCACAGTCAGCCGGGTGCTGCGCGTCGGCGAGGCAAATCTGGCGGCCAAGGCGTTGGTGAGCTTTTCCATAGCTAGATCACACCATCATTCCTGCGCCCACGGTGCCGCCGGCCCCTGCGAGTCCAGAAAACATTGAGCCGCGGCCCGCGAAGAAAGCTGCGTGGGACGGCATCGACAGTGCCGGGAAACTCCGCTGAACGCGGCGGGCCCGCCGCGGCACCTCCCCCCCGGATGACAGGATGGTTCCTATGGAACAATCATTTGCCGGCACGGCGCAGGCGCGCATCGGAATCATCGGAGGATCCGGCACGTACGGGCTCCCTGGCGCAGTCGTCAAGGACACCGTCGACGTCGAGACTCCGTTCGGACCGCCGTCGGGCCCCATCACGCTGGCCGAGGTGGCCGGCCGGAGCGTGGCATTCCTGCCCCGCCACGGCGGCGGCCACTCTCTCCCGCCCCAGAAGATCAACTACCGGGCCAACCTCTGGGCTTTAAAAAGCCTTGGCGTCAAGGCTGTTATATCGTCCTCGGCGGTGGGCGGCCTGCACGAAGGCTACGGGCCGGAGACGTTTGTGGTCACGGACCAACTGATCGACCGGACCTGGGGGCGCGCCGATAGCTATTACGACGGCACAGTTGCCGACGGCGTCGAGCCGGCCGGCGTGCAGCACCTGCCGGCCTCGGAGCCCTTCTGCCCGGCACTGCGTGCACACCTCGCTACCGCGTTGCTGGCCCAGGATGTCTCCCATGTTTTGCGGGGGACCGTGGTGGTTGTCAACGGGCCGCGCTTTTCCACGAAAGCCGAATCCGCCTGGTACGTCAGCGGGGGCGCTGACATCATCAGCATGACCCAGTACCCCGAACCCGTCCTCGCCGCCGAACTGAACATGGGCTTCGCGAATCTGGCATTCATTACGGACTCGGATACCGGCCACGACGGTTCGGACCCGGTCACCGCCGACGCCGTGTTTGCTCGGCTGAAGAACGCCCAGGGTACTGTCCTGGCTGTGCTGGAGGCGACGATTGCCGCCGTCGATGATGACTACGCACCCCGTCCACTGATGGATCCGACGGCGGTGGACCGTGTGCTGGCGTTACCGGTTGTGCGCCGGGCGGTGTCCGCCTCATGAGGCTCCTTGTCACCGGCGGCGCCGGATTCATCGGTTCCCATATCGTCGACGCCGCCCTCGCCAACGGCTGGTCCGTGAGGGTCCTGGATTCACTGGACCCGGGCCTCCATCACGGACCGCCGGCGTTTGATCCCCGGGTGGAGTTGCTGACCGGAGACGTCACAGACCCCGACGCCGTTCACGGTGCGCTGGACGGCATCGACACGGTCTGCCACCAAAGTGCGAAAGTGGGCCTCGGGGTCAGCTTCGCTGACGCGCCCGACTATGTCCGCAACAACGACTACGCGACGGCGATCCTGCTGGCCGCGATGGAACGCCGCGGTATCCAGCGGCTGGTCCTGGCCTCCTCCATGGTGGTCTACGGCGAGGGTGCCTACACCGACTCCGTGACCGGTGCCCCGGTGCGGCCCGGGCCCCGCGCCGAAGCGGACCTGCGCGCCGGCGTCTACGATCCCCGCAACCCGGCGACCGGCGCCCTGCTGGACCCGGCGATGGTCACGGAGGACGCGCCCCTTGACCCGCGCAACGTCTATGCCGCGTCCAAAGTGAGCCAGGAGCATCTTGCCGCTGCGTGGGCGCGAAGCACAGGCGGCGAAGCGGTGGCGCTGCGCTACCACAATGTCTACGGACCGCGGATGCCGCGGGATACGCCCTACGCCGGCGTCGCGTCACTGTTCCGTTCGGCCTTGGCCCGTGGTGAAGCGCCCCGGGTCTTCGAAGACGGTGCGCAACGGCGCAGCTTCATTCACGTCCGGGATGTGGCCGCCGCGAATATCGCCGCCATCGAGTCCCTGGGCGCCGGCGGTGGCGCTGGATTCCGGGTCTACAACGTCGGAGCCGATGAGGTCCACACGATCGGCGACGTTGCAACCGCCCTGTCCCGGTTCAGCTCCGGCCCCGTGCCTGTGGTCACCGGCGAGTACCGGCTGGGCGACGTCCGCCACGTCACGGCGTCCTCTGAGCTGCTCAAGACGGAGCTTGGCTGGTCCCCGGCCGTGGGCTTTGACGAAGGCATGCTCGAATTTGCCAACGCACCCCTTCGCGGCGGCCCGGCCGCCTGAAAGGGGCGCGAACGGCTCCGGGATGTCGATCCCGCTGGCCGGCCCGCGGGAACACACACAAACTTGCTCAGGCAACAGCGAAGCCACGGCCCCCAAGAGCCGTGGCTTCACTGTTTCGCTTGCCCGCCAATTCGACCGGCAGGATTTAGGGGTGGGTGTTACTTGGTGTTGACGGTGATTTTGGCGATGCCGACGAGCATGTCG
>NZ_JASBRC010000036.1:0-5967 GCF_029960715.1 Arthrobacter sp. AL05
CCGCGGTTTCGGCGACCAGTCGGTGGTCGGGCAGTCTCGAGGTGTTGAACCTTTCTCGGCCGGGTGCCTCTGATTCGAAGGTGGCGTGGCCGGTGGCGATGCCTTCAAGGTAGATCCGCCGGACGGCGGGCCAGTCGCCGTCACGCATGGGGCGGATCGTGGCAACGGAATGTTCCTGCCCGGTCACAGGGCCGCCAGGATTCCGGCCGTCTGCTCCAGGGCGCCGGGGACCAGCGAGTAAAACGCCCACGTGCCACGCTTTTCTCGGTGCAGCAGACCCGCATCGACCAGGAGTTTCAGATGGTGGGAGACCGTAGGTTGACCGAGATCAAGCGGTTCGGTCAGGTCGCACACGCAAGATTCGCCGGAGGCTTGTGCCTTGACGATGGAGAGCAGACGTAGTCGGTTCGGATCAGCGAGTGCCTTGAAAATCAGAGCCTTCTGCTTCGCCTCTTCAGCGCCCAGGGAAGGAATTCCCGCCGGAACGCAACAGATTTCATCCGCGGTCGATTCGAGGGTCGACAGCGAGCTCATATATCCATTATGCCATCGTATTGACAATCATCAATACGATGACCGGCCGGATCACCGCGGCGCTTGGGGGTGCCGTCAATGCCGACGTCGTCGCGGCCGGTTTTGCGACTCACTCGCGTGGCCGCGTGCCTTCACCCCCTGATTAAATGTCGATGAGCTAATCCCGAGAAAGAGTGCAGTTCGCGACTGACACCGCAGAAGGCCGGCCCAGCAGATACTCAGGACCGGCTGAACCAGTTGGACCTGGCTGACCTGGGCCATGGGACCGATGGCGAGTCCGCGGTACCACGCGAAGAATCCAAGGAACATACTGACCACTCCGAGGTAGGCAAAGGCAGCCCATTGGGCAGGTGTGCCGGACGGTGGCTGCTCAGCGATTGCGGTGACGGTCAGGAACACCATCGCGGGAGTTGCCAGGACGAGGGCCCAGGAGACCGTTTGCCATGCTCCGAGTTCTAGACCGCGGCGGACCTTCTCTCTCCCGGGCAGCAATCACGACCGGGGCGTTTAGGCCGAAGTTTGCCGGGTGGCCTCGAATGTGCCGACACGGCGGCCGTCATCCGCGTAACAAAAATGGCCTCCGACTCTTGCGCTAGTAATGTCGGAAAAGTGAGTGTAATCCGGGCAGCCAGAGCGAACGATGTTCCCGCAATCCTGCAGATGATCCAAGAACTAGCCATCTACGAGAAGGAGCCGGACGCTGTCAGGAACACCCCGGAGCTGCTCACCGAGGTCCTCTTCGGCGAGACCCCGAGGGTCTTTGCCAGCATGGCCGAGAACGAGAACGGTGAGGTGGAGGGCTTCGCCCTCTGGTTCCTGAACTACTCCACGTGGGAAGGCGTCTACGGCATCTACCTCGAGGACCTCTACGTCCGGCCTGAATCCCGTGGAGAGGGCCACGGCAAAGCGCTCCTGCAACACCTCGCATCGACCGCAGTCGAACGCGGTTACGCCCGCGTCGAGTGGAGCGTCCTTGACTGGAACGAACCCTCCATCAACTTCTACAGGAACCTCGGCGCCGCCCCCATGAGCGAATGGTCCACCTTCCGCCTCACCGGCGGGGCGCTGGAGGCCTTTGGCGGCTCCCGCGAGACGGCGGTTCGTGGTTGACCTGTAGGTGACCGGCTCGTCGCAGCCGCGCCTCCATCTGGCTGCGGCCTAGTGGTATCAAGCACGGACGTTAGTGATGCGGCGTGGTGGGATGACATAAAGACGACCTGCGGGTGGATTGGGGTTTGTCTAGAATCTGGATGGACAACCGCTCCGGTCGCCCGGTCCGGTCACCTTGACTGATCCCGCACCGCCGGGGACCGCGGATCATCGCGCTCAGAGTCAACCGCCGCTGGGGGCCGGCCAGGTTCAGCTACCTGCTGGGGATCCACCCCTCGGCGGTGCACAAGGTCCTCTCCCGGTACTGTCCGGCCAGGCTGTCCTGGTTGGGCCAGTCCGCCGGAACTGTAATCCGTCGCTACGAGCACGAACACGCGGGCGACCTGGTCCACGTGGACGTCAAGGAAACTCGGCCGGATCCCCGACGGAGACGGACACCTCGTCACGGGCCGGGACTTGGGCAAACGGAACGACACCGGCACGGGCGCAACCGGCGCCCGGGCTACGCCTATCTGAACCTGCCGTCGAAGATTAACCCCTGTTCGCCCACACCGAGATCCTCACCGACGAGAAAATAAGACATCGCACGGGCTTCTGGAAAAGAGGCCCAGCGGCAATGAACGCCGCCGGGTTCACGGTGCGCCGGGTCCTGACGGACAACGGCTCCTGCTACAGGGCCTTCGCAGAGGCCCTGGGACCGGTCATAGAACACAAATGGACCCCCTTACCGGCCCCGGACCAATGGCAAGGTCGAACGATTCAACCGCACCCTGATCGACGAGTGGGCCCAGGCCGGCCCTACACCTCTGACACCGAACGCGTGGCCGCTTTCAAGCCGTGGCTGCACCTCTACAACCGCAATCGAGGCCACACCTCACTCAGGGGTCAAACACCCGTCAGCTTCGTCTCCAACGTCCGTGGTCAATGCGCCTAGGCGTCTGGATCCCCGCGTCGACCCCGACGAATAGCTCTTGGTCTCTGTCGACACGCCCCGGGAGTTAGAGCGCTTCTGACCAGCGGCAGAGGGCGCGCAGAGACAGGATGCAGAAAACTTCGAGCACTAGCTCGGTGTCCTAGCTTTTCGGCTCCGAAAGTAGTCCCGGCACTCGTCCCCGCACCCGTGGCCCCATCACTTCATAACAGAGTTCCGCCAGCGTTGAACTCATCGAATTGGACTCCGAGCGATAAGTTCTGTTTCCGCTTGGATCGTGATTGCGCCTCTGAGGCAAGATCGCCCCTCCCCGGAGGAGTCGACTGTGATTGCGATACGAACACCCGGAATGCTTTCGAGAGAGGAGTCCTGCGCGCCCTATAATCGACTCAAGTCAAGTCGGGTGGATTCTGACGCCCTCGGAGCTCCGAACAGGCTCACGTGTTGGGAGGACCGTCCGAAGCCCGCCTGTCCCACCGGGCCATCCACACCGCTCGGTGTCTCCACCGTTGGGTCGAAGACACTAGGGCCAGAAGGGACCAGCAGTATAGGCTGCGAACATGTCTGTTTGTCCGACGGTCGCAGTCTGTGGCCCCGCGTCGTGGAACCACCTAATCCTCCTTGACCACCTCCCAGAACCTATTCCGCATATGCAGTTCGCGCGGCGCTCTTGGCAGACGGTCGGAGGCACCTCAGCGGGGAAGGCCTTACACCTGGCGGATCTCGGCATAGACGTACGCCTGTGCTCGCCTTTTGGCGCGGACGAAGTCGGCGGGTGGGCGCGCGACGCTCTCACCACCGCTGGCGTCACCGTCGAGGCGATTGCATCTGAGCGCACCGAGCGCCACGTCAACCTCATGACCGACGGTGGTGGCCGGGTATCTCTTTACGTTTCAGTGCCTTCCACGCCGGCGAAGGATGAGGTTGACGCTGCCGTGGCAATTGTAGTAGCGGCGGATCTCGCCGTGATAGACCTGAGCGAGCTTGGCCTGTTGATGCTCGAACGCGACGAGGTCCGGCGGACACCGCTATGGATGGACCTTCACGATTACGACGGATCGTCCGCTTTCCATGAGCCATTTCTGGGGGCGGCCGAGGTCGTTTTCATGAACGACGATCGGACAAACGATCCCTGGGAGCTTATGCGCTCCTGCCTCGCGAGGGGCCCTCGCCTGGCTGTCTGCACGCGCGGGGCGCATGGTGCGATAGCTCTGGAAGCGGACGGGACGCGGCACGAAGTTGCTGCTGTTCCCGCCGACGTTGTGGACACGAACGGTGCCGGCGATGCGTTCATGGCTGGCTTCCTGGGTGCGACCTTGCACGGCCTGTCAATTGCTGATTCGCTCAAGGCGGCGTCCGCTCAGGCCCGCGTTGCCATTGAGAGTGAGCATCTGCACCCCATCCTCGGGCGTTGAAGCGATGGCAGCCCGGCTCGATGCGGACGTTCTGACGTATGTCGTAAACGGTACGCCAAGCCGTGGTTGAGCGGAGGCGCCGCCGCTACGGCAGATAGGCGCCGAATTCAATGTCGCGCAGCTGCTCCGCGACCGGTTGGGTACTTCACTGCCAAATAGTTCTGCGACTCACATAACTATTTCGATGGCTTTCATCCCTTATCCGGCGTGAGAGCTTCTGCTGAGGCGCGCGGCGACGGCGATGATTGCGGCAGTCCCGGTGGCAACTGCCATGGCATATGCCATGGCAGCGTAGGAGCCGAGCCAGGCTGCGATTGCCTGGCCGGCTGCCGGAGCGATGGCGGTAACAGCTGTCAGGGGAGCCGCGAAGATGCCTTGCAGGGTGCCGAGTCGTTGGCTTCCCCACCGGTCGCCTACAATTGTGGCCTGCAATAGTGTCTGGCACCCGCGGACCGCACCGGCGAGCATTCCTGCTGCGATCAGCAGCGGGACCGGGCCGGGTAGGGCGGCCAGCAAAAGGACGGCGCAGGCTGCGGTTCCGGCGATGACAGGCAAGCGGGTGCCGGGCGGGATGGCTGCGAATAGCAGACGCCCGCCGATCTGACCGGCACCCACGAGACCGAGCCCGAGCGCTGCTGTCGTGTAGTCGGCGCCCTTTTCCATCAGCACGGGGATGATGTTCAGGGTGACGGTGTAGAGGCCGAGGCAGAGCAGGACCAATAGGGCCTGCAGGCCAAGGAATTCCGGGCTTCGCCGGATGGCCCGCATCATCATCCGTTGGTTCGTTGGGGGGATTTCGGGGGCGGCTGGGGCCCAGCTCCGGTTCAGGTATCGGGCGTGCAGCGGCACGGTGATGATTCCCATGATCGCGGCGAGCATGATGAAGGCAGCCCGCCAGCCGAAAGCGGATGTAAGTGCGGCGGTGAGCGGGGCGAAAATGGTGGATGCGAATCCGGCGGTGAGGGTCAGGACGGTCAGTGGCCGGACCCTGGCGGGTCCGTACCAGCGGCTGATCACCGTAAAGGCCGGCTGATACAGCACCGCGGACTGCGCCGTGCCGGCAAGCAACCAGGCCGCAAAGAACACCGGCAAGTTCGGAGCCAGTCCCACTAGGACCAGGGCCAGCACTCCGATGAGGGATCCGCCGATCATCAGCGTACGCGGCCCGGTCCTGTCCAGGATCCTGCCGACTGCGATCCCGGCCGTCGCAGAGACCAGCAGGCCAGCGGAAAAGGCTCCCGTCACGAGCGCCGGGTCCCAGCCGGTGTCCTCGCTGATGGGGCGGACCGCGGCGATCAGCGAGTAGTAGAGCACGCCCCACCCGGTGGTCTGGGTGATACACAGTGCGGCCAGTCCGCCGCGCGGTGCACCCTCCGCGACCAGTGTCCGGGATATCTCCGGGGCAGTCATTTCCTAGTTGCCCATCGGCTGTGCATACAGCCTCTGGAGCCGAGCCTTAGTCTCGTCCCGAACCCGACGCATGTCATCCATGCCTTCGATGCCGCGACCGGAGGGCGCGCCCGTATCCCAGACGTCACGATCCCAGACGTCACTGCGGGTGCCATCGCCTGGAGCGGCTTTCGCCTCGTTGTCAGTGCCGATGACGAGATCGACCGCGTGCAGGACTTCGTAGCCGACGGACTCGGGGTGTTCGCCGGTGATGTCGATGCCGAGTTCATTCACTGACTCCGCGGCCTGTGGGTGCAGCGATTCGGCGGGCTGGGTTCCGGCCGCGTGCACGGTGACGGCCCCCCCAACGAGCTGGTCCATGAGGGCTGAGGTGATGCGGCGGAGCAGTTCGACGTTGTCGTACAGCCCCCGGTTAGTTTCATGCCGGGTTTCGTGGTGTTCAGTCATCTCGGCTCTTCGCATTGGTGGTTCATGGAAGGGGGGCGTCCCTATGCTTTTAGTCAAGCGGCCGCGGCGGGTTTCTCTTCGTAGAAGGTGCCGTGTTTGAGCATGGCGTAGATGACGTCG
>NZ_JASBRC010000037.1:0-5493 GCF_029960715.1 Arthrobacter sp. AL05
GTGTTGTTGTGTTTTTGTTCCTCACGCAACGGGTTTGTTGGTTGGGAACCACATAGTGGACGCAAGCAGTCTTGTTATCTTTGTACCACCCTTGATGGGCAAACCTCTTTTGAAGGATTGGTTTGTCCAGGTGGTGTGTGGTGTAAGTTATCGGCCTATTAGTACCGGTCAGCTTCACGAGTCGTTAGTCCTCGCTTCCACATCCGGCCTATCAACCCAGTGGTCTGGCTGGGGGCCTCTCACACACAAGGTGTATGGAAATCTCATCTCGAAGCGAGCTTCCCGCTTAGATGCTTTCAGCGGTTATCCCATCCGAACGTAGCTAATCAGCGGTGCACTTGGCAGTACAACTGACACACCAGAGGTTCGTCCGTCCCGGTCCTCTCGTACTAAGGACAGCCCTTCTCAAATTTCCTGCGCGCGCAGCGGATAGGGACCGAACTGTCTCACGACGTTCTAAACCCAGCTCGCGTACCGCTTTAATGGGCGAACAGCCCAACCCTTGGGACCTACTCCAGCCCCAGGATGCGACGAGCCGACATCGAGGTGCCAAACCATGCCGTCGATATGGACTCTTGGGCAAGATCAGCCTGTTATCCCCGAGGTACCTTTTATCCGTTGAGCGACGGCCATTCCACAATGTACCGCCGGATCACTAGTCCCGACTTTCGTCCCTGCTCGAGATGTCTCTCTCACAGTCAAGCTCCCTTGTGCACTTACACTCGACACCTGATTGCCAACCAGGCTGAGGGAACCTTTGGGCGCCTCCGTTACTTTTTAGGAGGCAACCGCCCCAGTTAAACTACCCATCAGGCACTGTCCCTGACCCGGATTACGGGCCGAAGTTAGATGTCCAAAGTGACCAGAGTGGTATTTCAACGATGACTCCACCCGAACTGGCGTCCGGGCTTCAACGTCTCCCACCTATCCTACACAAGCCACTCCGAACACCAATACCAAACTATAGTAAAGGTCTCGGGGTCTTTCCGTCCTGCTGCGCGTAACGAGCATCTTTACTCGTACTGCAATTTCGCCGAGTTTATGGTTGAGACAGCGGGGAAGTCGTTACTCCATTCGTGCAGGTCGGAACTTACCCGACAAGGAATTTCGCTACCTTAGGATGGTTATAGTTACCACCGCCGTTTACTGGGGCTTGAATTCTCAGCTTCGCCTTGCGGCTAACCGGTCCTCTTAACCTTCCAGCACCGGGCAGGAGTCAGTCCGTATACATCGTCTTGCGACTTCGCACGGACCTGTGTTTTTAGTAAACAGTCGCTTCCCCCTGGTCTCTGCGGCCCCTGCACGCTCCGGACAGCTTGTGTCCATCACGATGGGGGCCCCCCTTCTCCCGAAGTTACGGGGGCATTTTGCCGAGTTCCTTAACCATAATTCTCTCGATCGCCTTAGTATTCTCTACCTGATCACCTGTGTCGGTTTGGGGTACGGGCGGCTAAAACCTCGCGTCGATGCTTTTCTAGGCAGCATAGGATCACCGAATCCCCCCTTACGGGAGTCCCATCGGATCTCAGGCATCATGAACGGCGGATTTGCCTACCGTTCGCCCTACATCCTTAGACCGGGACAACCATCGCCCGGCTCGGCTACCTTCCTGCGTCACACCTGTTAATACGCTTGCCTCCCAGGATCAGGTCCCGCGCTCCACCAAAACCCTTCACCCACAAGGGGTGTCAGGCAGGTATTGGGCAGTTAGTATCCCCTGTTCAACATGGACGGTTTTTCGCCGGTACGGGAATATCAACCCGTTGTCCATCGACTACGCCTGTCGGCCTCGCCTTAGGTCCCGACTTACCCAGGGCAGATTAGCTTGACCCTGGAACCCTTGATCATTCGGCGGACGGGTTTCTCACCCGTCTTTCGCTACTCATGCCTGCATTCTCACTCGTGTAGGCTCCACCGCTGGTTTACACCGCGACTTCACTGCCCACACGACGCTCCCCTACCACTCCAGACGCCTGAACCAACCCACAAGGGGCGGCTTAGCTAATATCTGAAATCCACAACTTCGGCGGTGTACTTGAGCCCCGCTACATTGTCGGCGCGGAATCACTTGACCAGTGAGCTATTACGCACTCTTTTAAGGATGGCTGCTTCTAAGCCAACCTCCTGGTTGTCTTCGCAACTCCACATCCTTTCCCACTTAGCACACGCTTAGGGGCCTTAGTTGGTGGTCTGGGCTGTTTCCCTCTCGACTATGAAGCTTATCCCCCACAGTCTCACTGCTGCGCTCTCACTTACCGGCATTCGGAGTTTGGCTGACGTCAGTAACCTTGTAGGGCCCATTAGCCATCCAGTAGCTCTACCTCCGGTAAGAAACACGCAACGCTGCACCTAAATGCATTTCGGGGAGAACCAGCTATCACGAAGTTTGATTGGCCTTTCACCCCTACCCACAGCTCATCCCCTCCATTTTCAACTGAAGTGGGTTCGGTCCTCCACGACGTCTTACCGTCGCTTCAACCTGGCCATGGGTAGATCACTTCGCTTCGGGTCTAGATCACGCCACTGCAACGCCCTATTCAGACTCGCTTTCGCTACGGCTTCCCCACACGGGTTAACCTCGCGACGTAACACTAACTCGCAGGCTCATTCTTCAAAAGGCACGCCGTCACCAGAATCAGACTGGCTCCGACGGATTGTAAGCACACGGTTTCAGGTACTGTTTCACTCCCCTCCCGGGGTACTTTTCACCTTTCCCTCACGGTACTGGTCCGCTATCGGTCATTAGGGAGTATTTAGGCTTATCAGGTGGTCCTGACAGATTCACACGGGATTTCTCGGGCCCCGTGCTACTTGGGATACTCCCCGGGCGGTGCACAACATTTCGGTTACGGGGCTCACACCCTCTCTGGCCGGCCTTTCAAGACCGTTCACCTATGCCTGCACTACACACCCCACTGTCCCGGCAGAGACAGAATGGGAAGTCCCACAACCCCGACCATGCAACGCCCGCCGGCTATCACACATGGAACGGTTTAGCCTGATCCGCGTTCGCTCGCCACTACTGACGGAATCACTATTGTTTTCTCTTCCTGCGGGTACTGAGATGTTTCACTTCCCCGCGTTCCCTCCACGCACCCTATGTGTTCAGATGCGGGTCACCAGGTGACTCGCGCCCCTGGCGGGGTTTCCCCATTCGGACACCCTGGGATCACAGTCCGGTTATCGACTCCCCCAGGCTTATCGCAGATTCCTACGTCCTTCTTCGGCTCCTAATGCCAAGGCATCCACCGTGTGCTCTTAAAAACTTGACCACAAAAGATCAAAAACGCTAATTTTCGAGAGAACCACGAAAACCAACCCACACACCCAAAGGCGCCCAGGTCAGATCCAGGTTCATATTCTTGGAAATTGCTTCTTATAAAAGATGCTCGCGTCCACTATGTAGTTCTCAAACAACAACCCCGTACCACACACCCCACACGCAACCCCCACAAAGGGACCAAACCGTGCGATCGATGCAGCCAGGAACAACCAGAAACACCAGCACCGGACACCACAGCGAAAACCGCGGAACCCGGCCCCTGTTGCCTCAGGACCCAACAGTGTGCCAAACACTAAACCACCAGCACCCCCCGCACACCGTTCCAGGAACCACACAAGTGCAGAACCGTACTAAGTGCCGCAGGAAAAACCAGCGGCCGCTACTTGTTGATATTCCACCCGTGAGCACCCGCCGCAGAACTAGCGTCTGCGCAACGGGCGTACTCCTGACAACCCCTCCACACTCACATACATGAGGCAAGGTGACTGTAGGTGCTCCTTAGAAAGGAGGTGATCCAGCCGCACCTTCCGGTACGGCTACCTTGTTACGACTTAGTCCCAATCGCCAGTCCCACCTTCGACAGCTCCCTCCCACAAGGGGTTAGGCCACCGGCTTCGGGTGTTACCAACTTTCGTGACTTGACGGGCGGTGTGTACAAGGCCCGGGAACGTATTCACCGCAGCGTTGCTGATCTGCGATTACTAGCGACTCCGACTTCATGGGGTCGAGTTGCAGACCCCAATCCGAACTGAGACCGGCTTTTTGGGATTAGCTCCACCTCACAGTATCGCAACCCTTTGTACCGGCCATTGTAGCATGCGTGAAGCCCAAGACATAAGGGGCATGATGATTTGACGTCGTCCCCACCTTCCTCCGAGTTGACCCCGGCAGTCTCCTATGAGTCCCCGCCATCACGCGCTGGCAACATAGAACGAGGGTTGCGCTCGTTGCGGGACTTAACCCAACATCTCACGACACGAGCTGACGACAACCATGCACCACCTGTAAACCGACCGCAAGCGGGGCACCTGTTTCCAGGTATTACCGGTTCATGTCAAGCCTTGGTAAGGTTCTTCGCGTTGCATCGAATTAATCCGCATGCTCCGCCGCTTGTGCGGGCCCCCGTCAATTCCTTTGAGTTTTAGCCTTGCGGCCGTACTCCCCAGGCGGGGCACTTAATGCGTTAGCTACGGCGCGGAAAACGTGGAATGTCCCCCACACCTAGTGCCCAACGTTTACGGCATGGACTACCAGGGTATCTAATCCTGTTCGCTCCCCATGCTTTCGCTCCTCAGCGTCAGTTAATGCCCAGAGACCTGCCTTCGCCATCGGTGTTCCTCCTGATATCTGCGCATTTCACCGCTACACCAGGAATTCCAGTCTCCCCTACATCACTCTAGTCTGCCCGTACCCACCGCAGATCCGGAGTTGAGCCCCGGACTTTCACGGCAGACGCGACAAACCGCCTACGAGCTCTTTACGCCCAATAATTCCGGATAACGCTTGCGCCCTACGTATTACCGCGGCTGCTGGCACGTAGTTAGCCGGCGCTTCTTCTGCAGGTACCGTCACTTTCGCTTCTTCCCTACTGAAAGAGGTTTACAACCCGAAGGCCGTCATCCCTCACGCGGCGTCGCTGCATCAGGCTTTCGCCCATTGTGCAATATTCCCCACTGCTGCCTCCCGTAGGAGTCTGGGCCGTGTCTCAGTCCCAGTGTGGCCGGTCACCCTCTCAGGCCGGCTACCCGTCGTCGCCTTGGTGAGCCATTACCTCACCAACAAGCTGATAGGCCGCGAGTCCATCCAAAACCACAATAAAGCTTTCCACCCCCCACCATGCGATGAGGAGTCATATCCGGTATTAGACCCAGTTTCCCAGGCTTATCCCAGAGTTAAGGGCAGGTTACTCACGTGTTACTCACCCGTTCGCCACTAATCCCCCAGCAAGCTGGGATCATCGTTCGACTTGCATGTGTTAAGCACGCCGCCAGCGTTCATCCTGAGCCAGGATCAAACTCTCCGTTGAAGTAAAACAGACACAACCAACACCCCCGGGAAAACGGGACGCATCAGCTGCACAAAATTTGAAACCAGCTGTAAAAACCAGACCCCACCACGGGGTGGCGGACCTGATCAATTCAACCAATTCAATACAATAAATTGGTATCAACAAACTTGGCACACTATTGAGTTCTCAAACAACAGACACA
>NZ_JASBRC010000038.1:0-4225 GCF_029960715.1 Arthrobacter sp. AL05
GCGCCGCGATCCCCGCCGTCGTCAACACACGCCGACCACGAACAACCAAGTCATATTCCGGTCTGGTCGTTTCACTCATTGATTTTGTTCCTCTGGTGATTGGGCTATCAGGTCTACGCGCGTCCGGAACTGCTCCCGCTAGCGGGCGTGGACGTCAGAAGTTGTGCCATCGGCGTTCTGGTTAATGGAAAACGGCCATCCGGTGACAACCTTGGGTCGGGGCGTGGCAAAGGTTCGGACCTTCGACGTACTCAGCCCAAGGCGCACCAGGGACTCGGCGATCGTTACTGCGGCTGCGACGCCGTCGACGACGGGTACGCCAAGGGATGCGCGGATTTGATCGTCGAGCCCGGACATGCCGCCGCAGCCGAGGACGATAACTTCGGCTTTGTCCTCTTCCACGGCCCGTCGCGCCTGGTCCAGAATGGCCTCTACGGCACGGTCCGGGAATTCCTCGAGTTCAAGGACGCCCAGGCCGCTTGCCCGCACGGAGGCGCATCGGGCATCGAGTCCGGCTTGTTTCAACCGGTCCTCAATGAGCGGAACCGTCCGGTCGAGGGTGGTGACGACTGAATATTTGTGGCCCAGGAACATCGCGGTGCTGGCGGCTGCCTCGGTGATGTCGATGACTGGCACGTCGAGCAGTTCCTGGAGCCCCTCCCGGCCGTGTTCGCCGTAGCCGGCCTGGATAACGGCGTCGAACGGTTCGGGATATGCAAGGACAACATCCATAACGGCAATGGCGGCCAGATAGCTTTCGAAGTTTCCCTCGCAGGAGTCCGCGCCAAAGCGCGGGGTGAGACCGATAATCTCGGTCCCGGCAGTGGCGGCCGTGCGGGCCTGTGCGGCGATCGATTCCGTCATGGAAGCGGTGGTGTTGACGTTTGCGACGAGGATGCGCATGATGCCTTTCGGGTCGTCTGGGATGGGAAGCGGCCGGTCCGCTGGGCAAGAGCGGACCGGCCGTGATGCCGGGCGGTTCAGTGGAGGCTGGGTACGGCGATCGGCTCGCCGGAGACGTCATGGAATTCCCGATTCCGGTCGGCGACGATGAAGTACGCCAGGGCTCCGATTCCGGCGCCGATGAACCAGGAGAACGCTGCGACCGGCTGCAAAGCCGGGATGAAGGCGATCAGGAGCGAAATGATTGCCGCCGGAATGAACGCTCCGACCGCCCTCATGTTGACGCCCTTGCTGTAGAAGTAGGAACCCTTGTCGACTTCGGTGTACAGCTCCGGGACGTTGATGCGGGTTTTGCGGATCAGCCAGTAGTCGGCCATGATGACGCCGAACAGCGGGCCGAGGAGCGCGCCGAGGCCGCCCAGGAAGTAGACGATGACTGCCGGATTGTTGTAGAGGTTCCAGGGCAGGATCACCAGTCCGATGATTGCGCTGACCAGGCTGGCTTTGCGGAAGTCCAGCCGTTTAGGCATGAGGTTGGTCAGGGCGTAGATCGGCGCAACGAAGTTGGCCATCAGGTTCACAGCAATGGTCAGAATGAGCAGGGCCAGTGCCGCTGCCACTAGAAGGAAGGTGTTGGGGATCGACTGGACAATGTCGGAGGGGCTGCCGATCACTACGCCGTTGATCTTGAACTGGGCTCCCGTGATCACGATGACGATGAGGCCAAAGAAGAGCATGTTGATCGGGATGCCCCAGAAATTACCCTTGATGATGGATTTGCGGGTGGTGGACGATCGGGTGAAGTCGCAGAAGTTCAGCACAAACGTGGCATAGATGGAAACCCAGAGTGCGCCGCCAGCGAAGATCTCCCGCCACATGGCGCCTCCGGTCAGGGCGTCCGGTGTCGAGAGCGCAATGGAGCCTCCGGCCTGCATAAACATCCAGATGGCCAGTGCGGCCATGGTGATGAGGATAATCGGCCCGGCGAACGCCTCGTACTTGCGGATCATGTCCATCCCGTACCGGACGATGATCACCTGCACGATCCACAAGGCAAGGAACGACGCCCAGCCCAGGGTCGAAAGGCCGAGAATGGAGTCCTTGTCGAGGTCCGCCAGGCCGGGCGCCAGCGCGATCAGGAGGACACGGAGGACCAGCGAAGCCAGGTAAGTCTGGATGCCGAACCAGGCGATTGCGACGCCGCCGCGGATCAGGGCCGGGATTTGTGCGCCGTGGATTCCGAAGGCGATGCGGCTCATCACCGGGAACGGGACACCGGTCTTATGGCCCATAAAGCCGGAAAACGTCAGAAGCATAAACAGCAGGACGGCGCCGACGCCGAGGGCGAGCAGGATTTGCCACGCACCAAGGCCAAGGGCGAAAAGGCCGATCGCAAAACCATAGTTGCCCAGGCTGTGTACGTCATTGGCCCAGAGGGTGAAGATGCTGTAGGCGGTCCAGCGGCGGCCCTTCATCATTGTGGGCGCGAGGTCCTGGTTGTAGAGTCGGGCGCTTGTCGGGGACAAGCCGAGCTCCGCGGCCGAGGGTACGTCATCCAACGCAACGGCGGGACGGTCATGGTTCTCGTCGACGGGCGGAGCCGCGTTCGGCAGTTGTGACATGGAATTGCCTCTCGGAAACAAGAAATGTGTTCTATCGAAGGGGCGGCGTAACTGCCGACAGGCTGGAGGGGGCGGCTTATGGCCGTGTTCTGCAGTCCTGAGATTCAGGAACGGAAAGCCGGGGGACCAGTGGGTCCAGATGGCGCCGCGGCATAGCCGGATTGTCGACGGGGTACGTCCCGGGGATAAGCAGGGGCTGCCGCATAAAGACGACCAATCGTTTGTTGCTGTCCTCCTCGTTGAGGAACAAATTAAAAGTAACCCAGATCACTTCATTCCACAAGGGAAGAGAAAACTTTCATATGGTGGAATTTCAACGACCGACGTAGCGGGGCTGCGGCGGCAGTGGGTGATGCCGAATGGCGCACGGTGGCACCGCCGTCGGACGCCTGGCGCCTTTTGTGGCCGCCGGCGCCTCGGGCTGCGCGCCGGTATGGTCGGGTCAGCGGCACGGAAGCGATCGGCGTCCCGTGCAGTGCTGGGGCACTGGAAAAGTTGACACGCAAAATTGCGTGCGCTTCACTGATGGTTATTGGAATAAGACTTCCATGATGTGAAATGGAACTGGTGTTGTCCCACCGCATCACGGACAGCTGCCCAAAGCAGAAGGACTAATTATGTTGCTCAAGGATTTCAACGGGGCCAGCCGCCCGGAAATTGTCTCCGCGCTGCGTCCCTGCCTTGATATTCAAAGGTGGGTCGAGCAGATTGCCGACGAGCGGCCCTTCTCCTCAGTCGAGGACCTGTTGAACTTCGCCCGCAGTGCCGCTTTTCCCTTCGCCGCGGCTGAAGTGGAGTCGGCATTGGCCCACCATCCCCGGATCGGCGAGGTCGCTGCGGGGGAGAGCTCTGAAGCCAAACTCTCGCGCGGTGAGCAGGATTCCCTTGGCGAGTCTTCGGATGCTGTCATTGCGGCGCTGGCCGAGGGGAACCGGAGCTACGAAGAGAAGTTTGGGCGGGTATTTCTGATCCGCGCCGCCGGCCGCAGCAAAGAGGAAATCCTGGAGGCGCTTCAGGCGCGGATTTCCCACACCGCTAATGAGGAAGAGCCTATAGTGCAGCAGCAGCTGCGCGAGATTTCCATCCATCGACTCAGAGGAATGATGAGCCAGTGACGAGTTCCCACATAACAACGCACATTCTGGACACGTCGACGGGCAAACCCGCTGCCGGCGTCCCTGTCAGCCTGCTGGCGCTGGACAACGGAGACTGGTCGGAGGTTGCAGCCGGGCATACCGATAGCGACGGGCGCGTTAAGGATCTCGGTCCCGACGTGCTGGACTCCGGCACCTATCGCCTGCAGTTCTCGACGGCGGAGTATTTCACCGCCATGAACACGCCGGCCTTCTTTCCGGAGGTCGTATTGACGTTTACCGTCGACAGGAATGAGGCGCACTATCACGTGCCGCTGCTCCTGAGCCCGTTTTCATTCTCAAGCTATCGCGGCAGCTGAACCCCAGGCGCCGTCCGGCTTCAGCCCGGACGGCGCCCTTCCGCAGTCACAATCCACGGACAGGCCCCTGAGGGGTGCAGGTGGCCGTTGGCAGCCGTCCCTGCTTGACTGCCCCTAATGGGGTCGGTAATCTCGAATAGCAAGAATGTTTTCTCACAATATGAAAATAACTAGCCCAGACATTCAAAGATGAAGAGAGGTTGGACGTGGCTGCAGGAGAAGAGACCTCCCATATCCTTAGCGGGTT
>NZ_JASBRC010000039.1:0-3684 GCF_029960715.1 Arthrobacter sp. AL05
TTTACCGGCCACCACCGAATGCCTCGGCATAGTCACGGGCTCGGCATAGATCGACGATGATCAGTCCGTAGCGGCGCAGCCGGACCAGTTCCTGTGGGAGGGCAGGATGGCGTGACCGTCACGGTGTGACCACGGCTTGGCATCAGAGTTCCCGTGCGCCTTCGACGGCGAGGCCGACGCCGAAAGCTGTCAGCACTCCTCCGCTGCCGCGGAAGAGCAGGTTCTTGACCCGGGGGCCTTTGACGAGTGGTCGCGAGGCGCTGAACACGAGTGCGTAGGCGATGCTCGACGCGAATCCGACCACGGCGAATGTGAGCCCGTAGACGGCTACACCCAAGGGGGTTGGGTGAATCGGGAGGAACGGTGGGATGACCGTCGTGAAGATGAGGAGCGTTTTCGGATTTGACAGCTCGGACAGCGCTCCTTCGGCATATCCCCGCCGTGCCGGGCCCCGCGCGTCGAGCGTCGCCGTCTCGTCATCGGCCACGCCGTGTCCGCGGCTGAGGAGGAGTCGGAGCCCGAGGTAGATCAGGTACGCCGCCGCGAGGAACCGAAGCGCCTCGAAGGCCGGACGGTAGGCGACCAGCAACGCGGTCAGGCCGGCGATCGAGGCCGTCACCCATACGAGGTCGCTCGAAAACACTCCGGCCGCCGTGATGAGTGCTCCTCGTCTGCCGCGGATGACGGCGTTCTTCATGATGAGCACGATCGCCGGCCCGGGATCACGGTCAGGACGACGGCGATGGCTAGGAACGAGAAGTACGCGACGGGTATCCCCGGATTCTACTCGGCAACCCGTTGTGCGGGTCTGCCCGATCGACGATCGCTTGGCGGGCACTCGACGGCCGCTGACGAGGCGGTGATTCTGGCTGCGGTGTTCGTCAAATCGCAGAACGGCCCTTGGTCCGATGGCTCGTTCTTTACTGGCTCCACGATGGTCGGGTCTGCTTTTTCTGGTGCCTCAGCTGCCGTGGATCCCACCGTAGGGCACCTATCTGGCCTGGCTCAATTGCGGGCAGCTCGCCATTCCACGCATCACCGCGGCGAGCACGACGTTCGGGGTCGCCACCGACGTCGACGGGCCTGCGAAACTGTTCCACGACAAGGCGCGGGTCGCGCTCAACTCCGGGCACATTTTCGGTTCCGGAGGAGACGGGTATGTGCGTCTCAACTTCGCGACCTCAAGCGCCATCCTCACTCTCGCCCTGACCCGGATGGGAGAGGCAGCCACCGCGCAAGACTGACGACGGTCAAGTGCCGTGGACGCCTCGTACGGATCAGCGTGTGCGCTACTTCCAAGCCTCGGGCTCAAGAAGTCCGACGTGCCCAGCCAACGGCGACCCGTCGAGTCTTAGTCGGCTTCCCTAGATGCCGCGACGACCTCGATTTCGACTCGGGCTCCAAGTGGGAGCCCGGCGACTGCGACGGTGGTTCGGGCCGGGTACGGCTCAGAAAAGACCCTCGCGTAGACACTGTTCATCGAGGCAAAATCGGCCATGTCAATCAGGTAGACATTGACCTTCACTACGTCCGCAAAGCTGCGATTCGCGGCCGCGAGCACCGACGCTAGGTTGGCGAACACACGCTCGGTCTGGGCGTCGATTCCTCCATGGATGAGTGCCTCCGTCGCCGGATCAATGGGGGTCTGGCCAGAGACATAGAGCAAATCCCCCGGTCCGGACGCGGCGTGAGAATATGGCCCCACCGGCTTCGGTGCAGCAGGATCGGTGACAGTTGATCGGGGCATGGCACCAGAATATAGGGACTGCTGAAGGTTTAGTTGACAGCTTGACCTGCCGCAGGGATTGGTTACCCCGTGAAGAATGAGTCTCAGGCTGTTTGGGATGGGTGCTGGCAGTGTAGCTCGTGCTCGATCGGAGTCCGATAGTCCAGTCCGGAATGGCGGCGCTGGCGGTTGTAGAAAATCTCGAAAGGAGCGCGAAGATCGCGTTGGCCAGATCGGTGCGGGTCTTCCAGCGTTTCCTGTTCAAGAGCTCGATCTGCATGCTGGACCAAAAGGATTCCATCATCGCGTTGTCATAGCCGTCCCCGATCGTCCCGAACGAGGGCATCAGGCCGGCCGAGCGGATCTTGTTGGTGAAGGCCCAGGAGGTGAACTGGACGCCGTGGTCGGCATGGACGATCCCGCCCGGGACGGGCCGGCGGTTTCTCATGGCCATGTCCAGGGCGTTAACGACCAGGGCGGAGTCCTGGTTGCTGTCGATCGACCAGCCCACGATCCGGCAGCTGTTGGTGTCCATCACGGCGCAGCAGTAGACCTTGCCCTCCCTGGTGGGATGCTCGGTGATGTCCGTGACCCAGAGCTCGTTCGGCGACAGACGCAAAGAATTTGCGGTGCACGAGGCAAAAGCTGGTGGCGATGCCTCGCAGGCGTTTGACCTTGGCCGGCCCGGGAAGGCCGGCAATTCCGGCCAGGCTCATCAGCTCCGCGACCAGATGCTCGCTGACGGTGACGTTCATGCCCCGTGTCAGTTCGGCATGGATCCGGCGGGACCCGTAAGTTCCTCGGCTTTCGGCATGGACCGCCCGGGTGAGCCCGGTCAGCCATTGCCGGCGCATCCTGGTCGGTGACATCGGCCTCTTCCGTTACTTGTAGTAGCCCGGGCTGCTTACCCCCAGCAGCCGGCAACAGACCTTCGTGGGGAACCCGGCACCGGTAAGTTCTCCGATCACCGGGTGGATCCTTTTGGGTCCGGCCGGCCCTCAACGAGCAGCTTCGCTGCACGCTTGAGGATCTCCACTTCCGTTTCCAGCTGACGGATCCGCTTCCGGGCTTTGGCCAGTTCGGTGCTCTCGGGCGTCGTCAGCCCCGGGCGTTCGCCGCGGTCGATCTGGTCCTGACGGACCCAGTTGTGGAGGCCGCCCTCGCTGATACCCAGCTCGGCGGCCACTTGGCTAATGGGGTTGCCGGCCCGGACCAGGGCGACTGCCCGTGCGCGGAACTCCGGTGGATAGGGTCTTGGCATGTCGGAAGCCTCTCAGCGAGAGCCAAAAAACTCAAACCATTTCGGGTAACCAATCCCTGGGGCAGGTCACCGAGTCAACAAAAGCCGGGGCAGTCCCGTTTTGGCCTTGCTCGCGAAACTGAACCACCGCAGGTTCGACAGGATGGCGCTCAGAGGACAGACTTCGCGCTACTGGGTTAGCCTCATATCCGCCCGGTTTTCGGCGAGTACTACGGCGACCCCTGAACCCCGGGCGGTTGACGCCGGAGATGCTCTTAGTGCGAGGGGTGGATGGTCACCGGGTCGGTGCACAGGAACAGGCGCCGCGGTGAAGGGCCAGGCAGCCGGACCCAGAGGATGGATGCATCCGGGGTGATGGCGTCGATGGTTCCGTTGCTGGCGGGGTGTCCTTGTTCGGTGATGGTCACCGTCTGGCCGGTCCGCAGGCCGGACCAGTCTGAAGCGGGAACGTCGGCGGGGAATTCCGCGTTTTCCGTGATTTCTTGCACCCTGCCGAGCCTAGGGGCTGTTGGTGAACGCGGCATGTACGGGAACGGGCGCCGCGGGGGTGTGCCGGGGCTCAGTGCGTGCGTGTTTCGCCCGCAGGACTGTGTCGAGCTGGTCAGCCGGGGGGTGTCCCTATGCTTTTAGTCAAGCGGCCGGGGCGGGTTTCTCTTCGTAGAAGGTGCCGTGTTTGAGCATGGCGTAGATGACGTCG
>NZ_JASBRC010000003.1:0-389630 GCF_029960715.1 Arthrobacter sp. AL05
GCGGCGATACCGGCGAAAGTCTTGATCGATGTGCGCATGGGAATGCTCCTTGAAAGTAGTTCAGTGGATGTATCCGTTCCCGCGGCCACACCGTAAGCGGTGCGGTCCTGACAATGAATCCAGCGGGTCCGGCTTGGTCTGTCAGGAGTACTTCGGGAACACCCCCCACCCCGGATGGGTCACCCCAAACCCGTAACCAACCCGTTACATCCGCTGGTGGACCGTCGCGGCCCATCCACTTCGGAATAGCCCGCGGACGGTGTGGGTTGACGCTCACTGAACACCCCGCCGGACGTCATCGTGGTCCGGCATCCTCAAACCGGAAGGATCCCCAGATGGATCTCAGCAACCGCCGAGGCATCATCACCGGCGCAGGTCAGGGCATCGGCCAGGCCCTGGCCCTCGAGTTCGCCGCCCGCGGTGCGCACTTGTTGCTCGTGGGCCGTAGGGAAGAAACGCTGAAGGAAACCGCTGCTCTGGTTCAAGCCGCCGGCGGCAGTGCCGAAATCCTTGTGCAGGACCTGAGCATGCCGGGCGCCGTGGACCGGGTGGTCGAGGCAGTCGTGGCGTGGGATGCCGTGGACTTGCTGATCAACAACGCCGGTAACGTCCGGGCGGGCCGCCTGGAGCTCTCCAGCGAGGTGGATGTGCGCTCGATGATCGACCTGAATCTCACCGCGCCGCTGCTGCTGACCCGGGCCCTCCTGCCGCAACTGCGGGCCAGCGGCACAGCGAGGGACAGTATTGTGCTCAATATTTCCAGTGGCATCGCGCTGGTGGGTATGCCGTTCTACGCTGTTTACGCTGCCACAAAGGCCGGGCTGGCACGCTTCGGGGAATCGTTGCGGCGTGAACTGCACGGCACCGGCGTGCACGTGGCCACGGTGTATCCGGGGGCGACGGACACCGCGATGATGTCCACCCAGAACGCCGGTGCTGATCAGGGCTGGGAGCGCCGGACAGTCGAGGCAGTCATCACGGACCTCATGGCCGGGCTTCTTGCCGGTGACCACGAAATCAACACGGCGCCCGAAAGCCGCCGCAGCATGCAGCGGCTCAATGTCGAGGACCCGATGGCAGTCGATGCGGCGTTGGCGCCCGGACTTGATGCCTTGGAAGCTTCAGTCCGGGACCATCGCAGCATCTAAGCGGCCAACCCGCGGACACCAAAGGTGCCGACGTGGGTGTTACCGTTCGCGCCGGGCACCGGCCGACGCGCTGACCGGAAAGATGTGCGGCGCGGCGAAGCCCGCGTCGGAGAACTCACGGGCAATTCCCTCGGCGACCCTGGCGGCGTCGCTGTTTCGCACCAGTGCGATCGCGGCGCCGCCAAAGCCCCCGCCGGTCATGCGGGCGCCGATACTGCCCAGTTCCTGGGCGCTGGAGACGGCGAGGTCAAGTTCCGGCGTGGAGATTTCGAAGTCGTCGCGCATCGAGACATGTGATTCGTTGAGGAATGATCCGATGGCGGCAGGGCCCGATGTCCGCAGCGCGGCGACGGTGTCCAATACCCGCTGGTTCTCCGTGATGATGTGGCGGACCCGGCGGAAGGTCTGCCCGTCCAGCAGGGCCTCGGCGCGGGGAAGGTCGCCGGGGCCAAGGGCCCGCAGGCTGGCGACGCCCATGGTGCGGGCGCCGTCCTCGCAGGACCGGCGTCGGCTGGCATAGCCGCCGTCCGCGTGCGAGTGGCTGGTGCGGGTGTCGATCACGAGGATCCCCACCCCGGCGGCGGTTAAGCCGAGGGCAATACTCTCGGTCGTGAGGTGCTGGCAGTCAAGCAGGATGCCATGATCCGGCTCGCCCAGAAGTGAAGCCGACTGGTCCATGATGCCGGTGGGCGCGCCGACCACACGGTTCTCGGCCAGTTGGCCGATCCTGGCCAGTTCCTGCCTGTCCAGCCCAAGTCCCCACAGCTCATTCAGGGCGAGGGCCACGGCGCATTCGACGGCAGCGGAAGAAGAGAGGCCGGCGCCGGCCGGGACGTCCGAGATCAGTGCCAGATCCATGCCGGTCAGCCCGGCGCGGGCAATGGTGGCACCGGCGTCGCCGGCACCTCCCGGCGGCTGGCTCATCGCCCAGGCAACGCCCAGCGGGTAGGCGGCCCAGCCGGTGAGCGCAGCCGGGTCGAGGTGGTCCAGGCTCACCTCCACCACGCCGGGATAGGAGCTGCTGGCCACCCGCAGCAGGCGGTCTTCCCGCGCGCGGGCCGCCACAGTGGTGCGCTTATCGATTGCGATCGGAAACGCGTAGCCGTCGTTATAGTCCGTGTGCTCACCGATCAGGTTGACCCGGCCCGGCGCCGACCACAGCCCGTCCGGCGCGCCGCCGAACTGGCTTTCGAAGTACTTGCTTCCACGGTGCAGGACGTCGTTCATGGCCGGAGGTGCTCCTGTCCTGCCGTGCGCTGACCTGCGACGGGCGGTTCCGTGGCCGCCCCGGCTGGCCCGCCGCCGGCTCTTTCGATGGCCTTGCGGAGCCGTGCGGCAGCGGTTTCCGGCGGGATGTCTGCTATAAACGCACCCATCGCCGCCTCGGAACCTGCCAAGTACTTGAGCTTGTCTTTTTCCCGGCGGGGGGAGGTCAGCTGCAGCATCAGGCGGATGTCGTCCCGGTGGACGTGGACGGGGGCCTGATGCCACGCCGAAATGTAGGGCGTGGGGGTGTCGTAGAGGGCGTCGATGCCGCGCAGGAGCCGGCGGTACAGCCGGGAGAACTCATCGCGTTCCCCGCCCGTTGTGGCGGCGAGATCCGGGACGTGCCGGTGCGGGAGGACGTGTACTTCCAGTGGCCAGCGCGCGGCAAACGGCACAAACGCCGTCCAGTGCTCACCCTGGAGCAGCACCCGCTCGGATTTCTGCTCAAAGTCAAGGATGTCCTCGAACAGCGAGCCGCCGTAATTTTCGATGGTGCGGACCAATTGGGCAGTGCGGGGAGTGATAAAGGGGTAGGCATAGATCTGTCCGTGCGGGTGGTGCAGCGTCACACCGATCGCCTCGCCCCGATTCTCGAAAGGGAAGACCTGCTCGACGCCGGGCAGCGCCGACAGCGCGGCCGTCCGGTCTGCCCAGGCCTCCACAACCGTGCGCATCCGGGACACGGACATCCCGGCGAGGGAACCGGTGTGTTCGGGGGAAAAGCACACCACCTCGCACCGGCCCACTGATTGCCGGCTGCGCCCCAGCCCGACCCGGGCCAGATCGTCCAGGGTTTCGGGCGCTTCGGGGCCGGACAGCCCGGGCCCGAAAGACGGGGATTTGTTTTCAAAGACGGCGACGTCATAGCGGCTCGGAATTTCCGAAGGATTGTCCGGCGACGCGGGGGCCAGCGGATCCAGATGCGAGGGCGGCAGGACCACCCGGTTCTGCCGGGCAGCCGCGATCGAAATCCATTCGCCGGTCAGGGCGTCCTGGCGCATCGTGGCCGTGGGCGGCCGGACGGCCGGCTCGCGGAGATCGTCCCCGCGTTCAGGCGGCAGGACGGTATCGGCATCATCGAAGTAGATGATGTCCCGGCCGTCGGAGAGCTTGTAGGAGCGCTTTGCAATCTGGCCCATGTCAGGAGCTCCTCACGGCGTGGCCGCCGGCTGGGGTTGGCCCGGCAGCGGTGACCCGGCGGGCGGTCAGGAGCAGCCCGTGCTCCGGGTTGAGGACAGGCATCGGAAGTCCGGAACCGGCCAGGAAACGGCCCGTCGCCTCAACGCCGGCGGCTAGCCACGCCGGCGGCACGGCCTGCAGGAACGCCCGCCTGTCGTCCGGCGCCGGGTAGACCGCTTCCACCCGATACACGGCATCCGGCAGCAACCCCGGGACGGCGATCCGGCCGGGGACTTCAGCGAACGAGGTCGCCACGGACACCAGCGCGAAGAGGGCCTCGCCGCCGTCGTGCGAAACGACGCCATGCAGCCGGAGGGCCGGATCGGACTCGTCGGCCCGCACCATACGTCCGGTGTGCAGCAGTGAGCGGTATTCCTTGAACAGGGCGATTGCTGCCGCAAGTTCGGTGCGCTCGGAATCATCGAGGTGCCGGACGTCCCATTCGAGGCCGAAATGGCCGAACATGGCCGTGATGGCCCGGAAGGAAAGGTCGTGGGTTCGTGCGGTGGTGTGGCTTCGGGTCGGTCCGATGTGGGATCCGACGAGTTCCGGCGGGACCACTATCCCGGTCCAGCGCTGGATGGTTTGCCGTTCCAGGGCATCGTTGCAGTCCGAGCCCCAGATCCGGTCCGTGCGTTCCAGGATGCCAAGGTCCACACGGGCACCTCCAGAGGAGCAGCTTTCGATCTCGACGCCGGGATGGGCCTTGCGGAGCTCGTCGAGGAGCCGGTAAACGGCCCTTGTCTGGTCGTGCACTGACGGCCGGCCGGCATGGCCCATTTCGCCGAGGTCCCGGTTCTGGTCCCACTTGAGGTAGGCGATGTTGTTTTCGCGCAGCAAGGCATCGAGCCGGTCGAAAATGTACTGCCAGGCCTCCGGATTGACCAGGTCCAGGACCTGCTGGTGCCGCCACCGCTCCGGCAGCCGGCCAGCCGGTCCGCCGTCGCTGGACGGCCGCGGGGCCGGGCCGGCGATCCAGCCCGGGTGGGCCCGGGCCAGGTCCGAATCTTCATTGACCATCTCTGGCTCGACCCAGAGCCCGAACTCCATCCCGTGGCCGGTGACCGCGTCAATCAGCGGGGACAAGCCTTCGGGCCACAGGTCCTCGTCAACGTACCAGTCTCCGAGGCCCGCACCGTCATGGCGCCGTCCCCGGAACCAGCCGTCGTCCAGGACGTAGCGTTCCACCCCAAGCCGGGCGGCGGATTCGGCGAGTTCAAGCAGTACCGGCATCCGGTGGTCGAAATACACCGCTTCCCAGACGTTGAGGACCACCGGGCGGGCCTTGCCGGACTCTGCGCCGGGGTGGTGCGGGCGCTGGCGGAACCAGGCGTAGAACGCGTCGCTGATACCGTCCAGCCCCTCGGCGGAGTACGCCGCGAACAACCAGGGCGTCTCGTAGCCGGTGTTTGCGGCGAGGGTGATCTCGCCGGAGCCAAGCAGCTCCGAGGCCCCGATCACCGTGCGGCCGTCGGGGGCGGCGTCGACGAAGCTCTCGTGGTTGCCGCTCCAGCCCAGGTGGACGGCCCACACCTGCCCGTGGCGGTTGCCGAATCCGGGGGTGCCGGCGGCCAGCAGGAGCGAGGCGTCATGGCCGGTCCGGCCGTGCCGCCCGGAGCGGACCCAGGTTCCCTGGCCCAGCGGCATCCGCTGGGGGTGCGACTCCCGGCACCACCGCCCGGTCAGGTCCAGGATCTCGGTGGCGGCGCGGCCCACCGGAAGCACCGCCGCGAGTTCCTCGACGCTATAGGGATCGGTCCCGTTGTTATCGAGCCGGTGCCGGAGCTGGAGCAGGCCGCCGTCGTTGATCCTGACCTCCGTGCGGACGGTGACACCCGCGGTTGGGTCGGCCTGGGTGATTACGGCTGAGCAGTCCGTCCCGCTGGATCGTTCCACCGCGCTCACGCGCAGGCGGGCCGAGAACGCCAGTCCGTTGCGGTGCCCGCGGAGGCCCGGACGCCCCCGCCAGCCGGAGGATGCCTGCGGGATCAGCCCGAGCGTGACGGGGATGTCGAGGGCCGAGTGCGGCACGGGGTCGCCCAACAGGGACAGGTCCGGAAGAGCCGGGCCAAGGTCGGCGCCGAAGTGCAGCAGGGCGGGTTCACCGGTGCGGAAATCGATCAGCAGTGACGTTCCTGAGCGGCGCAGGTAGAGCGGATCAGGGAGGGGCAAAGGGGTCTCGGGTGCACGAGTGAGGTCCGGGTTGTTCACGGTAGCTCCAGGCATAGGGGGTTGGGGTGGGCGGGCCGTACCGGTCAGCCCGGCGTGGCCAGGAGGCGTGCGGCGGGGACGGGCCGGGCGCCGCCGGCAGGAGCAAGTCGGAGCCGCCCCACGCGTTCGCCAAGAATGCGCCGGGCTTCACCGCCCAGGAGGTCGTCGCTGATGAGTTCGTCGGCATCCTCGAGGCTCGCAATCGTGCTGATACCCAGGGTGCCCCACTTCGTGTGGTCGGCGAGCACCACCACCCGGCGGGCCGCACTGACGAAAGCCCTGTCCGTCTCTGCCTCCAGGACGTTTGGTGTGGTGAACCCGGCATCGGCGTCGACCCCGTGGACGCCGAGGAACAGCACATCCAGGTGCAGTTGCCTGAGCGAGGAGGTGGCCAGCGGCCCGACGAGCGCATCCGAAGGGGTCCGCTCGCCGCCGGTCAGGATCACAGTGGACGCAGAGGAATTCTGGTGGAAAACGTCGGCGATCCGCACCGAGTTGGTGACCACCGTGATCCGGGGACCGGGGGACAACAGCTGGGCCAGCGCCCAGGTAGTGGTTCCGGCGCTGAGCCCCACGGCCATGCCTTCGCGAACCTGGGCGGCCGCCTCCTGGGCGATCGCCATTTTTTCGTCCTTGAGCTGCGTCACTTTCAGCTCAAAGCCCGGCTCGTGGGTGCTGGCCCCGCCGGGCAGCTTGGCCCCGCCATGGATCTTTTCCAGTACGCCGGCCGTGTCGAGCGCCTCGATGTCGCGCCGCACGGTCATCAGCGAGACGCCGAGCATCTTGGCGAGGTCCGTGACGCGGACAATCCGCTCACGCTGGACCTCCGCGAGAATGGCGGAATGACGGGCTGCGGCTAGCATGCGGAGTCCTTACAGGCTTGAGTGGGTTGACTTGGCGGCGGAGGGGCTGCCCTGCCGGGCGGTGGAACGGACGACGGCGACGGCCCCGGCTTCCAGCCCGAGCCCGCCGTCGAGCTCGGTGCCGGTAAGCAGGTCAACGCCTGCCAGCGGCAGCCGGACGTCCTGTGTTCCGTGGTTGATGCAGAACGTCCAGTCTGTTCCGTCTTTGCTTCGCCGGGTCACTTCGACACCGGCCGGCAGATCCGGGACAAGAGGCTGCACGGCCGCATCGGCACAGATGACGCCGAGCAGTTCGCCCAGGCCCGCCGGCGCGAGTGTTGTGGCGACGTAGTAGGCACGGCCGCTTCCGGCGAGGTTGCGGGTCACGGCGGGGGAACCGGCGGCCGGCCCCTCGTCGATGGCCGCCAGGACCTCGGCGGTGGTGGTACGCCCCAGCTCATTCCAGCAGGAGCCCGCACCGAAGCCGCTGAGCCGGACGCTTTCGCCGGCGCAAAGCGGAAAGAACTCTTCCATCCGTACCCCCAGCAGGGCACTGAACGCCCCCGGGTAACTGCCAAGCCTGATGTGGTCATTTTCGTCCACGATACCGGAGAAATAGGTCACCACCAGATGGCCGCCGGCGCGGACGTAGGCTTCCAGGTTTGCCGCCCCGGCGTCGGTGACGAGGTACTGCATCGGCGCGACCACCAGGCGATAACCGGCCAGGTCCTCGGTGCTCTGCCGAAAGTCCGTGGGAATGCCGGCCCGGTAGAAGGCGTCGTGCCAGCGCCTGGTTTCCGCGATGTTCGAGGCGTCCACACTCGGGTGCGAGTCCAGTTCCGAGGCCCAGCGGGCGTCGGTGTCGTGCAGGATAGCCACATCCACCTGGCCGGAGGCGCCGGTGACAACCGAACCGCTAAGCTCGGCCAGGCTGCGCAGCGACTGTCCCAGCTGGACGACTTCGCGCCAGACTTTGGTGTCCGTGCCGGCGTGCGGCAGCATTCCGGAGTGGAATTTCTCGGCGCCCGCGCGCGAGGCCCGCCACTGGAAAAAGAGCGCACCATCAGCGCCGCGGGCCACGTGCTGCATGGCATTGCGGAGCATCTGGCCCGGCGCCTTGGCGATGTTGCGGGGCTGCCAGTTGACCGCCGAGGTGGAATGCTCCATCAGGAGCCACGGCTTGCCCTTGGCCCAGCCGCGGGTGAGGTCAGCCGTTGCCGCCAGCTCCTGGAAATTCCGCGGATCTTCGGCAATGAGGTAGTGGTCGTTGGAGACCACATCCATTTCCTCGGACCAGCGCCAGTAGTCCACGGGCTGGTGCAGGCCCATGTTGAAGCCCATGAAGTTGGTGGTGACTGGATGCTCCGAGTGCGAGCGGATGATGGCCGCCTCGGCCGTGTAGCATTCGAGCAGCTCATCGGAGGAGTACCGGGCGAAGTCCAGTTGCTGGGTCGGGTTGACCCAGGTCCCGGACGTCCGGGGCGGCAGGATCTGCGCCCAGGCCGAGTAGCGCTGGGACCAGAATGAGGTTCCCCACGCGGCATTGAGGGCATCGATGCTGCCGTACCGAAGTTCGAGCCAGCGCCGGAAACCGGCAGCGGCACCGTCGGAGAAGTCAGGCTGGTTGTGGCAGCCGTACTCATTGTGGACGTGCCACATCACCACGGCCGGATGGTCCTTGTAGCGGAGCACGATCTGCTCGGTCAGCGCCGCGGCGGCGCGGCGGTAGTCCGGGCTTGAGGCGGCAAAAGCCTGCCGGGAACCGTAGCTGTGCCGCACGCCGTCGGCCGTCACCGGCAGTGATTGGGGATACTTGTGGCTGAACCAGGGCGGTGGGGAGGCCGTGGCGTTCGCCAGGTCAACCCGGATGCCGTTGGCATGCAGCAGGTCCAGGACCCGGTCCAGCCAGCCGAATTCGTAGCTGCCCTCGGCTGGTTCGAGCAGGGACCAGCTGAAGATGCCCACGCTGACCAGGTTGACGCCGGCCTCGCGCATCAGCCGGACGTCTTCGTCCCAGGTTTCCTCGGGCCACTGCTCGGGGTTGTAATCTCCGCCAAAGGCCAGCATCGGCGACCCTTCGGAGCCGAGACGGGCGCTGATGTAGTCCATGGCGGCGTTGTGGTTGCTGCTCACATTCATCCTTTGCTGGAGCCGAGGGTCAGTCCGGCGACGAAGTGCCGCTGAAGCATGAGGTAGATGATCAGGGCCGGGATCGCCGTAATCATGGCGCCCGCGGCAATGAGGTTGTAGTTGGACAGGAACTGGCCCTGGAGGTTGTTCACGGCCGTGGTCAGCGGAAGCCGGTCCCCGCTTTGAATAAAAAGAAGAGGCCAGAAGAAGTCGTTGTAAATAAAGATCACTTCCAAGGTGCCCATGGCCGCCAGCGCCGGGCGGCACAGCGGCAGGATGATCTCCCAGTACTGGCGCCAGATGCCCGCACCGTCCACGAGGGCGGCCTCCGTCAACTCGGAGGACAGCGCCTTCATGTAGTTGGAGAGCACAAAGGTGACGAAGCCGATTTGGAAAGCGGTATCAACGGCAATGACGCTGATGTAGGTATTGAGCAGGTTGCCCGAATCGCTGATGCTGTACGGCAGTTCGAAGTGCTTGAACATTTCAAACAGGGGAGCGGCCAGCACCTGGGGCGGCAGCAGGTTCCCGGCCGTGAACATGATCAGCAGGGTGATGTTGAACTTCCAGTTCACCCGGCTGACGGCGAAAGCCATCATGGAGGCGAAGAAGAGGATCAGCAGGACCGAGGGGACCGTGATCAGGACGGAGTTCCATGCGTACTGGGCGAAACCGGCCTGCGTCCATGCCTGCACGAAGTTGTCGAAACTGAAGGAGCCACCGAGGCTGAAGTAGCCGTATTTGTCGGTGTCTGCCTTCGGCCGCAGTGCCGTGAAGAGGGTCCACACCAGCGGAATCAGCCACATAATGGCCATAACGCTCAGGAAAATGTGGGTTCCGTAGTGCCGCTTCGCGGATGTTCGTTTTCCGGCGGCGCGCCCTGCCGCGCGGTTCGCGGCCGTGGGCTGGAGTTTCCTGCCGCCCACGTCGGGACGGGAGGGATTGGAGATGCTCATGCCTCTTTGTCCTTTCCGAATGCGCGGGAGAGGTAGAAGGTGATGGGAACCAGCGAGATAACCAGCAAGATGACTGCCAGGGCTGAGCCGACGCCGATCACTTGGCCTTCGCCGACGAGGTTCTGGACCACGAGGGCGCTGATCAGCTCCAGGCCGTTGGTGCCGCGGTTAATGACGTAGACGATGTCGAAGGCCCGCAGGGACTCGATGACTGTAATGACGATGATGATGACGTTGACCGGGCGCATGGCCGGGAAGATCACCCGGAAAAAGGTCTGCACGGCGTTGGCGCCGTCGATCTGGGCGGCCTCACGCAGGGTTGGGTCAACGCCCTTGAGCCCCGCCAAGTACAGGATCATCACGTAACCGGCGTGCCGCCAGGTGGCGGCCACCAGGGCAGCCCAGATGTTGACGCTCGAATCGCCGAACCAGTCGACTGCCTGCGGCGTTCCTGCGGTTCCGAGCAGGAAGTTCAACAGGCCGGTATCCCGGTTGTAGAACAACTGCCAGATGACGCCGATCAGTGCCAGTGAGAGCATCACGGGAGTGAAGAAGATGCTCTGGTAGATCTTGGTGCCGCGGATGTTCTGGTCCAGCAGGATCGCGAGCAGCAGCCCCAGTGGTGTGGCGATCAGCGCCAGAAAGATCAGCCACAGCACATTGTGCTGCACCGCGGGCCAGAACGGCGGGTAGTTCTGGGCGATGAATTCATAGTTGTCCACCCCGGCGGGTTTGATGTCCTCCAGGGTCAGGCCGTTCCATCGGGTGAAGGACAACGCGGCGGAGAGCAGCGTTGGAATCCAGACAAGGACCAGCTGAATCAAAGTCGGCAGGCCCACCATAAAGGCCAGGACCCACTTGTCGCTGCGGGACAGCCGGCGGACCCGCCGCACCGGGGCAGCGCCGGAGCGCCGCGCCGGGGCGGGGTTTGTGTTGGTTGATGTACTCACTAAGACGATTCCTCGATCTGGCTCGTTGGGGGAGTCTTCGTTCGGCGGCTACTGGGCGGCGTACAGTGCTTTGGCCTGGGCTTCCAGGTTCTTGACGTCGACGGCGCCGTCCTTGATAAAGGACTGCAGGGCCGGAATCATCACGTTATTGGCCATGGCCGGGAGGGCATCGCGGTCGAAGAACTGGCTGATGCTCTTGGCGTTGGTGATCACGTCGGCCATTTTTTTGTTCAGCGGCGAGAACTTGGACGTGTCAGTGCCCTTGGCGGCGGCGATGTTGGCAGAGTCGACCGAGGCGTAAACGTCTTGTCCCTCCGGGGTGCCGAGGTAGGCCATGAAGTCCCGAGCCGACTGGTTCTGGCCGCCCTTCTTGGACAGCAGGAGGCCATCGATGGGGGCTTCGACGGCGTCGCGGCCTTCCATCGCGATTTCCGGGAACTGGAAAAAGTCGATATCGTCAGCGACTGCCTTGTCCGTGTACTGCTGGGTCAGGAAGGAGCCAAGCAGGTACATGCCGGACTTCTTGTCGGCGAGGTTCTTGGCAGAGTCCTGCCAGGTCATGCCAAGGGCGTTGGGGTTCTGGTACGGCAACAGGGCCGTCCAGGTGTCAAAAACGTCGCTGACCTTCTTCTGGTCCCAGGATTCCTTGTGGGCTGTGAGGTCCATGTGGAACTGGTAGCCGTTGAGGCGCATGTTCATGTAGTCGAAGGTGCCCATGGCAGGCCAGCCGTCTTTGTCTGCAAATTCGATCGGGATCAGCCCGTCGCCTTGCATCTTTTTCGCCAGCGTTGTCAGCTGGTCGAACGTTTCGGGGACTTCGTAGCCCTTCTCGGTCCAGAGGCTCTTGCGGTAGAAGAATCCCCAGGGATAGTTGTAGTTCGGGATGAAGTACATCTTGCCGTCGCTGCCGGTGGACGCCTTTTTCATGGCGTCGGAGTAGTTGGCTCCGACCTTCTCCCAGACGTCGTCGATTGGCGCGAGCAGGCCCTTATCCGCGTAGTACTGCATCCGGTAGCCTGCGAACCAGGTAAAGGCGTCGTCTGGGCTTCCCTGCAGGTAGGTGTTGATCTTGTTCTGGAAATCGTTGTGCGGAACAACGTTGGTGTTGACGGTAACGCCGGACTTTTTTGTAAACGCATCCGTAACTGCCTTGTAGGCAGCCTTGGGCACTTCGTCGGAGGAGCCCGAGCCAAAGGAGAGCGAGGAGCTGCCGCTGCTGCCGCCGGCGGGGGCGCTGCCGCCGGTGCAGGCTGTGAGCAGGGGAATTCCGGCCATGGCGACTGCTCCGGCACCGAATGTCTTCAGCAAAGTCCGCCGGTCCCAGCCGCCGTGGCTGGAAGCCCGGCGCAGTGCGTCTTCATGCATGGTCATGATTTCTCCTTTGAAATAACGGCTGGCGTGTGAAGTAACTCACATCACTATCTATCATAAACGCACAATAAGGAACGTCAAGAGACCAAAGGGAACAATTTATGTCAGGTCGTTAGGCAAGCGAGTCGATGGCGGCCGAGGTGCGGGGTGGGTCTGCCGGGCCGCAGGTTAACCACGGATCCGGCCTGGGGAGATCCGCACGCCCCTGCTTAGTGGGACGCCGACCGGGGGACGCGCTCCGGTTCAGTCGTCGGATGGGCAGGCTCTGCAGGCGGTGATCAGCCCCGCGAAAGGAGCCGCAAGCTCAATAGAGTCAACTGTGATGGTCCCGGCCGAGTCCGAGCCGAAGTCATGGGTCTGTCGGAACCGTTTGAACGGGACCTTTACCGGCTCGTCGATGGGGGCGGGCACCAAAATGCCAGGCCCGCCAGGCTAGTGTTCCCTGGCGGGGTTAATCCTGCGCTAACGCCGGCGACGTCTGCTGCCCGCGGCCGGGCCGTCAAAGCTGTGTGGTCGTCGATGCTCCGGCAAAGATCAAGCCATTTCGATTTGGGCATGCGCGTCCGGTGGTGGTCCTCCCGGCAGGGTTCTGGAAGCAGGGACCGGGGTCCACGGTCTAGGGGGTGTCCCGGAGCGCAACGTCGATCAGGATCTCCGCCGCCGCCCGGGCCTGGCGCGCGGGCTCGGCGCTGGCGGCTATTGCCGCAGTGGTGATGGCGCCTTCGGCAAGGATGGCCAGTTGCGGGGCCAGCGATGCGGGGGCGCCGAGGTCCTCCGCCAGTTCAGCCAGATAGTCCTGGAAGTGTTTCTTCTGCTTCCTGACGATGTCGGTGATATTTCCGGAGGCACCGCCTACTTCCCCGAAGGAGTTGATAAAAGCGCACCCCCGGAATCCCTCAGAAGTGAACCAGCTGGCCAGGAAGTCGTAGACAGCCAGCAGCCGCTCGCGGGGCACCTGGGTCGATTCAACCTGCGCCGTCACCCCGGACGTCCACATACGCTCCCACGCGAACAGGACTTCTTCCACAATGGCTTCCTTGGACGGAAACAAGCGGTAAAGGCGCTTGAGCGGGACGCCCGATTCGGTCCGGAGTTCGTCCATTCCCACGGCAGTAAAGCCCCGGGCATAAAAAAGCACTGCGGCGGCGGCAATGACTTTCTCTCGGGATGCGTCGTCATCCGGCCGTTCGGCGGGCTGGTTCGCCGGCGCGGCACGCTCTGCTGTGGTCACCTCAACCACCCTTTCCAACACCCCGCTTGCCTAGATAACGATCGTTCTCTATGGTAAACCCTATGAAGTGAGAACCAGCGTTCTACGTTGGTATGGAGCGATCCGGCCACGGCTGTTGTAACCGTCAGTACCGAGAGTAGGGCGCTTTGGCCGCAGGCCCGGGCGCAACCCCTCACCCCGCTCGTGGTTCTCGGGCCGAAAGCTGAAGGCGCCATGAACCGTTTAGAGCAGGACGTACCTCCCCGGACCCACCAAGCCCGGGATCTCCTGGCCGGCCTCCTGGTGCGCACGTCCCACGGCGATCACCTGGCCTTTAATGAGTTCTACCGACACACGGCCCGCCAGGTGTCCGGATTGGTCCAGCGGGTTGTCCTCGACCGTGAGCTCAGCGAGGAAGTGGTCCAGGAAATATTCCTCGTGGTCTGGCAGGACGCGGCGAAGTACCAGCCGGCGCTTGGGACCCCAACAGCCTGGCTGATGACCATTGCGCACCGGCGGGCCGTTGACAAAGTCCGGTCCAGCCAAAGCAGCCGCAACCGTGACGACCGCTGGGCTGCGAGCGTGCCCGGTGCCTACGACGGTGTACTCGAAGCGGTGACAGCAAAGATGGAAGCCCGGGTCCTCATTGCGTCGCTGGCATGCCTGTCAGCACTTCAGCGGGAATCCATCGTCCTGGCCTACTTCGGGTCGCTTACTTACCGGGAGATCTCGGAGGAGCTTTCCGTGCCCCTTGCCACCATCAAGTCCAGGATCAGGGACGGCCTCCACAGGCTCAGGACGCAGCTGGAGCCGGCATAGCGGGAATCCCGCGGGAGCCCCTGCCCCGGGGGTGGCGGACGGCTCTGTTCGTCCCGGTACGCCGGCTGCCCACAGACAGGCCAGCCGGCGCTGCAGCTGCTGCAGGTAACCGACCGACCGGGGGGGCGGGGGCGTCAAGCCAGATCTGCAACGCAGGTCCCGGCTCCAGCCCATTCCAGGGCGCGGTACCAAGTCCGAAGCCCGCCACTAGTCCGAATCCGAGCCATAAAGCCCCTGGACACGCTGTGGGTCCATCCGACGGGCAGGCGCCGTCAGAGTGCCGTCCGGCACTCCAGGGGCCGCCCAGCCAGGACGAAACACCCGCAGCAGCAAGCCCCTGCCGGCACCGGCGCCGGGCCAAGTACCGGAACTGCTGTCGAGGCAATAACAACGGAGGAGCCGGAACAAGTTTCTTCCGGCTCCTCCGAGTCATTTCCGGTCAAGTGAACTGCGTTTGCGGAAGGTTCCGGCGATGGAGAGTTTGCTTGAGTATTGGATGGATCCGTAGCGGAAGAGGTGGACGGCGAGGCGGAGGATGAGGAATCCGAGGATAAAGAGTTCGGCGATGATGATTGTTGCTTCGAGCGGGCTAAGGGTGCCGAAGGCGTTGCGGAGCATGGCTGTGATCGGGGCGGAGAGCGGAAAGTAGGTGAAGATCTGCACGATGGGGGCGTTCGGGTCCGAGACGATGAGGGTGACGGCGTAGAAGGGTACAAAGATCAGGCCCATGAGCGGTCCGAAGATGCTGCCGGCGTCCTTGGCCGTGGGCATGATCGCGCCGATCGCGACCAGGACGCCGGTGAAGACGGTGAACCCGCCCAGCAGCAGAAGTGCCCCGACGATCATGGTTCCGGGTTCGAAGGTGAGGTTGGAAAGGTCGAAATCGGGGAGGGCGAGCTTTTCGCGGAAGAAGAGATAGCCGACAGCGATGGGGGCGAGGAAGACGATGATTTGGAGAAGGCCGACCATAAACAAGGCCACGACTTTGCCGACGATCAGGGTGGTCGGGTTCAGGGTGGTGAGGATCATTTCGGTAACCCTGTTTTCCTTCTCCTCCAGGGTGCTGTTGAGCATCTGGTTGGAGAGCAGGATGATCGAGACGTAGAAGATCAGCAGGAACATCAACGGCGGCACGACGGAGCCTAGCCCGCCGGCAAGCTGGCCGTCCTTGAACGCTTGGGATTCAGTTTTCACATTGCCGCTGGCCGCGGCGGTCAGTTGGGGGGAGCCGACGGCGGCTTGGGCCGAGGCGGTGAGGAGTTGCTTGGCGACGGCGTCGTACTTGCCGTTTTCGAAGATCCCTTTGTCCGTCCCGTAGACCTTAACCGGCTGGGTGGCCGGCTCGGCGGGGTACTCAAAATACGCATCTGTAGACCCGGCTTTGACGTCCTGCAGCGCTTTAGCCGGATCGCTGGCTTTCGTCCCGCCCATGGCGGTGGCGATCTGCGGAGTGATGAGACCGGAGGCATCGCTGTAGGTGAAGGACACTGTTGCGGTCTTCTGGGCGTCGGCGCTGGCCGCGGTGGAGGAGTTGCTGAGGAAGACTAGCGCGAACACGATCGCAAGCACCACCGGGATCGCCAGGGTGGCGATCCAGAATCCGCGTTTTTTCATGGTGCGGGTGAATTCGAATCCGATGACGGTGCCGAGGTTGTGCTGGGCGAAGGGGCGCTTCGGCGGGACCGGCCCCGGCCGGGGCGGGGGAGCGGGGGAGGGTTTAGTGCCCGTGGGATGTGTCATGGGGTGTTATGCCTCCGCCATCGTGTGGGCTTCGCCGTATACCTTGATAAAGATTTCATCCAACGACGTTCTCGCGGTGGTGAAGGACCGGACGGCCATGCCGTGATCGATAAGTTCGCGCAGGACGGCGGTTTCGTCGCAGCCGGGGCGTGGTGAGAGCTCGGCATTGGTCCCTGTGTTGGCTACGACGTCGTACAGGGCCGAGGCGGGAAGGACCCCGTCGTAGGAGAGCCGGTAGAGGGTCCCGCCGAATTGTTCCTGGACCTCGGCAACGGTTCCGTACGCCCGGGCCGTCCCGTCCTTGAGCAAGATCACCCGGTCGCAGAGCCGTTCGACTTCTTCCATCTGGTGGGTGACCATGATGACGGTCGCGCCGGCGAGTTTTTGTTCCTCGATGATGTCCATCAGCAGGCGCCGGTTCACCGGGTCAAAACCCTTGGTCGGCTCGTCCAGGATCAACAGCTCCGGATCGTTCATGATGGTCACACCGAGCTGGATTTTCTGCTGCTGACCGCCGGAGAGCTTGTCCAGCCGCATGCCGGCTTTGTCAGCAAGGTCGACCCGGTCCAAATACTCCCGGGACCAGGCTTTGGCGCGCGATTTATCCAGGCCCTTGAGCCGGCCGAAGTACACCATCACATCGAGGACGGACTCCTTTTTGTACAGGCCGCGTTCCTCGGGCAGGTACCCCAGCCGGGCACCGTCCTGCGGGGCGAAAGGTTTACCCCCGATGTGGAGGATCCCGGCCGTCGGCTGGTAAATCCCCAGAAGTGCCCGCAGCGTCGTGGTCTTGCCCGAACCGTTGCTGCCCAGGAACCCGAAAGTTTCCCCGGCCCGGACATCGAAGGAGAGGTCCTTGATGACCGTTGTGTCCCCGAAGTCCATCTGAAAATCCTGGATGTGTACCAGCGGCTCCGCCGCGTCCCCCAACGTCATGCACACCACTCTAACCGGACCCGTTATGGCAGGGTGGCCACGACTCGGCGCGGGGCCGGCCGGTGCCAACGGTGCCCAGACTGCCAACTAGGCTTGGCGCCATGACTTTCGAAGCGGTACTGGATTCCCTTCGCCGGATGGCTAAGGGCTCAACCCACTCCCACACAGGTGTGTGGATCTCAGCCCAACTGCGTCAGCGGATAGCTGCCGGCGAGCTCGCGCCCGGCACAAAGTTATCCGAGGAGGCCCTGGGTGATGCCCTGGGTGTCAGCCGGAACACGCTCCGGGAGGCGTTCACCGCGCTGAACGCCGAACATATTATTACCCGCATTCCCAACCGCGGAGTTTTTGTCGCCAGACCGTCCGCGGCAGACGTTCGTGAAATTTACCGTGTGCGCCGCTTTATTGAACCTGCAGCCGTGCTGTGGCAGGAACCAGCGCCGCTGGATGAGTTGCGGGTAATTGTGGCCGCGGCCCAGCTGGCCAGTTCCAGCGGGGATGTCAACGGGATGGCGGCAGCCAATCAGGAATTCCACCGGGCGTTGGTTGCGCGGGCGGCAAGTGAGCGGCTTGATTCGTTGATGGAGCAGGTCTTGGCGGAAATGCGGCTGGTGTTCCACTCGATGGGATCCGATCCGGCATTCCACGAGCCTTACGTGGCGGACAACGCGCACGTGATTGAGTTGATGGCCGCCGGGGACAATGCCGCTGCCGCGGAATTCGTGCGCCGCTATCTTGACCGGGCCGAGGCTCAATTGCTCGAGGCCATGACCGATTAGCCGGGCGCTGCGGCGCCTTGCGCATTGTTCAACAAATCCCTAGGCTGTGGATCACGGTGATGGGCATCACTTTGCGGGGACCACCTTCCCGGCACGGGCCGGCTCGGCCATGCCACGATAACTACTCGCGTCCGCAGATCGGACCTGATCCATGCGGGGATGGATGGATATGCTCGTACTAATCGGAGTTTTGCTGGTCATCGTCGGCTTTGCCATCCGAATGAACCCACTGATTGTTGTTACCGCCTCAGGCATCATCACGGCCCTTCTCGGCGGACTGACGCCGCTTCAAATCCTCGACGCCTTTGGTTCCGGTTTCGCCAGCAGCAGGTCGGTCACGATTTTTGTTGTGGTCCTTCCCGTCATCGGCATCATCGAACGGTTTGGCCTCCAGGAGCAGGCGAAGACTTTGATTTCCAAGCTCGCCAAGCTCACGGCCGGGCGTGTCCTTTTGGGGTACCTCCTGGTCCGCCAAGCCACGGCTGCCCTCGGCCTGACCGGGATCGGCGGCCATGCGCAGACGGTGCGGCCATTGGTCTTCCCGATGGCGGAAGGCGCCGCGCTGCGGCGGTACGGCGAGGTTCCGGAGAAGGTACGGGAAAAAATCAAGGGCCACTCCGCTGCAGCAGACAACGTCGGTGTCTTCTTCGGCGAGGACATTTTTGTCGCAGTAGGCTCGATCCTGCTGATCACCACCTTCGTGGACGCGACATACGGGCTCCACCTGGAGCCGCTTGAGTTGGCCATCTGGGCTATCCCGTCCGCCGTGATCGCCTTCCTGATCCACGGGTTCCGTCTCTTGCGGCTCGACCGCGAGCTGGACCGGGACGTCCAGGCAACCCAACAAGCAGCGAAGACCGCCCAGAGCGCCACTGTCGGAGGCAACGCATGATCAAGGTTGAAGCTGTTTTCTGGCTGATTGGCATTCTTTTTGTTGCCTGGGCATTCTTGATTGCCCGCGATACGACCCATCCGAAGCGCTGGGGCAGTGCGGCTTTTTGGGGACTGCTGGGTGTGTGCTTCTTCTATGGCACTTGGGTCCAGGCTGGCACCGCGCCGCCGTGGATCCTGGGCGTGGCCGTGCTGGTGCTGGTGACTCTTGCCAGCTCGGGACCTCTTGGTGATGGCAAAGCAAGGACCACGAGCATGACAGAGCGCGCCGTATCCGCCACCCGGTTCGGCAACAGGCTCTTCATCCCGGCGCTCGTCCTGCCGGTGGTGACGGTGATCATTGTGCTGCTCGCTCCGGTGCTGAAGATCGGTGGACAACCGATCTTCGATCCCACCAACACAACACTCGTGGCACTGGCCGTCGGTGCCGTCGCGGCTGCCGTCGTCGCCGTCGTTATTCTGCGGCCGAAGCAGAAGCTGACCCCGATTTTCGAAGGGCGCCGCATTCTCGAGTCCATCGGCTGGGCAGCACTGCTGCCGCAGATGCTCTCCACGCTGGGCATTCTGTTCACCAAGGCCGGCGTCGGCACGGCAGTGGGCACGCTGGCCAAAGGCATACTTCCGGAGGGTTCGCTGATTGCCGCCGTGATCGTCTACTCCGTTGGGATGTTCCTCTTTACGGTGCTGATGGGCAACGCCTTCGCCGCGTTTCCCATCATGACAGCCGCCATCGGCTGGCCGGTCCTGGTCCAGGGCTTCCACGGGAATCCAGCGATCATCTTCGCGATCGGCATGCTGGCGGGCTTCTGCGGGACGCTGTGCACACCGATGGCCGCCAACTTCAACCTGGTCCCGGCAGCGTTGCTGGAAATGAAAAACAAATACGGAGTCATCAGGGCCCAGATCGCCACGGCAATTCCGTTGCTGGGCGCCAACACAGCACTGATGTACTTCCTGGCCTTCAACTGACTTTGCCCTTCAAAGGAGCGCGCATGATCCTGAATCCCACGGAACAAATGGACCACCTCGCCGAGGCCTACGCGGACATCGTCCTGGACAACCTGACCCGAGCGTATCCCTACGCCTCCCACCACGTGGAAACGTCCCTGGCGGACCGGGCCAGCCCGCAGGAACTTCACCCGGCGTTCTACACCTCTTTCGACTGGCATTCCTCGGTGCACATGAGCTGGCTCGGCGTCGTCCTGGTGGAGCATGGTCTCGACGCCGGCCGTGACAGCGCCCTCCGGGCGGTGCTGGCAGCGAACCTCACCGCTGAAAACCTCGCCGTCGAAGGTGCTTACCTGCTGGCGAACCCCAGCTGGGAGCGTCCGTACGGTTGGGCCTGGCTGGTTCGGCTCGCTGCTGCTGCCGCCTCTTCCCGGGACGCGCAGATCCGGCAATGGGGCAAGAACCTGGATCCGCTGGTGGACATTGTCGCCTCCCTGGTGGCCGGCTGGACCGCCAAAGCGGAGTTCCCGGTCCGGCATGGCCTGCATACCAATGCCGCGTTCGGCCTGGGCATGATGCTGGACGCCTTCCGCACCCTGGGCAGGGACCAGGCTGCCGCCGTTTGTGAGAAAGCGGCACTGAACTGGTTTAGGGACGACGCCGGATGGCCGGGGGAGTGGGAAATGAGCGGGCAGGATTTCCTGTCCGCCGGTTTGAGCGAGGCCGACCTGATGGCCCGGGTGCTCGACGCGGATGCCTTTGCCGCGTGGTTTGCAGCGTTCCTGCCGGGTCTCGCGCCGGATGACAGGATCCTTGCCAAAGCCACTGTCACCGATGAGTCGGACGGGTATCTGGCACACCTCAACGGGTTGAACCTGACCCGCGCCGGCCAGCTGATCAGAATCCGCCGAGCGCTCTCGGCAGCGCAGGGAACTGGCGCAGCGGCCCGGGTTCTCGACGTCGCGACGATGCCATTGCTGGCCGCAGGCATGGATTCCGTCAGCACCGAGGAGTTTATGTCCAGCCACTGGCTCGCCAGTTTTGCGTGGGACGCTTTGGCCTCGGCACAGTAGGAAATTCACAATGCTTCGGCACGGCCGTGGCCAGGCGCCCTGCCGTGTGTCATCATTTGCAGAGCCCGGACCGGGGCCTTGCCGATAGTCGTAGAACGACGGGCAACCGCCCGCGGTTTTCCGGGGCCCGGCTCCACACATGCGGAGCCGGGCCGGGTTGGCTACTAGGCAGGGGCACCGATGAGCAACGAACCGATCGCAAACTACGCCATGCTCTCGGATTGCAGCTCCGCGGCGCTGGTGAGTCGGGCCGGTTCGGTGGACTGGCTATGCTTTCCACGGTTCGACAGCCCTTCCGTTTTCGGCCGCATCCTGGGCGAGGCTGCCGGTTCCTGGTCAATCCGGCCTGTTGCCCCGTATTCCTCGACGCGGCGCTACCTGGGTCCCACAATGGTGTTGGAGACGACCCACACCACGTCCGCGGGAATCGTTACGGTCACCGACGCGTTGGCGCTCGGGGACGGGATCCGGGGCCACGAACTTGGTGCCGGGGCGCCCGGTACGCTGCTGCGTCATGTGGTCTGCTGCAGCGGGGAGATCGAACTGGAAGTGGTGTTCGCTCCCCGCCCGGACTACGGCCGGGACGTGCCGGAGCTGGCCCGGGTCGAGGGTGGGGTCACGGTTCGGGGCGGCACCCGGATCCTGGCCCTGTCCACCACGGTTCCTTTCGAGCTGGTGGACGGTACTGCCCGGGCGAATCCGGTACTTCGCTCCGGCGACGTTTTGGAGTTCGGCCTCCATCACGAGGACTCCGGCGCCGGATTGCCGGCCTTCTGGAACCCGCAGGAGATCGCGCGGCGGCTTGAGGACACGCTGGAGGGCTGGGCCAGCTGGTCGCGGTTGCACCAAAGTTACGGGGGGCCCTGGCAGGATCTGGTGGCTACCAGCGGTCGGATCCTGCAGGCCCTAACCTACTTTCCGACCGGCGCGATCGTGGCGGCAGCGACGACCTCACTTCCGGAAGTGGCCGGCGGAACCCGGAACTGGGATTACCGCTACACCTGGATCCGGGATGCGAGTATGACATTGCAGGCGCTCTGGGTGGCTGCGTGCCCGGATGAGGCCGGAAAGTTCTTCCAATTCCTCGCGTCGGTCTCGGCCAGCCGGCCGGACAGCGACGCGACGCTGCAGATCATGTATGGCATCGGCGGCGAACGGGACTTGTCCGAGCGGGAACTGGCCCACCTTCCGGGCTGGCGCAACAGTGCCCCGGTGCGGGTGGGCAACGGCGCCTGGAACCAGCGCCAACTCGATGTGTACGGCGAACTTCTGGACGCGGCAGCCACCCTTCCTGAGTACCTCACTGCGATGGAGCCCGGAACCCGGAAGTTCCTGGCCGGGGCGGCCGACACCGCGGCATCACTGTGGCAGTCGACCGACCAGGGCATCTGGGAGGTCCGCGGTGCCCCCCGGCATTACCTGCACTCGAAACTGATGTGCTGGGTCGCCGTGGACCGTGCCATCGGCCTCGCCGCGGTCCTGGACGCCGAAGACCGGGTGCCGCAGTGGATCCAAGCGCGTGCCCGGCTTGCCGACTCGATTCGCGTGAACGGCTGGAACGACCACGCCCATGCCTACACGCAGGCGTACGGTTCCGAAGAGCTCGACGCGTCCGTACTGATGCTTGCCATCGTCGGCTTTGTCCCCGCCGATGACCCGCGGATGCTGGCCACGATCAACGCCATCGATGAACGGCTCACCGACAGCCGTGGCCTGGTGTACCGCTACCAGGGGGACGACGGGCTGTCCGGGGAGGAAGGCACGTTCCTGATCTGTACTTTCTGGCTGGCGCACGCACTGGCGTTGGCCGGACAGACCGGACGTGCCCGCGCCGTTTTTGAACGGGCCTCCGGCTTTGCCACCGATCTGGGTCTGATGGCCGAAGAAGTTTCCCCGGACGGCAGCGAGCTGCTCGGCAACTTCCCTCAGGCTTTCAGCCATATCGGCCTGATCAACGCCGCTTGGGCCATTCACACGGCCGAGAACAAGGGACGGGCGGGCATCGGGGACCCCGGAGACGCCACATGAGGGGAGCGAACGCACCCATTGCGGGCAGCCGGCTCCGGGCCGGCCTGCGGCTGGGCCCGCTGCTTGCCCCGGTGGCTGCCGCGGCGGCGGCAGCCCTGCTGTTCCCGTTACCGTCGGTCGATGAAATCCGGAACTAATTCGGCAGCACGGGTTGATGGGGACCTGCCGTATTCATCCTGGCCTATGCCGTCCTGACGCTGGCGCCGGTGCCCAAGAATGTCATGTCGGTTGCCGCCGGGGTGGTGTTTGGCTTCGCAGCCGGCATCGCCGTGGTCTTTGCCGCGGCTATCATGGACGCCGCCGACGTCGCACCCGCCTGGGCGATGATCGAACGCGGCGAGGCCAGCGAGGACCCGAAAACGCGGGAGACCCAGGAACGGCTCGGCTCCTGCATGTACTCAATGAGTCACCCTGACACCGGGCGGCTGGTCCCCGCCTGCGTCCAGCACCCGACCCTGGACGCGGCAGAAAATGCGGGCTCGCGCAAAATGCTGCCACTGCGTCCCGTCAGCCCGGCCGGCGTTCCCGGACCAATGCATCCTTGAGGCGCCATTGCCGCAGTTGCGGACGGTGCTGAGTACCATGGTCCTGCGGGTGCAGGCGCATCAGGACGAAAAATTCGGCCCGGAACCGGCCGGGTTCAAGAATGAGGAACATGAACATGATGAAACCACTGGCCCGGACCGTCGCGCTGGCAGCGGGGACTTTGCTCGCGCTCTCGCTGGCCGCCTGCGGCGCCGGAAATGATCCGCTGAACAATGACCGGCCTTCGGGAAGCAGCACCCCGGGGGCTGCCCTGGTGATCGGCTCGGCAAACTTCCCGGAAAGCGAGACGCTGGCCGAGGTTTACGCGGGTGCGCTCAACGCGGCTGGCATCCCCGCGTCGACGAAGCCAGGAATTGGCTCCCGTGAGGTGTATGTGCGGGCCTTGCAGGACAGGTCGATCGACGTCGTCCCCGATTACAGCGGCAATCTGCTCCGCTACGTTGACAAGACCGCTACCGCTGCCAGTGCCGACGAGGTCATGAAAGCACTCCCCGGCAAGCTGCCCGACGAGTTGACAGTGCTCGAAGCGGCCCAAGCGGAGGACAAGGATTCCATCGTGGTCACCGAGGCGACGGCGGCGAAGTTCGGGCTCAAAACTCTTGCCGACCTGGGGAAGGTGTGTGATCAGATTGCGCTCGGCATGCCGCCGGAAGCCAAGGAACGGCCCCAGGGCCTCCCGGGGCTCAAAGCGAACTACGGCTGCGAGCCTAAGGAATTCGTCCCCTTTAGCGACGGTGGCGGGCCGGTGACAGTCCGGGCGCTGCTCGATGACAGGATCCAGGCCGCCGATGTCTTCAGCACCTCACCGCTGATTCTCCAGAACAAGCTGGTTTCCCTGGCGGATCCGCTGAACAATTTCGCGGCCCAACAGGTGGTGCCGCTGGCGCTGAAGGACCGGCTGGACGCTAAGAGCACGGAAGTGCTGAACAAAGTGTCACGGGTTCTGACGACGGCGGACTTGCTGAAGTTGAACGAGGAAGTCTCCGGCGACCGGAAGGTAAACCCCCGGGATGCGGCTGCCGCCTGGCTCAAAGATAAAGGATTTACCGGCTAGAAGCATCGTCGCGTCCGTGCCCCGGGCTGCGACCCGCAAGCAGCGCCGGGCCAGCTCAGCTGAGGGGCTCGGCGCTGCTTTTTTAGTGCGCTGCGGCCAGCACTCCGGGAAGCTCGGTCAGGGCATTGACCGTAAAATCTGGCGACTCGAAATAGCCCGGGTAGCTGCTCCCTGACCGGTTTAGCCATGCGGTGCGCAGCCCGGCACGGGCTGCGCCGTGGATGTCCCACGGATGGACGGCGACCAGCAGCATGTCCGCCGGGGCGGCGCCCGAAGCGGCAGCCGCATAGTCGTAGGAACTGCGGGCCGGCTTCCAGGCCGGCGCATCCTCGACCGAGAGCAGCGCCTCGAACTCGTCACGGATCCCAGCCCCACTGAACAGCTTCGCGGCGATCCGGGCAGAGCCGTTGCTGAGGGTGATCAGCCGGAACCCGGCAGCGGCGAGGACTGTAATCCCCGCGGGGACGTCCGGATGTACCTTGAGACCGGTCAGCCCGGCCATAACATGGTCGACCGCCGCGTCCATTGGGCGGTTTAGCTCCACCCCGGTCAGAAGTCCCCGAAGTGCCTCCGCCCCGATCGCGGCGAACGATCCGTTGTCTCCGCTGGCTGTAAGCGCGAAGCCGTCACGCAGCAGGGTCGCGAACCAGAGCTTGGCCAACTCAGCCGGCGCCCCGACGTCGCTGAATTGTCCCCCCATCGCGGACATGTCAGAGAGGGTTTCATTGACGTCAAAGACGATGACTGAGATTGCGGTGGTCATGGATTCTCCTTGTGGTCGTGTGCAGCTCCCCCGACCCAGTCTGCCGCCTTCCCGGCGGGGGGTGCCGCAGGCGGGTGCCCGGGCGCTGCGATGCGCAGCTCACCAGAATTTCTGCACTCCGGCAGCGGCGTCACGCAGCCGGGACCCGTCCAGGAAAATGGAGCACTCTGCCAGGCCGAAGTCTTTCCACTCGGCAACCAGCCGAAGTTTCCCCGCGGGTGGCAACGGCCAGAGCCAGAGCGAGCCGGAGCCGGAGAGCTCGTCGTCGCCGCCGCTCCCGCCTCCGTTTCGCATCAGGAGGACCGGCGGAGCAGGCTCCCCGGGGCCTTCGAAGAATCCGTGCGGATGCGCGCTGGTGCTGGACTTTGAGCCGTCAGGGAAAGCCGCGCCGAAGTGCAGCATCGAAGCTCCCCCGGAGCCCCTTCGGGGGCCGGATCCGGGCCGGAAAAACACGTCGTTGAGATCCGCCCACTCCGCATCGGTCTGGTCGCCCCGGCGGATGGTCCATGACACATCGAACGAACAACCCGTTGAAAAGACATCGGCGCTCTTGACTGCCATCACCAATGTCGGGCTCCGGTGCAGGAACTGACCGATCTGGACAACCGCCGGAAGCTCGTAGGGCGGGGCGCCGGCCCAGACCGGCGGGACGTACCTCACCGCCCGCCCGCGCGGGGGAGTGGGCGGTACCGGGAAGTCCTGAAAGAAGGTCATGGCTGATCCTTTCGTCGGCGGGCAAGGCTGCTACTGCTGCCGGTGCGGGAGCTGGAGGGTGATGGGCGGCGTGGTCATGGGACCGCCGCATTCTTCCGACCCACCCGCCCTGGTCCATTCCGGCCGGGATTCCAGCCCGGCGAGCAAGGTGCCGTCTTGGGTGAGCACACGAGTTTTTACGTCCTCGGGCAATTGGCCCCGGACGGTGAACAACCAGGAATTGATCGCTGTCCGGGCTGAGGTGAAGGGTGCTGCGGATGGTGAAGGGAGTGATGGTGCTGACCCACCCGACGGCAGGGCATACGACGTCGGTGCTGCCGCAGGCGGTCAACTGCAGGGCAGCAGCCACCAGCACGGCGGCAGAGCGAAAGATCCCCCAATTCGACCTCATTGGGCCAGTCTAGACAGGTCCCCGGCTGGCCCCGAGGATCTTCTAACCCGGAGGTTGGGGAAAGCCATGCGCCCGAGGTCACCTCCCAGCACCCGTGTGCCCAGGACGCTGCTGACTGCTGTGAACCCTGCGGGGACCACCCAGAGCAGGCCCAGGTCCACCACCCACACCACAGCGCGGACCGCAGGGCGCAGCCCGCACCACGCCAGGGCAACGCCGACCAGCACCGCGGGGAACCAGCGCCACAGCAAGGTCAGCCATACGGGAGCGTTGGCCACCCCAGCCACTTCGGCAGCTGCGGAGGCCACCCAGGACACAAACGGAACGGCCGCAAGGCCAACCCCCAACGCGACCAAGGCCGGAGAACGGGCTGCGAGGAGAAAGAGCAACACCAGCCCGGCGGCGATTGCGGCCAGCACTCCAGCCAGCAGGCCAGCCAGGTAGAGGCGTGACAACGCACTGGGCGCCAAGCCCTCGCCGACCACATTAAATGCCTGGATCGCTGCTGTTGCCTGCACCAGAAGTACGCCCCCGGCGGCGCACCATGTGACCAGGCGACGGCGCGCCGGGGACCAGCGCCGGACCGCCAGGCCGGCTGCCGCAGCGCCCGTGGTCATTAACGACACCAGTGTGGTGGCTTCGTACTGGCTAAGCGGCAGAAGGGCCAGGGGCATCTGTCCGGGCAGTAGCTGCGAGCCCCAAAGGTTCTGCAGCGGCAGGCGTGCGCCGGTGATCAGCCACGGCGCCAGGCCGAGGATGCCCGCCAGGAGCCCGATCAGGAGAGCTGCTGCCGTGTCCCTGCCCGCCGTTGCCGGCACCTTCTGCTGGCGGGATGCCGGTCCCGCCATTATGCCGTCCGGGACCCCGCTTGAGCCGGCAACGGGCCTTCGTCCACGGACGTGGGGGATACCCTCCGGTTGTGGCGGTTTCGGGAGGAGTTGCCGGTTCGGCGCTAGCCGTCTGTAAGGAGCCTCGCGTAGTTCGCGATGGAGTGCTGATACCTCGGCAGATGTGGAATGAGTGCTTCGAGTGCGACCCGGAGGGCTTCGTCGTGCCGGCCAGCGTCCCGCAGGGCCAGGGCCCGCACCGCGCCGGGGGCTCCGCCCAAGGCGTGCGGGTCGGTGCGGGAGAGGATCCTCAAAGCTTCGTCAGTGTGTCCGAGTGCGCGCTCGGAGCTGGCCATTTGCACCCAGGCGCGGGTCCGCCTGATCGGGTCGAGCCCGGCAGCAAGCCCGGCGTCATAGAAGGAGACGGCATCTGCAGTCCGGCCGGTTGAATCGCGGATACAGGCGCGTTCGAAGTCTGCCCGGCCGTCGGTTGCCGGCGAAGCCGCAGCGAGCTCGTCCAGTTCCTCGATGACGTCGTCGGCGTCACTCGGTGCTGCCTCGAAGGCCGTCCAGAATGCGGCTACGCTGCGCTCCCACTCGTCAATTGTCATGTGCCGATCCTACGTGCGCCCCCTCCGGCCGCTGTACCGTGGAGCGATGGCGATTTCAGGACTCCTCAAGAGGTACGACCAGCAGCTCCGCACGGACGCGGAGACCCCCGGCGCGGCCGCCGTGGAGCGGCTGGGACCCTTGCGGCTCGTGACCTTCGAGGGCGGACGAGGTTTCGTCACCTACCAAGACCTTGCTGGGGCCGGCGCCGAGACGATCGCGCGATGGGTGGCCGAAGCGCTGGCGTTCTACCGCCGCGATCCGGCCATTGTGCGGATCGAATGGAAAACCCGCGGTCACGATCATGCGCCCGGACTCCACGAGGCGCTGCTGAAGCACGGATTCGAGCCCGACGAGACCGAGTCGATTATGATCGGGCCGGCCAGCGAACTGAGCGTCGAGGTGGATCTTCCACCAGGTGTGAGCCTGCGAAAAGTGACCGAGGAACAGGACATCCGGGCCATGAACGCCATGCAGGACAGGGTTTTTGGCAGTCCCGTCTCCGATGGAAACGCTGCAGCAGTCCTGCGTCGGATGGCTCGCCGCGACGGGATGGAATTGTGGGTCGCCGAACATCAGGGGCTGATTGTCAGCGCGGGCCGCCTCGAGCCGGTGTCAGGCACTGACTTCGCGGGAATCTGGGGCGGGGCAACACTCAGCCAGTGGCGCGGCCGGGGCATCTACCGCGCTCTCACCGCGGCCCGGGCCCGCGCCGCATTGACCCTGGGCAAAACGCTCATCCACAGCGATTCAACCGAATATTCACGGCCGATCCTGGAACGCTACGGCCTGCTCCGGGTGTCGACGACGACGCCGTACCGCTGGCGGCGCTGAGGCGAAGAAAACCCGTCCGAGAGCGCTGCTCTGCGGTCGGCCGACGTCGGGCCTGCTTTGCTGTGCTGTTGCTTCGTCCGCCGCGCCGATTCGACCGGACGCGCCGATTCGACCGGACGCGAGTCGCAGCGGACCGCGCAAGCGCAGCCGAATCGGATTTTTGTTGTACCCCAGGACGGATGGGCCTAGAGTGGCCACCTGCCACCTGGGCGACGTCCCGCAGCCGGGACACAAGTCCCATCAGGTTCCGGAACGGGACGCCGGTGGCCGCCATGCCGATCTGACTGAGGAGAAATCTATGGAAACCCGCACTCTCGGTTCACTCACCGTCTCAGCCCTGGGGCTGGGCTGCATGGGCATGAGCGAGTTCTACGGTCGTGGCGAGGAAAAAGAGTCCATCGCAACCATCCAGGCCTTTCTCGATGCCGGCGGCAGCCTGCTGGACACGGCTGACATGTACGGCCCGTTCACAAACGAAGCGCTTGTTGGCCGGGCTATTGCCGGCCGTCGGGAGGACGTGGTGCTCGCCACCAAATTCGGCAACGAACGCCGGGCCGACGGATCCTGGGTCGGCATCAACGGCTCCCCGGACTACGTGCGGGCCGCTTGCGACGCGAGCCTGCAGCGACTGGGCGTGGACCATATCGATCTGTATTACCAGCACCGCGTCGACAAGGCCACCCCGATCGAGGAAACCGTCGGAGCCATGGCTGAGCTGGTTCAGGCCGGAAAAGTCAGGCACCTGGGGTTATCCGAAGCCAGCGCGGACACCGTTCGCCGGGCACATGCGGTGCACCCGATCACGGCCCTGCAGACCGAATATTCGCTGTGGGAACGCGAGCCCGAGACCAAGATAATCCCGGTCCTCGCCGAGCTTGGCATCGGCTTTGTCCCCTACAGCCCGCTCGGCCGAGGTTTCCTGACCGGTCAATTCCGCAGCCCTGACGACTTTGCGGCGGACGATTTCCGCCGGCATTCCCCGCGTTTCCAAGGCGAAAACTTCACCCGCAACTTACAGCTCGTGGATCGGGTGAAGGAGTTGGCGGATACGAAGGACTGCACTCCGGCGCAGTTGGCACTTGCCTGGCTGCTGGCCCAGGGCGAGCATATTGTTCCCATCCCGGGCACCAAGAAGCGCGAACGTCTGTTCGAAAACCTGGGCGCTCCCGACGTCGAACTCTCCCCCGACGACCTGGCCCGCCTCGACGAACTGGCCCCGGCCGGGGCGGCAGCCGGAGCGAGGTACCCGAACATGGACACCATCGATGTCTAGGCGGGCCGTGGCTCGTTCGGAGCGTGCCGCGGCCAGTGCCGATTAGACTCGATTCCGGGTAGGGAACGGCCAGCTGACGGCCGGCCCTGAGCCCGCGACGAGGAGGTCATGATGGCCGGCGGCAGCCGCGAACCCGGCAGGACCGTAACCTCGAAGGTCCTCGCCATCCTGGAAGCCTTTGAAAAGTCCCGGGGCGCTCTCAGCCTCACCGACATTGCCGAAAAGTCCGGGCTGCCGCTGAGCACTGCCCACCGCCTGGTCAACGAACTCACCGACTGGGGGCTCCTCTCCCGCGAGCCCAACGGCCGCTACCAGCTCGGCATCCGGCTCTGGGAACTGGCCCAAAACACCGGTCGGCAGCTCCGCGATGCGGCCCGTCCCTACGTCCAGGATCTGTTCTCGCTCACCGGCGAAACCGCGCACCTGGCGGTCCGGGCCGGCCATGAGGTGCTCTACATCGATCGTGTCTACGGCTCCAGGCGGGTCCCGCGGGCCTCCCGGGTCGGCGGCCGGCTGCCCATGCATGCAACCGCCGTCGGAAAGGTCATCCTGGCCTTCGAAGTGGACTGGGTCCGCGAGGCCTACCTGAACCGGCAGCTGGAGCGGCACACCGCCCACACCCACGTGGACCCCAGGAAGCTGTCCGGGGAGCTGACCCGGATCCGCGAGCAGGGCTACGCCACGACCTTGGAGGAAGTCCGGCTGGGCTCCTGCTCGATCGCCGTCCCGGTCTTCCATACCGGCCGGATTGGCGCCTCGATCGGACTGGTTCTGCCAACCAGCCAGGCCGACACGATGACCCGGCACCTGCCCGTCCTGCGGGGCATCGCCGCTCAGATCGAGCGCGCTACGGCCCGGATCCCGCTGGAAACGCTGCTCGGCAGCAACTTCGCCGGCACGGCCTGAGCCGTCGCCGTCGCCGTCGCACCGTGACGGAAGACAACTGGCTTCCACTGAGTGGAAGCCAGTCCTGTCCGGCGCGGGTGATCGGGGCCACACTGATGAATAAGAACCCCCGGCAAGCACTGCCGCTGCCGGCGGGACCAAAAATCTAGGAGCCCAGATGTCATCGTCGACAGAAACGGCCGGCCGCTGCCCCTATGGTCACGGCGCCGAAGCCCCCGCCGGGCACCATGGCTACGAGCCGTTCCAGATGAAGGATCCGTTTCCGGCGTACGCCGAACTCCGGGCCGAGCAGCCGGTGATGTTCGACGAGCGGATCGGCCTCTACGTTGTTTCCCGCTACGACGACATCAAAGCCGTGTTCGACGACTGGCAGACCTTCTCCAGCGAAAATGCCCAGGCTCCCGTCCGCGAACGCGGCGCCGCAGCAAAGAAGATCATGGAAGACGGCGGCTTCACCGCCTACTCGGGCCTGTCCGCCCGCCGGCCGCCGGAGCACACCCGCATCCGTGCCGTGGTCCAAAAGGCCTTCACTCCCCGGCGCTACAAGGCGCTGGAACCCTTTATCCGGCAGAACGTCGTCGAACTGCTGGAGAAGATGCTGGCCAGCCCGGACCACCGCGGCGACATGGTCAGGGACCTCGCCTACGACGTCCCCACCATCACCATCCTGACCCTGATCGGAGCGGAGGTGTCCCAGGTGGACACCTTCAAACGCTGGAGTGATTCCCGCGCCGCGATGACCTGGGGCGACCTCAGCGACGAGGAACAGATCCCGCACGCCCACAACCTCGTGGAGTACTGGCAGGAATGCCTCCGCCTGGTCAGGGTGGCCCACCAGGAAGGCGGCGACAACCTCACCGCCGACCTGGTGAAATCGCAGCAGGAAGGCGCCGAGATCTCCGACCACGAGATCGCCTCCGTCCTCTACAGCCTGCTCTTCGCCGGCCACGAGACCACCACCACACTGATTTCCAACGCCCTCCGTGAACTCCTGGCCCGCCCCGAGCAGTGGAAGCAGCTCGTAGCAGACCCCAAGACGATCCCTGCGGCCATCGACGAGGTCCTCCGCTACGCCGGATCGATTGTCGGGTGGCGGCGCAAAGCCCTCAAAGACACCGAAGTCGGTGGGGTGGCGATCGAGGAAGGCTCGCAGCTGCTGCTCCTGATGGGCGCCGCAAACCGCGATGAGGGCAAGTTCAGCTCCGGCGAGGACTTCGACATCACCCGCACCAATGCCCGCGAACACCTGTCCTTCGGGTTCGGCATCCACTACTGCCTGGGCAATATGCTCGCCAAGCTGCAGGCCAAAATCGCCCTCGAGGAAGTCGCCCGGCTCGCCCCCGGGCTGCAGCTGGAGAGGCCGGATGCCACCACCTTCCGCGAAAACCTCTCCTTCCGCGTTCCCGAGACCGTCCCCGTCAGCTGGAAGGCCTAAAAAACATGCAAAGCAACGAATACATCCAGTTCTTCGACGGCGGCATCGAGCCGAAACTTGAAAACTTGGGCGGCAAGGGCGCCTCGCTGGTCACTATGACTTCCGCCGGAATGCCAGTCCCTCCCGGCTTCGTCGTCACCACCGCGCAGTTCGATGCGTTTATGGAAGAAGCCGGCATCACCCGGCATATCCACCAGCTCCTTGCCGATCTGGACCCCGGGGACATGGGCCAGGTGGATAAGGTCTCCGCCGCCATCCGCGAGGACATCTGCTCCCGCCCGGTGCCGCAGGCGATGCGCGAGCTCACCGTCGGAGCCTATAACGCCCTGATGTCCCGCTTTGAGGAGCCGGTCCCGGTCGCCGTGCGGTCCAGTGCCACGGCCGAGGACCTCCCGGACGCCTCCTTCGCCGGCCAGCAGGACACCTATCTCTGGCTCGACGGCGTCAAGGCCGTCACCGAGCACATCAGGCAGTGCTGGGCCTCACTCTTTACCTCCCGCGCAATCATTTACCGGCTCCGGAACAACATCCCCAACGAGGGCCTGTCGATGGCCGTGGTGGTGCAGAAGATGGTCAACGCCCGTGTTTCCGGCGTCGCGATCACCATGGACCCCACCAACGGCGACCGCTCCAAGATCACCATCGACTCCTCCTACGGGGTCGGCGAAATGGTGGTCTCCGGCCAGGTCACCCCGGACAACATCATGCTGGACAAGGTCACCCTGGCCGTCATCTTCGAACACCTCGGCGACAAGCACGCCGAACTCGTCCCCGACGCCGCGGCCGGCCGCCTGGTGGAACGGGAGGTCGACGCCGAACGCCGCGGCCGCCGCAGCCTCAGCGACGCCGAACTCGCGGCCGTCGCGCAGATGGCCAAGCGCGCGGAGAAGCACTACAAATGCCCGCAGGACATCGAATGGGCACTCGACGGCGACCTGCCCGACGGCGAAAACCTGCTCCTGCTCCAGTCCCGCCCCGAGACGGTGCATTCCTCCAAGCCGACTGTCCCGTCGGCTGCTGCCGCTGGTGGCTACTTCAGCGGACTCAGCCCCCGCCAGCTCACCTAACAAGTCCTGACCCCCTATCCCGCTCCCTCACCCAGGCTCAACGCCGAGCCCGCACTGAAAGGACCGCCATGTCCCTGAAATCCTTCCCCAAGCCCTCCGAGCTTGCGGTCCCCGCCGGCGCCGAGGGCTGGGAAAAGATCTACCCTTACTACCTGGTGTTCCAGGACAAGCTCAAGGAGCAGGAGGACGCCAAGTTCTGGTTCTGCGACAGCCAGCACTGGCCCACCGTGTTCAAGCCCTTCGAGACCATCGGCGGCGAATTCGCGGTCAAGTGCCTGGGCCAGTACAACGCCCGGCACCTGATGATCCCCAACGCCAACGGCATCGAATTCCGGGTCCACCTGGGCTACCTCTACATGTCGCCCATCCCGGTGCCCGAGGACCAGATCGCCGCGCGGGTGCCCCTGTTCGAGCAGCGGGTTGGCCACTACTTCCAGAACTGGGACGAGCTCCTCAAGCAGTGGCACATCAAGGTCAAGGGGACCATCGACGAGATGGAAACCATCTCCTTCCCCAAGCTCCCGGACGTGGTCCCGATCGAGGACATCCTCTCCGGCAAGGGCAAGGACGGCTCCGAGAAGCTGCTTGAGAGCTACGACCGGCTGATCCAGCTGGCCTACCAGAACTGGCAGTACCACTTCGAGTTCCTCAACCTCGGCTACATTGCCTACCTGGACTTCTTCAACTTCTGCAAGCAGGTCTTCCCCAACATCCCCGACCAGTCCATCGCCACGATGGTCCAGGGCGTGGACATGGAACTCTTCCGCCCGGATGACGAGCTGAAGGGGCTGGCCAAACTGGCCGTCGAACTTAAGCTGCAGTCGCTCTTCGGCAACACCGACGACGTCGGGTCCACCCTGGCGGCCATCGCCGCGGCCCCCGGCGGGGACCGCTGGACGGCCCAGTACGAGGCCGCCAAGGACCCGTGGTTCAACTTCACCGTGGGCAACGGCTTCTACGGCCACGACAAGTACTGGAACGAACACCAGGAAATCCCGCTCGGCTACATCGCCGACTACATCCGCCGCGTGGACGAGGGCCAGGAAATCATGCGGCCCGTCGAGGCCCTGATCATCGAACGCGACCGCATCATCGGGGAATACCGGGACCTGCTCGAAGGCGGAAACCTGGCACTTTTCGACGCCAAGCGCGGCCTTGCCGCCACCGCCTACCCGTACGTGGAGAACCACAACTTCTACATCGAGCACTGGACCATGGGCGTCTTCTGGCGCAAGATCCGCGAACTGTCCCGCATGATGCAGGCTGAAGGCTTCTGGACCGAACCGGACGACCTGCTCTACCTTGGCCGCAACGAGGTCCGTGACGCGCTCTTCGACCTCGTCACCGGATGGGGTGTCGGCGCGAAGCCCATTGGTCCGGACTACTGGCCGGAGGAAATCGAGCGCCGCCGCGGGATCGTGGATGCGCTCAAAACCGCCCGGCCCGCCCCGGCACTGAACACCCCGCCGGAGATCATCACCGAACCCTTCACCCGGATGCTTTGGGGCATCACCACCGAACAGGTCCAGCAATGGCTTGGGGCCGGCGAAGCAGTCGAAGGCGGCGGTCTGCGCGGCATGGCCGCCTCACCCGGCGTCGTGGAAGGCCTGGCACGCGTCATCACCGACGCGGACCAGCTATCCGAGGTGCAGCAGGGCGAAATCCTGGTGGCCACCGTCACGGCACCGTCCTGGGGGCCGATCTTCGGCAAGATCAAGGCCACGGTCACGGACATCGGCGGCATGATGAGCCACGCGGCGATCGTCTGCCGGGAGTACGGCCTGCCGGCCGTGACCGGCACCGGCTCGGCGTCCACCACAATCAAGACCGGGCAGCGGCTCCGCGTGGACGGCACGAAGGGCACGGTCCAGATCCTCGACGCCGAAGACGAACTGGTCATCGCCGGACCGGGCGCGCACAGCCACAGCCATGTCTGATCCGCAGTTGGACGGTGCGGGGCAGCCTGCCCGCACCGTCCTGATCACCGGTGCCGCCGGCGGGCTCGGCCGGGCGTTCGCGCTCGGCTTCGGCCGCCGCGGCTACCGCGTGGCGGTGGCGGACGTAAACCTCGACGGTGCACAGGAAACTGCCAGGCTGGTTCAGGCTACCGGTGCCGATGCCGTCGCCCTCCACGCCGACGTCACCAGCGTCGGCTCCACCGAGGCGCTGGCGAAAAGCTGCGCGGATTTCGGCAGCGGAAGCATCGACGTTGTGCTCAACAACGCCGCGGTATACGCCGGAGTGACCCGCAGCCCGTTCGAGGACATCGACCCGGCCGAATGGGACCTGGTGATGAACGTCAACCTCAAGGGCCCGTGGCTCGTCACGAGGGCCGCGAGCCCGTACCTGCCCGAGGGCGGGCGCGTCATCAACCTCTCCAGCGCCACCGTTTTCAGTGGCTCGGAGCAGTGGCTGCACTACGTCGCCTCCAAAGGCGGCGTGGTGGCCCTAACCCGGGTGATGGCCAAGGAACTGGGCCGGCGGGGAATCACGGTCAATGCGATCGCCCCGGGCTTCACCCTGACCGAAGCAAGCTACGGGCTGATGGCGGACGCCGAAAACTACGGTGTGGACCGGGGCGCCATCAAGCGGGCCAGCCAGCCGGAGGACATCGTGGGCGCGGCCCTTTTCCTGGCCGGTCCGGACAGTTCCTACTACACCGGCCAGACCATGGTGGTCGACGGCGGCCGCCAGTTCATCTGACCCCGCCCTTGACCTCACCTTTCCGCTTTTCAATCCAAGGAGGACCAATGCCAACGGTTCATTTCACCGACGCCGCGGGCGCAGTCCGCGACGTCCAGGGCAACGCCGGCGACTCGGTCATGGAGACCGCAGTGCGCAACGGCGTCACCGGCATCGTGGCCGAGTGCGGCGGTTCGCTCTCCTGCGCCACCTGCCACGTTTTTGTCCGGGAGGACTGCCTCTCGCAGCTTCCGGCCATGGAGGACATGGAAGACGAGATGCTTTACGGCACCGCTGTGGACCGTGCGGACAACTCGCGCCTGTCCTGCCAGCTCCGCCTCACCGATGAGCTCGAACTGTTCGTCACTACCCCGGAAACGCAGGTGTAGTGATGGGCACCCATGTTGCCGCGGCGCAGCAGGCGTCCGCCGGAACCGCCGGCGCAGCCGGTACCGAAACTGAGAGCCCGACCCGCACCGGCCTGCTGATCATCGGCGCCAGCCAGTCCGGCGTCCAGCTCGCGGTATCGCTCCGGGCGCTCGGTTTCGAGGAACACATCACCCTGCTCGGCGATGAGGACCACCGGCCCTACCAGCGCCCGGCCCTGTCCAAGGAGTTCCTGCAGGGCACGGTGGAGAGCGAATCCCTTATCTTCCGCTCCAACGACTACTGGGCCGAGCACAACGTGGAGCTGGTCAAAGCCGAATACATTGTCAGGATTGACAAGGACGCCGACGGCTCCGGCGTCGCGTATTCCACCTCGGGCAGGCAATTCCCCTTTAAGCGCCTCGCCCTCACGGTGGGCGCCCGCGCCCGGAAACTGGAAATAGCGGGCGGCGACCTCGACGGCGTGCTCTATCTGCGCAACGCCGACGACGCGCTGGCGCTCAAGGCCAGGGTGGGGGACGCGCAGGATGTTGTGGTGATCGGCGGCGGGTTCATCGGCCTCGAAGCTGCGTCGAGCCTGCAAAAAATGGGCAAAAACGTCACCGTGCTGGAATTCGGCCCGCGGCTGGTGGGCCGCGCCGTCGGCGCGGAAACAGCCGAGTACTTCCTGCAGGCCCACCGCGCCCGCGGCCTGGACATCCGGCTCAATACAAGCGCCAAACGCTTCACCGCAGCCGCAGGCAACGCAGGCGCCGTCGCCGTCGCCGGCGTCGAGCTCCAGGACGGCACGGTGTTGCCGGCGCAGATCGTGCTGGTGGGCATCGGCGTCAGCCCCAACACCCAACTCGCAGAACAGCTTGGCCTCGCCGTGGACAACGGGATCGTTGTGGACCGTTTCGCACTGGCATCGGACGGCACCACAGTGGCGATCGGCGACTGCGCCAACATGCCCAACCCCGTGCCCGGCTCGGAACCGGGTGAGCGGATTCGGCTGGAAAGCGTGAACAATGCGATTGAACACGCCAAGGTGGCCGCCTACTCGCTCACCGGCAGGCGCGAGGAATACGCCGGCATCCCGTGGTTCTGGTCCAACCAGGCCGAGCTGAAACTCCAGATCGCCGGGCTCTGCAACGGCTACGACCAGACGGTGCTGCGGCCGGACAGGGAACGCGGCAAATTCAGCGTTCTCTACTACCGCCTGGGCCAGGTCATCGCCGCGGACTGCGTTAATGCTCCGCTGGACTTTATGGCCGTCAAAAACGCCCTTGCCCAAGGGCGCAACATCCCCGCCGGCGCCGCTGCCGACCCAACTACGCCCCTCAAAACGATCACCACGGACAGCTAGCCAGCAGGCCTGCCCACCCGAAGGAGAATCATGACTGCCCCCCACACCTCGGCTGCCGCCACCGGCGCCGCGAACCCGGTTTCCGAAAATCCGGCTGGAACCAGTCCCGCGGCTGTTGATTCCGCGGCTGCGGAGTTCGCAGCCGCATACCCGGTCCGGCCGGTCCCGGCGCCGGGACCGGTAGACACCGCCCCGATCGCCACCACCCCGGCAGCGCTCGGGGATCTCGACGGGCTCTGGCGCACCGTAGTGCACGAGACGCGTACCCGCGGCAATGACATCCACCTGCCGATCTCCCTCGCCTTCGCCGAAAGACTCTGCCGGGCCTACCCCAACGCTGACGCTGAACTGGTCCGGGTGGCCACCCTGCTGCACGATACCGGCTGGGCCCACGTGGATGAGTCCCGCATCATCTCAGAGGGTTTCGCGGGGGATTGGCGCAAGGCCGCCATTCGCTACGAACACGAGAAGCAGGGCTGCGACGTCGCCCGGCGGGTGCTCCCGGGCCTGGGCTATAACACCGAGTTCATTGACCGTGTGTGCGAGATCATCGACGGCCACGACACCCGCCCGGTAGCCAAGTCGCTGGAGGACGCGTTGATGCGCGACGCAGACCGGCTGTGGCGCTTCGACCAGGCCGGGGTTGCCTTGGCCTCGTCCTGGTTCAAGCTGGACCCCGCCACCTACACCGACCGTCTGGCCGCGGAAATAGTGCCCGAACTCATCACCCAGGCCGCCCACGACATGGCCAGCGCCGACCTGGACCGCTCCAATGCCCTGCTGAAGACGGCAGTCATCCGATGACTGCCGCCACACACAACAGCCCTGCCCTGGCCCTCCGCGCCGCCCTTCAGCTGCCGTACACGCACGTTGACAACATCTTCGTCGACGGCGCCTGGAGGTCCGCGGGCGGCACCGGCCGCAACCCTGTCACCGACCCCGCCACCGGCGAAGTCTGGGGCTCCGTCCCGGACGGAACCGCCGCGGACGTCGACTCCGCCGTCGAGTCCGCACGCACGGCCTTCGATGGCGGGGAGTGGCCGCGGCTGGCACCCTCGGACCGCGCTGCGTACCTGCTGCGCATTGCCGAAGAGGTAGAGAAGCGCGCCGGGGAACTGTCGCTGACCAACACCCGCGAGAACGGTTCTCCGGTCTCGGAGTCCGCCGGGGCGGCGGCCAACGCCGCGGGCATCTTTCGCTACTTCGCAGGCCTGGCCGGCTACCTTGAGCGGGAGGACGTGCGGGCTTTCCCCCGGGGCGGCGGCGAATCCGTAGTCCGGCGCGAACCGATCGGCGTCTGCGCCTTGATCGCGCCCTGGAACTTCCCGATCAACCTTGTGGTGATCAAGCTCGCCCCGGCGCTGCTGGCCGGCTGCACCGTGGTGATCAAGCCGGCGTCGCCCACCCCGCTGTCGCTCCGGGTGATCATCGATGCGATAGCAGCGGCTGGTGTTCCTGCCGGCGTCGTTAACCTCGTCACCGGCTCCGGACGGTTGGGCGATGCGCTGGTGAAGCACCCGGGAGTGGACAAGGTGGCCTTCACGGGTTCGACGCCGGTTGGCCGGAAGATCGCGGCGGCCTGCGGCGAGCTGTTGCGTCCCGTGACCCTGGAGCTCGGCGGGAAGTCCAGTGCGATCGTGCTGCCGGACGCCGATCTTGAGGAAATGTCCAAAGTACTGATCCGCTCCTCCATGCGCAACACGGGGCAGACCTGCTACATCTCGACCCGGATCCTGGCGCCGGCCAGCCGGTACGAGGAGGTGGTGGCCATGGTCACCAGCACCATCGCGGCCGGAAAGCAGGGCGACCCGCTGGATCCGGACACGGTCTTCGGGCCGTGCGCCACGGAATCCCAGTACCGGACCGTGCTGGAATTCGTGGAGTCGGGCCTGGCCGAGGGCGCCCGAGCCACCACCGGCGGTCGCCGCGCGGCACTGGGCGGCGGGCTGGAAGGCGGTTACTTCGTGGAACCCACAGTGTTTGCCGACGTTACGCCGGACATGCGGATCTCCCGCGAGGAGATATTCGGTCCGGTGATTTGCATCCTCAAATACAACGACGCAGGTGGCAGCGTTGATGAGGCGGTTGCGCTGGCGAACAACACGGAATTCGGCCTCGGCGGGCTGGTGTTCGGCCGTGATCAGGAGGCAGCGCTGGCCGTGGCGGACCGGATGGACACCGGCTCGGTGGGCATCAACTTCTTCGCTTCCAACCATGCGGCTCCTTTCGGCGGCCGGCACGATTCCGGGCTGGGCACCGAGTACGGGGTCGAGGGCCTCACCGCCTACTTGAGCTACAAGTCGATCCACCGGAAGGTCTAGGGCCGCCGCGCACTCCGCCCGGGCCCGGTCTCACTTTTCAATAACGCGGGGATAAGGAACAATCGAAATGGCAAGTATGCTTATCAATCTCGATTGTGACTGGAGGAGCTGACATGAGGGCGCTTACGTGGCAGGGAAAAAGGTCAGTCAGTGTGGAGACGGTTCCGGATCCGGTGATCCAGGAGCCGACGGACGCCATCGTCAAAGTCACGTCATCGGCGATTTGCGGCTCTGACCTTCACCTATACGAGGTCCTGGGTCCGTATATGAAGGCCGGCGATATCCTCGGCCACGAACCCATGGGGATCGTTCAGGAGGTCGGCTCCGGCGTCCGGAACCTCAGGCCGGGCGACAGGGTTGTGATCCCTTTCAACATTTCGTGCGGTCATTGCTGGATGTGCAAACGGGGTCTGCAGTCCCAGTGCGAAACCACCCAGGTCCACTCCCACAACAGCGGTGCGAGCCTGTTCGGGTTCTCCGAGCTGTACGGCTCGGTCCCCGGCGGGCAGGCCGAGTTCCTGCGGGTTCCGCACGCGGATTATGGGCCGGTGAAGGTCGGGCATGAGCTTCCCGACGAGCGGTACCTCTACCTTTCCGACATCCTGCCCACGGCTTGGCAGGGGGTCCACTACGCTGACGTTCCCGACGGCGGGACACTCGCCGTCTTTGGTCTTGGCCCGGTGGGGCAGTTCGCCAGCCGGATCGGCCGGCACTTGGGCCACCGGGTCATCGCCGTCGAGCCGGTTCCGGAACGCCGCCGGATGGCCGAGCGGCACGGCGTGGAGACCGTTGATTTTACGAAAGACATTGGTGACCAGCTCCGCGACATGACCGATGGCAGGGGCCCCGACGCGATCGTCGACGCCGTCGGGATGGAAGCGCATGGTTCGCCGGTGGGCGCCTTTGCGCAGAACGCCGTGGGGCTCCTGCCCGATGCGCTGGCCAGGAAGGTCATGGAGACTGCCGGTATCGACCGGATGTCGGTCCTCCATGCAGCTTTGGATTCCGTGCGCAGGGGAGGGACCGTCTCGCTCAGTGGAGTATACGGCGGCACCGCAAGCCCCATGCCATTGATGAGCATGTTCGACAAGCAGATCCAACTCCGGATGGGACAGTGCAACGTCCGGCGCTGGACGGACGAGCTGCTTCCGCTTGTTGAGGATCCGGCAGACCCGCTCGGCGTTATGGACCTCAAAACCCACGAAGTCGCCCTCGACGACGCCGCTGGGGCCTACGAGATCTTCCAGAAAAAGGAAGACGGCTGCATCAAGGTTGTGCTGAAGCCCTAGCGGTGAGTTGCCAGTGGCACGGACGCCTCGTGCACACCGTGTTCGGGAGCGTTTCCCGGCCCAAGGGACCGGCCTGGACGCGGCCACCATCGAACTCCATCATTTCCGCGGTCTGAGAGGCCCGCGGCTCGGGCCCTCGGGTCAATCTGCGCTAGCGCCTCCCCTGGCTGCCCGGGAGCCCGCCGGCCAACGCTGTGCGCGCAAAAAGGTGCTGACCAACCCGTCAGAGGGGGTGTCCGCCACGGCGGACACCCCCTCTGACGGGTTTTAACCGCCGAATGCGGTGAGATGGTGCTGTGATGCCTCCAGGAGGCGGGTGAAGGCGGTCTTGGCATCGGGTGCCGTGGTGGCGTTCTCAGCGGATGTGGCCAGGCTTTGGATGTCGGTCTTCTCGACGGTTCGCCCGACCGCGAATGCGCCCTCCTGGCTGGCTTTGCCCTGGGCGAGTAGCTCATCGTAGAGCTTCTGGAGGCTGTCATCTGAGAACACGCCCGCCGTGTGGTCAACGGTGGGATCAGTGACGCCGTAACGATCCATCAGGTTCCGGACGGCCTCAAGGTGCTTGGACTCGGAGTTCGCGACCCGGCTGAATACCGGGGTGCCGTACAGACCGGCGAAGGTGGTGTACAGATCATGGGCCAACAGTTCCTCCTCGGCCATATAGACAAGTTCTGCCCGCTGCTCATCCGTCATGGTCCCGGTGGAAGTGCTCCCGGCGTCCGGACCCGAGCCGGATCCCCGTCCTGAGCCCTGACCCTGGCCCTGACCGCCGGCCTTGCCATGGCCCATTGAGCTGCCGCCGGCCTGCCCGCCTGTGCCGCGGGCGTTGCCGTTCGTGGGCTGCGCCTGCCCGCTCTGCTGGTGCTGGCCGTTCTGCCCGCCCTGTACGACGGCGGCCACGCCGGGCCCCGCCACGAGAGCGGTAATGACGGCGCTGCCGGCGATTGCTGCTGCAATCATGGTCTTCTTTCGCATGGTGTGCTCCTTGTTCGATTGCCGGAAAACCAGCTTGTATACACAGAATGCCGCCCGCGTGTGCAGTGCTGCTGGCGACCGTGTGCAGATTGTGTGGAGATTCGTTCCTCCTGCCTTCCGGCGCAAAAGCTGGCATTAGTGTTAGCTCCATGCCCACCGTGCTGGTCGTCGAGGACGAAAAAGACATCCGTGAAGTGCTGCGCCGTTACCTGGAACGGGCGGAGTTCTCGGTCCTGACCACTCCATCGGGCGCCGAAGCACTGCGGCTTCTGCCGTCCGCTGACCTGGTGGTGCTGGATCTCGGGCTGCCCGACGTCGACGGCACCGACGTCCTCCGCGAGATTCACAGGCTCGGAAGCCTTCCGGTGATAGTGCTGACGGCGCGCAGCAGCACTGAGGACCGGATCCGTGGTCTCGAACTGGGAGCCGACGACTATGTGACCAAGCCCTTCAGCCCGCATGAACTTGTCCTGCGGGTGCAGGCCGTGCTGCATCGCTTCGGAGGCGTCCCTGCTGCGGACGCCGCGGCGAGCTATGGTGACGGCAGGCTGCGAATCGACCCCGGCCTGCACAAGGCGTGGCTGGATGGGAACCTGCTGGACCTGACCCCAACAGAATGGGACCTGCTGGACGCTGTGGCGGCATCGCCGGGACGGGTTTACTCGCGGTACGAGCTGGTGAACCGTGTCCGGGGTTACGAATATGCCGGTTACGAGCGCACCATCGACTCCCACGTCAAGAACCTCCGGCGGAAGCTCGGACCCCGAGCCGCAGACGTCTTGGAAACGGTGACCGGCGTGGGTTACCGGCTGGGCCTGCACCGCGACGAGCGGAAATGAGGCGGGCTGGGAAGGGCCTCGGACAACTCGGGAAGCGTCTGTTGCTGGCGTTTGTGCTGGTGGCTGTTTCGTCGGTTCTTGTGCTGGTCGCAGCTGCACTGATCGGGGTGGACCGTGGTGTTCATGCAGCACAGCAGGCGGACCGAGAACAGCTGGCCGCGGCGGCCGCCGCTGCCGCCGCGGGCGCCTATCAACAGGCTGGCGGGTGGGACGGCGCCGATCTGAGTCGTTCCCTGGCCATCGGTGACGCCGCATCGGCCCACCTGAATATCGTCGACGCCGACGGTAACTTGCGGGCCGGCTCCGGCAACCCGGCCCGGGGAAACGCCGGCCAGGCAGATTCCAGCGGTCAGGGAGCGGTGACCGCTGATGTCGTCGTCGATGGCACTCGAGTCGGTGCAGTGCGGGTCAGTCTCGGAGGGAACGGAGGGAACGGTGGAACGAGGATCCTCGACGTTGCCTGGACGTGGATCGCCGTCGCTGCAGTGGTGGCACTGACAATGGCTGTCGCCGCGAGCTGGTTCGTCACACGGAGGCTTGTCCGGCCAATCCGCAGCATGACGGAGGCGGCGCGTGCCTTTGGCGCGGGAAACCGGAACGTCCGCACAGCCGGGGATGCACCTGGCGAACTCGGCGACCTCGCCCACGCCCTCAATGACATGGCGGACGCGGTTGTCCGGTCCGATACGGAACGGCGCAACCTCACCGCAGATGTGGCACACGAGCTGCGCACGCCGCTCGCGGCCCTGCAGGCAGGGCTCGAGGAACTGCGCGACGGACTCATGGAACCGACGCCGGCCGGTCTGGCCGGATTGCACGACCAGTCGCTCAGGCTCGGCCGCGTTGTGGCCGATCTCGCCGAGCTCTCCGCCGTCGAAACGGCGGCGTTGTCCCTGGACCTGGCACCCGTGGACCTTGCCGCGCTCGCTGCCGATGCACTCTCCCGCTCAGAGCCGCAGTTGCGGGCGGCCGGCCTGGCGACGGAGCTGGAAAGCGCCGGTCCCGTGTGGGTCAGGGCCGACGGCGATCGCCTGCACCAGGCAGTCGGCAACCTGCTGGCCAACTCCGCGCGCTACTGTCGAAAGGGCGGCAGGGTAACCCTCAAGGCGTTGGCCGACGGCGGCGAGGCCGTGCTCACCGTCGCCGACACCGGCCCGGGAATCCCCGCCGAGGAACTGCCTCACATCTTTGACCGGCTCTGGCGGGGGAGGGCCGCAGAACAGATCGCCGGCTCCGGCATCGGGCTCGCCCTGGTCCGCGAAATCGTGACCAGCCACGGCGGAACCGTCCAGGCGGCGTCAACCCCGTGGGAAGGGACCACGATCTCCCTGCATTTGCCCCGCCTCCGCTGAGCCGAACGGCCGCACCTTCCGGCGTCCTGATGCGGGGTCACTACGCGCCCGTCCCAGCCGGTGGGATGGGCGCGTAGTGACCCCGCGTTGCTTTGGATCAGGCGAACAGGCCGTCGCCGACGAATCCGTCCTCACGGCACCCCGGCGGGATGGCGAACACAGCGGAGCCGACCGGCGTCGTCCACTGATTGAGCATGTCCATTTGATCGAGCCGGCGCTGGATGGGCGTGAACTGCCTGTCGACGTCGGCCTGGTAGGCGACGAAGATCAGCCCCGAGTCCGAGACCCCTCCGGCGCCGGGAGCGGCGTCGTAGTTGTAGGCCCGGCGAAAGATCCGCTGGGAACTGTCCTCCGGCCGGGCCCGGCGCAGGTGTGAGACGTCCGAGATGACCGGGAACCCGAGCTTGGACTTGGCGGTCAGGTCCGGCTCGTCGTGTTCCTGCGTCCCGGTCAGGGGTGCGCCGTTGGACAGCCGGCGGCCCACGGATTCCTCCCGGCCCACGCGGTCCGCCTCGTCCCATTTGTCCAGGTTCATCGCGATCCGGCGGACAACCACGGACGTGCCGTTGGCCGTCCATGCGGGTATTTCTCCGCCGCCCCAGACCACGCGCTCGTTGTCCGGGCCGCCGGGCGCCGGGTTCGACGTCCCGTCCACCTGGCCGAAGGGGTTCCGCATGGTGGTCCCGGATTTTTCACTGCCGTAGGAACGCCGGAACCCGGTCTGCACCCAGCGGACGGTCGCGAAGCTCCGGCTGTCTTTCAGGAGCATCCGTTGGGCATGCGCCACGGTCAACGGATCATCCGCGCAGATCTGCAGCAACAGATCACCGTCGGAGAATCCGGGCTGAAGCCGGTCGATGCTGAAGGCCGGCAACGGCTTCAGCCAGCCCGGCGCCCGGGCGGGGTCCACCGCGGCAACCAGGCCGGGGCCGAATCCGAACGTGACCGTCAGCCGGGCCGGCACCTGGGCCAGTTCGCCCTCGGTGTCGGCCAGGGCTGGCTTTCCCGCGCAGAGGTTTGCGGCGTCGTCGCTGAGCAGCCGCAAGAGCGCCTTGACCGCGGCGCGCGTCGTTCCGGGCCGCAAATCCAGGGCGACAAAAACGCCGTGGGCCTGCGCCGCCGTCGTGATGCCCGCCTGGCGGTCGCCGTGAAACGGAACAATGCCGCTGCCGTGGACGCTCTCCGCGGGATCATCCGGGGCGGGGTTCCCCGCCTGCTGGACGCCCGCCCCGGCGAGGTGGGCGCCGGCCGCGGCCAGCGCCCCCAGCCCGGCGGCGGCGCCGCCGAAGAGCAGTCCGCGCCGCGGCAGTTTCCACGGGGCATCGGGCTCCCCACTGCCCGCGGTTGCGCCGGCGGGCCGCTGGTCCCCGGCGCTCATTTTGAGGTCGACGACGGCGCCGAACCGGGTGCGCTGCCGGTGCTGGAGGGCTGGCCGTGGGACATGCCGGTGCCTTCTTCTTCGACATAGTTCTCGTGGGCGCCGCTGAAGTCTTTCGCCACGGCGGTGAATTCGAAGCTGCCGCCGCCGGCCAGCTCAAGCGTGAACGTGACGTCAGCACCGGGGTTGATCGGCGCGGTAAGCCCCATCAGCATGATGTGGTTGGCGCCTGGCTCAAGTTTCAGTTCGCCGCCGGCAGGGATCACAAAGCCGCCCTGCTTGGCCTGCATCTGCATTGCGCCGTTGGGTCCCATGGCTGTTTCGTGCAGCTCGACCATCCGGGCCGACGGGGTCGAGGCGCCGGTGACGGTGATGTCGGCGTCGGAGGTGTTCTTGAGGACGCCGAAACCGCCGGTCATACCGGAAACGGCGGCCTTGACCCACGGCTGGCTGACCGCCAGCGCGGCGGCCGCATTGGCCGGGGTGGTGGCGGTGGCAGACGGGGATCGTGCCGGCGTCGAGGCTGAGGGGGCGCAACCGGCGAGTGCCAGGGCCGCCGCCGCGAGAAGGGAAAGGGTAGGGTAAACGAGCTTCTTGGACATGGCGATACTCCTGAATCGTCGCAGCCGGCCGCAGCGGGCCGGCCCGGTAAGTGTTATTCGCTGGGGGATTGCGTGTTGCGCTTGATGCGCCGAAGGCCGATAAATGCCAGATAGATGCCGAGACCGGCGGCCGCAGCGGTTCCGGCGGCAGGCATCCAACCCGGTACGCCGTCACCCGTGCCGTTTGCGGCGGCCCCGCTGGGTTCACTGCTGGCACCAGCGCTGGCGGAGGCCGCCGGCGGCGCGGCGGCAGGATTTCCGACATGAATCCGGTAGCCGCCACTGATCGGGTGACCGTCTGCAGAGACCACCCGCCAGCTGACCTGATAGCCGCCGTCGGGGAGTTCCGGGAGCGCCTGGGTCAGTGTTTCCCGGGTGAGGACCGGTGCGCCGGCTACCCAGTTCTTGTCGTTGTCATCGACGACCCGAACCTCATGGCCGAGCACCAGCAGGGGCGAACTGAAGGACAGGATGATGCTGGCGGGACTCTTGTTCAGGCGCTCATCGGGCGCTGGACTGGACGAAATCAGCTGGTCGTGGGCGAAGGCCGCCGGTGCTGCTGGGAGGCTGGCGCCTACGCAGAGCAGGAGGGCGGCGAGCAGTGTTGCTCCCAAGCCAGGATTCCGCCATGTTTTTAAGCTATTTCTTGTCATGGCTGCTTCCCGCCCTGGCGCCGTCTTGGCAGCGTTGCAGGGGCGCATCGGGTGAAGGCGCAGGGCGCCTAGGACACGAGCGGAAGCAGGGGAGGTCCGCGGTGGCGCATCACCAGCAGGGGCGCGCCGAGGTTCCGCAGCGGCCTGACGGGCTGGCTGGCGGGCAGTGCGGCTGCGGCCGGACACGCCGGCAGGGGCTGGAAAAGCGGGAGGAAAGCCGTCACGTGCAGCCGCATCGCCTGCGCCAGCCGGACGGCGGCGACCTCGCCGTGGCGCAGGATGGCCACGGTCAGGACGGCGGCAACGGCGTGTCCCAGCCACATCAGCGGCGAGGCGTGGTCCGCCCTGGGGGAAAAGACCGTTCCGGCGGCAGGTTCCAGCAGGGAAGAGTGGGTCAGGTGGCCGCCGGCCGGAGCGCCGGAAACATGCGGAGCCGCTGCCCAGCTGAAGACCCAGTGGAAGAGTCCCTGGCTCAAAGCCACGCCGGCGGAGAGCCGCCACAGGGACAGTCCGCGGCCCGTGAGTGCGGTGCAGGCCAGCCCGGACAGGGCCAGCGTCAGGAGGAGCAGGGGAAGTTCGGGAGCGTTCCCGCCGGCCAGGAAGTGCGAACCGGCGGCGATGGAAGTCGCGACGGCGGCGCCAATCCAGCCGCGTACAAGGCGCAGACCGCGTGCCGTCATTCTTCCTCCTTGCTCACGGGTAATTCTACCGGCTGTCGAAGACTTCATTGGTGCCTCCTGGGGTTCCGGCTCGGATACCAGGCGTGTGTGATGCAGTAACGTCATAATGCCAGCAGCTTTGTGGAGTAAATCGGTCGGGAGAGACGTGAAGGATCAACAGGGGCCAGCGTCCGCTTCCCGCGCGGGACGTGCTGTTGAACGGACCAAGGGAAGCCCTCTCTGGAAAACCGTCAGCGCCGAGCTGCTGCAAGAGGTCCTCGCCGGGGCGTTTGAGGCAGGTTTCCCCGGTGAGCTGGAACTGGCCCAACGCTTCGGAGTAAGCCGCGGCACGATCCGGGCCGCCCTGGCACCCCTGCGCGATGCCGGACACATCACCGCGCACCCCGGGAAGAAACCTACGGTGGTCGCCGGAAGAAGTACGGTGTACGGACCGATCTATAGCGTCCTGGCGTCGATCCGGGAGTCGGGGATGAAACACCGGAGTGTGGTCCTGGAACAGCACCTGGTGGTCAACCCGGAGGTGGCGGCAAAGCTTTCCCTTGATCCGGACGCCGAGCTCTTCCACCTCTCGAGGATCCGCCTCGCCAACGGTGAGCCGATCGGCCTGGACCAGGCCTGGCTCCCTGCAGTGACCGCCGAGAAGCTGCTCGAGGCCGACTTCCGCGACGCGTCCCTCTACGGGGAGCTGGACCGGCGCTGCGGCGTCGTACTGGACGGCGGTACGGAGCAGCTCACTGCCGTGCCCGCCACCCCCGCACAGGCAGCCCTCCTTGGGTGCCCGGACAGCTCCCCGTTGTTGTTGATCGAGCGGACCGGCTGCCATCGGGCGCGCGACCTCGAATTCCGGCGCAGCTATGTCCTGGGCGACCGGGTGGCGATTTCCACCGCCTTCGGTTGCAAGGCCACTCCGCCACCTCGGGGCTAAGCGGTCCACTGAACGCGAGGCACCGGGCAGCGATCCTCAGAGGTTGCCCTCTTCACGAATGCCCACAGCAGCAGGGCGATGGAGAGGCCCGCCAGCACGGGCTGGATCGGTTCGAAGTACTGCATGGCGCCGGAAGTGCCAAGGGCCAGCAGGACGAGCTTGTTGCAGACCGGGCAGCCCACGGCAAAAAAGGAAACGATGGTGCCGGCAGCCCCGAACCGGCCTTTGCTGTCGGGTTCTCCGTCGCTGGACTCGCCGTCGGCCGCAGGTTCGCGGGAAACATAGGTGGCCAGCAGCAATCCGGTGAGGAGGGCTGTAACGCCGAGGACCGGGAACGACCACCAGGTCGGCGGGACCTCACGGCTGAAAAGTGGCGTGTCGATCAGGTCCGTGGGCACGGCCACGACGAGGTAGGTGGCGGTGGCGGCGGCGGCCACTGCCAGCCAGCGCCGCCCCGGCCACTGCGCCAAGGCCGATATCAGGGCTTCGTATTTACTGCGGATCATCGGGCATCCCTGTCTTTGTACGGCCCGGGCCGGGGACACCGCCGGCCTGGTTGGTCACGGTCTCCGGCACACTCTGTGGTTTGACGGCTCCGGGGGCCTTTTCGGGGGGCGTGGTTGGCTCGCTTCGCCTGCTCTTGAAATACAGTGCCATGCCGATCGCGAGAACGAGGGCCGCGACCCCGGCGACAACGAGGTCGGAGATGCCCGCGGCAGCCTCCGTGGCAGCCGATTCTGCGCGGAACTGGTCCTGAACAGTCAGCACACCGCCCAGCCCCGCCGTCCCGTCGCTGACCAGCAGGAGCACGCCGACGCCGACGGAAATGACGCCGGAAATGATCATCAGCCAGGAATTCGACCACTTCCCGATGGTGAGCGGCCGCGGCCGCAACCAGCGGCGGCCGGAGATGCCGAGCCGGTCCCACAGGAGGGCCAGGACAAAGAGCGGCAAAGCCATCCCGAGCGCGAAGACCGCTAGGAGCACGCCGCCATAGACGGCGTTGCTGCCCACTGCGGCCACGGTCAGGATGGAGCCCAAGATAGGGCCGGTGCAGACCCCGGCGACACCATAGACGGTTCCCAGGGCGAAAACGGACAGCCGGGAAGACCCGGCGCCGGCCGTGGGCGTGAGCCCGGAGGGAAGCCTGATTGCGGAGATCTGGGCGGAGCCCAGGAGGATCACCAGGGCCGCCGAAACGCCGATCAGGGCTGGCCGGTGCAGCGTGACAAGGGAGCCGAGTGCCCCGGCGAATATGCCCAGCGGCACCAGGGTGCTCAGCAGACCAAGGTAGAACAGTCCTGTCCGTGCCACCAGCCGGGTTTTGGTGGAGAACGCGTAGGCAAAGAATGCCGGCAACAAGAGCGCTGAGCAAGGACTCAGCAGGGTAAGAACGCCGCCAAGGAATGCGCCCGCGTAGCCGATGTCCATTTCACTTGCCCTTGGCGGACTTCAGGGCAGCATCGATCGCCTTCTCAAAGGAGGCCAGCGGCTGTGCACCAACGAGGGGGGTGTCGTTCACCAGGAACGTGGGAGTGCCGGTTGCGCCCAGGGACGCGGCCTCCTGGGCATCTTTCGACACCGCCTCCTTGAGTGCCGCGGAGTCGAGATCCACTTCGAATTTTTTCAAGTCGGGGATTCCTGCATCGCCGGCAAGCTGGATCAGCCGCTCCCGGGGCAGCTCGGCGTGGCCGCGCTCCGGCGCGATGGCGTAGAGGGCCTTGTTGTATTCCCAGAACCGGCCCTGCTCGCCCGCCGCGCGACCGGCGACGGCGGCGGCGGATGACTGCGCCCCAAAGACCGGCAGGTCTCGCCACTCCACTCTCAAGTCGCCGCGGTCGACGTATTTCGCCACCAGCGGGGGAAGGGTGTCCCGGGAAAACAGCCCGCAGAAAGGGCAGCGGTAGTCGGCGTACTCCACCAGGACGACCGGAGCATCCGGGCTTCCGATCGCCGTCGGATCGCTTGCTTTCCTGCGGGACATGTCCAGTTTTTCGCCGGCGGGTCGCTTGGGGTCCCGGGACTGCTTCCCTTGTTCGGTGTCATCTTTTTGGGTCGCTGCACTTTGGTAGGAGAGCAGTCCCACGAACAGCAACAGCACGGCGATGCCTAGTGCCGGCAGCACGATCGATGCAGTGCGTCGGCTGCGCTTGGCGGCTGCGGGCTCCGGTTTGGTCAACGTGGGCATCTGGGCTCCTCAAGCATTTCATCGCAGGAATGAAATGTTTAGACATTTAGTAGTGTTCGACGCTACGCGACATCAGTGCTGTTGTAAAACACCCGGAATCCCAATGCGGAACCCGGTCAGAGGCGTGGCCGCTTTGACGCCTGCCCGATTTCGAAGGAATGTTTGTACATTGCCGCAGGGCGGCCGCTAGCATGCAGGAAGCGGCCCGGCCTGGCTCTGAAACGGGCGGGCCCAACCAAGCCGAAGGAGATTGTATGTCTGAATTCGCAGCAGATCATGATGCCGGACACGCCGTAGACAACGGAGGGGGCCCTCCGGAGGAACGCGCTGGCGGCGGTCGGCGCGGTCTCGTGGCCCATGCGGCCGGTCCTTTGCCGGACGGTGCACTTGCCGGGGTGCTGCGGAGCAGCCAGAACGCTGTTGCGGCGCTCGGACCAGAGGTTCCCGTCGAGGCTGTCATCCAGGGGCCCGGCGTGGCCCAATTGGCGGAGGGCTCAGCGTTCGGCGAAGCCATCTCCACCGCCGTCGCCGGCGGTGTCCGGGTGCTGGCCTGCGGGAACAGTCTGCGTTCGGCGGGGGTGCCGGCGGAGCGACTGCTGCCGGGCGTCGATATCGTTCCGGCGGCCATCGCCCACCTTGCCGAACGCCAATGGGACGGCTGGGCGTACATCCGTCTCTAACCTGCGCTCCGCCGCCGAGGCCTGCAGGCTCAGTCCTGCGGTCGCGGCTTGGTGGGGAACAGCGGGCGGCAGTCGGTGCAGACGTCGACGCCGGATTCCGGCGATCCGCTGCGGCCCAGCGTGACTTTGCGCTCCAGCTCCAGTCGGCCGTGCAGGGCCCATGCCATCACAGCCAGGGACAGTAGGCCCGCGGCGACCTGGACCGACGGCACTGCCTCCCTAGCCGAGCTCGCCCACACCGCGCCGAAGAGGCCCAGGACGGGCCAGCGTAGATCGCACAGGGTGGCCGCCGCGCCGATCGGGGTGTTGACATAGCTGCCTGCCAGGAAGCCGGCCAGGATCGACGCCGCGCCCACCAGGGCGTAGCCCGTCCAGCCGGTGCCGGCGCCGGCAATCATGCCGTTGGCGCCTAGCAGGAAGAGCGCGGCGATGCCGGCGGCGACGATGGTTGAGACCACGCGTGCCCGGGACCAGTTGCCGAGCACCTGCGCGAGTTGCCGCGCACGGCCGCGGCTTTCGGGTATGTCAGGGGTGCCCGTGCCGACGTTCCCTGTGGGGCCGCTGTCGCTTGTCATGGCTGCTCCTGGATTTTGCCGGGACGTCGTGGCTGCCGGGCGGTCCAGATGATCACGGTGGCCACCATGGTGATGGAGAGGAACCCGAGCCCGGAATACCCGACTGCGGCAAGTACCGGACCGGCCAGCGCGCCGCCGGTCGCTCCGGCTGCGTTCATGCTCAAGTCGGAAACGCCCTGGATCGCGGGCCGGTCCTGCACATGGGCTGACTCGGCCACCAAAGCAGACCCGGCAACCACGGAGGCAGACCAACCCAGCCCCAGCAGGATTAAGCTCGCTGTCACGGCAGCGCTGGAATCCGGCGCAACTCCGGCCAGCACCAGCGACACCAGCAGCATGCCCTGGCCCAGCAGGATGGTCGGCAGTCGCCCGACTTTGTCCGACAGCCAGCCGAAAACAGGTGACAGGGCGTACATGCCGGCGATGTGCAGGCTGATCGTCAGGCCGACCACCGTCAGGCTTGCCCCGTGGTCGCGCAGGTGCACGGGCGTCATTGACATAAGCGCCACCATAGTGGCGTGGCTGAGGGCGACGGCGGCCACTGCGTAGCGAGCCCGGGGGCTGCTGCGCAGAATCCGCAGACCGCTTTTGGGCTGGGGTGCCTCGAGATCGGGCACTCGGGCGGCCATCGCGGTGAGGAGCGGGTCCGGCCGCAGGCCTGTCGCATAGACGCCGGCGGCCAACAGTTGCGCGGCCACGGAGAAGGCGAAAGCGCCCGTCAACGGGGGCAGGCCAAGGGCTCCTCCGACGGTCTCACCGGGGCCGAACAGATTCGGGCCCAGGACGGCGCCGATCGTGGTGGACCACACCACAATCGAGAGGTCCCGGCCCCGGGAGCCGGGGCGGGACAGGTCGGTCGCGGCGAAACGAGCCTGCAGATTCACTGCGGAGCCCGAGCCGAGGAGCATGAGGCCCAGCAGCAGCAACGCGAAGACGCCCAGCGCGGCGGAGGTGATTGCCGTGACGGCGCCGGCGCCGGCAACCAGGGCGCCGGTGGACAGCGAGATCCGCCGGCCGCGGGCCTGGGCCAGCCGGGCGAGGGGGACGGCGGCGAAGGCGGCGCCGAGGGTACTCATTGTGGCGGCCATGCCGGACCACGCGTTGGACCCGGAGAGCTGCGCTGCCAGCAGGGAACCGAGGGACAGTGTTGCTCCCATGCCGATGCCGCCGAGGATCTGGCCGCCGACGAGGATGAAGACCACGCGGCGCTGGAGGCGCTTATTATCCAGGCCGGGCTGGGTCGTGGGGGCGCTTCGCGCCGGGCGATTGGCCTGGACTGGCTTCAAGCCTTCCGGCAGTTCCTTCGTGTGCATGGCGATCCTTCAGGCTCCCGGACGTGGCCCCTGCAGCCGGGGACTTCTTCAATATACCCTATGGGGTATTTTGTGCCACGCCCGCTACGAAGACCTTTTGGCCCGGCCGTAGACCCGGAAACCGACGGCCCACCGGCGGTCACCAAGGATCTGCCTCGGCTTCCCGCTAGAGTTCAACGAGAACCAGCCACACCGCCACCTTTCCGTGACGGAGAACTACCGGGAGTCATCTTTGCGGCAAGGATCCAAGCCCACCATCCGAGACGTGGCGGCGGCCGCAGGAGTTTCCCCTACCACCGTCTCCTACGTGCTGACCGGCCGCACCGGCAGCAGCACCCGGATCAGCCAGCCCACCCGGGACCGCGTCCGTGCCGCAGTCCGAGACCTGGGCTACGTGCCCAACCGGGCAGCCCGAGGGATGCGGCGCGGACGCACCGACGTGGTGGCCGTCGCCATCACCGACCTCGAGGATTCCTGGGACCGTGGGCTCGCCGCGGCGGCCGTTCGGCTCCTGCCCGGGCACGGCTACCAGCCGGTGATCCTCGTGGGCGAGAGCTGGCGGCAGTTTATGCTCTCCGGTGGCGCCGACGGCGTTATCCTCGGCTCCAAGCCGGCGAACCGCAGCATCGGCGACGTTGCGACGATGAAGGAGCTCACTGCCCGCGGTGTCGCCCAACTGGTCTTCTCCGACTCGGCGCAGGCGGATGGTGTCGACGCTCTGGCGCCGGGGGCACCGGCGGCGGGTGGCCCCGCCGAGCGCGCTGTCACGACCCTGCTTGCGCGGCTGCCGGAATAGTTTCCCGCACGGGCCGCGCCGGACGGGGAGCGGCGGCGTTAGGCGTCCCGCAGCGGTCGGCGTGCCAGCCAGGCCGCGACGATGGCGCCGGAGACGTTGTGCCAGACCGAGAAGACGGCTGACGGCAGTGCGGTCAGCGGGCTGAAGTGCGCCGTGGCCAGGGTGGCGGCCAGGCCGGAGTTCTGCATACCGACTTCGAAGGCCAGCGCACGGCGGGCCTTGTCATCCAGACGCCCCAGCTTGCCGGCCAGGTACCCCAGGCCCAGGCCGAAGCCGTTGTGCAGCACCACGGCCAGGAACACAATTCCACCGGCGGCGACGATCTTGCCGGCGCTGCCGGCGACCACAATCGCCACGATCAGTGAAATCACGACGGCGGAGGCCCAGGGCAGCGCCGGGAGCACCCGGGCCACGAGCTTCTTGAGGAAAAAGCGGGCCAGCAGGCCGGCGATAACCGGCAGGAGGACGGTCTTGACGATGTCCAGAACCATGCTGCCGGCGTCGATCTGCAGGTAGGAACCGGCCAGGAACAGCACCAGCAGCGGCGTCACGATCGGGGCGATGAGGGTGGACACGGAGGCGACGGCGACCGAGAGGGCTACGTCGCCCTTGGCCAGGAACGCCATGACGTTGGACGCCGTGCCCGAGGGTGCGCAGCCGACGAGGATCAGACCCACAGCCAGTTCCGGCGACAGATTCAGGGCGACGGCGATCAGCCAGCCCGCGCCGGGCATGATGAGGTAGTGCGCCACGATCCCGAGGACCACGGCCCAGGGGCGTTTGGCGACCGACGCGAAGTCGGGCGGGGTCAGGGTCAGGCCCATGCAGAACATGATGATTCCCAGCAGGTACGGGACGCTGGGGCTCAGGGGTTTGAGGGCGCCCGGGAACAGGTAGCCGGCGACTCCGGCGATGAGGACCAGCAGCGGGAATACGGTCACCGCGATGCGAGCAATCCTGGCCTCAACGGCGAGGGCGGGGTTGATCGGGACCGCGTCAGCGCTGGGCTCCTGGGCGGACTGCGGGTTTTTCGTTGCCTCAAGCATCCAAACATGGTGCCACTGGGGCCGCTCCGCAGCCAGTTCGTGAACGCTGCGCGGGAGAATATGTCGGATTCTAGCTGAGCCGCAGGCGCGGACCCTGGGTGGTTAGGCGGTGCGGCTGCCAAGCATGGCGATGAAGTCATCCGCTTGTGCGAGGCTGCGGGCCATCTTGGCGCGCTGATGCGTCGCCCGCCCCAGGATTTCCACGAGCCGGTCAGTGGACCCCGGCGCGTCCGGTCCACCCGCGAGCAGGCCCAGGATCTCGGACATTTCCTCCAGCGAGAACCCCAGCGGCTTCATCTGCTTGATAACAGCAAGCCGTTCGAAATCATCCTCCGAGTACACCCGGAAGCCGCCGTCGGTGCGCGCGCTGGCGGGCAGGAGTCCAACCTCGTCATAGTGGCGGATCGTCCGCAGGGACAGCCCGGTGCGTTCGGCCAGTTCACCGATGTGCATGGTGCTGGTCTTAGCGCTCATGAGGGGCTCCATCCTGTTCAAATTTAAACCCTACCATCACGTTAGGGTAGAGTTTAAGTAGTGGGGTTGAGACGTTCCTTGCGAAATCCCCCCTCCCCGCGCGGCGCTGCGCCCCAGACATTAGCAAAGCGAAGCCGCATTCGCGCGTCTTCTTGACCATGAACGGAGCCAGAAATGGCCGTCAAACCAGCCATGAATGCCCCGGCATTCACGCCCGAGCAGTTGCAATCCGTCCGGGGGACCCTAATGTCCCCCCGCCGGCTCAAGACCGAGGTGCTCGCCGGACTCGTTGTCGCGCTGGCCCTGATTCCGGAAGCCATCGCCTTCTCGATCATCGCCGGCGTTGATCCGCGGATCGGCTTGTTCGCCTCCTTCACCATGGCCGTGACCATCGCTTTCGTCGGCGGCCGCCCCGCGATGATCTCCGCGGCCACCGGTGCGATCGCCCTGGTCATCGCCCCGCTGGTGAAATCCCACGGAGTGGACTACTTCGTCGCCGCCGTGATCCTCGCCGGCATCTTCCAGGTCATTCTCGGGCTCTCCGGGGTGGCGAAGCTCATGCGGTTCATCCCCCGCTCGGTTATGGTCGGGTTCGTCAACGCCTTGGCCATCTTGATCTTTATGTCCCAGGTTCCCGAACTCCTCGATGTCCCGTGGCTCGTTTACCCGCTCGTTGCTTTGGGCCTGGTCATTGTCTTCGGCCTGCCGAAGCTGACCAAAGCCGTTCCGGCACCACTGGTCGCCATAGTAGTTCTAACCCTCATCACCGTGTTCGCAGCCGTCGCGGTCCCCACCGTGGGCGACAAGGGGGAATTGCCCAGCTCGCTGCCGACACTGTTCATTCCCAACGTGCCGTTGAGCCTCGAGACCCTGCAGGTTATCTTCCCCTTCGCCCTCGCCATGGCCTTCGTCGGACTCCTCGAATCCCTGATGACCGCGAAGCTGGTCGACGACGTCACAGACACCCGCTCCCATAAGACCCGCGAAGCCTGGGGCCAGGGGGTGGCCAACATCGTCACCGGGTTCTTCGGCGGCATGGGCGGCTGCGCAATGATCGGCCAGACCATGATCAACGTGAAGGCCTCCGGCGCCCGGACAAGGATCTCGACCTTCCTCGCCGGTGTCTTCCTGCTGATCCTTGTTGTGGTCCTGGGCGGCATCGTCTCCATCATCCCGATGGCCGCGCTGGTCGCGGTGATGATCTTCGTTTCCGTCGCCACCTTCGACTGGCACAGCATTCGGCCCCGGACCGTGAAAATGATGCCCAAGAGCGAAACCGCAGTTATGGTCGCTACCGTCATCGTCACCGTCGCAACCCATAATCTGGCGATCGGCGTCGGCGTCGGCGTTCTTGTCGCCATGGTGATGTTCGCCCGCCGGGTTGCCCACTTTGTCACGGTTGAACGGTCCCTCGTGAACATCGACGGCCACGAAACCGCCAAATACGTTGTGGACGGCGAACTGTTCTTCGCGTCCTCCAACGACCTCTACACCCAGTTCGACTACGCCCTGGATCCCGGGCACGTCCTGATCGACATGCACGCCTCCCACCTTTGGGACGCCTCGACGATCGCCGCCCTGGACGCCATCACCGAGAAGTATCACCACCACGGTACGGACGTGAAGATCATCGGCCTCAACGACGCCAGCGCCCTCATGCGCGAACGCCTCGGCGGCAAGCTCGGCGCCGGTCACTAGGCTGGGCCCCTCCGCAGTCAGGGCTTTGGTTTGGTTGCTTTGCCGTCCAGCCAGAGCACGTCCGCCTCATCGCGGTGCACGCCGGAGGACCCGATGTGCCGGGCATCGATCCGCGGCCCGCTCTTGATGACGTGGACCAGGGCCATTCCATGACCCCGCCCGAGCCCGTAGTCCGCTTTGAGCCATTCAAGGATGGTCCCAGCCTGCACTGAAGGATCGGCGAATCCTTTTTCCTCGGCGATCTGAACGAGCCGGCGCGGGGTGAGGCCGGTTTTGTCTTCGATGGTGTCCAGATAGGCCTGGAACGACATGTCGGCGTCCTTTCATCGGGCTGCGGGTTCCTCCGTCACTCTAAGGACAGCCCGCCCGCCGCGCTAGAGCGTTTCATTCCGGACCGGGCGCGCTCCTGCCCAGTTGCCCCTGCCCGGAAAGGGAACGGTATCCGGCCGGTGCGTGCCGCCGGCTTCGGTAGGCTCAACTGCAATGATTGTCCCGTCCAAGGAGCAACCCGCTATGGCGTCCAAAAGTCCGACAATTCTTGCGACCTCCGGCGGCTACAAGCCGGGCGCACGGACCAGGCTGGAATTCAACAAACTCGTGCACTACGCGGTGGATTTGTCCGGTGTCACCGGGCGGGCACCCAGGATCGCCCACCTGGGCACCGCCAGCGGGGACCAGCGGTGGTTCAACTCCGAGATCAGCGAAGCGGGCAACGTCGCCGGATTCCAGCTCACGCACCTGAACCTGTTCAGCATGCCCAACGTCGGCAACATCGAGGAGTACCTGCTCGGCCAGGACGTTGTGTGGGTGAACGGCGGTTCAGTGGTTAACCTCCTGGCCGTCTGGCGCGCCCACGAACTGGACGCAATCTTCCGGCGCGTCTGGCAGGCCGGAGTGGTGTTGGCGGGCGTGTCGGCCGGATCGATCTGCTGGTTCCGCGGCGGGACAACCGACTCGTTTGGTCCTGAACTGCGCGCCGTGAGTAACGGCTTGGCCCTCCTCCCTTTCGACAACGGGGTCCATTATGATTCCGAAGCGGCACGCCGGCCCCTGGTGCACCGGCTGGTGGCGCAGGGAACATTGGGCGAGACCCACTGCACCGACGACGGTGTGGGCCTGCTCTACCGCGGGACCCAGCTGGTGGAGGCAGTGGCGGAAACACCAGGCAAGGCTGCCTACCGCGTGACGCTGGCCGCGTCAGGCGGCTCCACGGCCGAAGTAGTCGAGGAACGCCTCGATCCGACCGAGCTCTAGGAGTTCCTACCCCTGCGTCAGCCGATAGCGCTCGATCTGCTTGAGCCGCCGCTGGAGGCTGTCCCGCCGCGGGTGTGGGACGGCGTCGGCCGGTTCGGCGGTGAGGTCGACATGTTTGGTGCCGTACTGCCAGAGCAACAGGTCATCCAAGAGACGGTCCGGGCCGGGGGAGTAGCGGTGGTCCAGGGCCCTGCGGACCTCGGTGATCCGGTTGGCGCTCAGCAGCCCGGCCAGCTGCATGGTCTGGTTCAGGCCGTGGGCGGCCATCAGTTCGGCGGCCCAGCCCCAGTCGTCGTCGACCTTCCGGTCCACGTGCGGCAGCAGTGTACGCCAGACATCGCGGATCCGGTTAGGGGTGAGCTGGGCGGCTCCTTCGCCGTCGATGTCCCAGTAGCTGCGGACTTCCTCGTAGCGTTCGTGCAGGTCAGCGAACGCTCCCTCCACCGTTTCCAGCATCGCGGCCGTGGCGGTGAACTGGCGGTCGAAGTGCGGCGTCCACGCGCGCGGATCCTCGGCCTTGAACCGGATGTCGTGCTCGATCTCGCTCCAGGCGTGCGCGAACACGGTGCGGATCTGGCATTCGAAGAAGTAGCTGCCATTGGGCTGGGCTTCCGGGTTAAAGGCTTCCTGATACTCCTTGACGGCCTCGTTGTGGATCGTCCGCAGGATCAGGTGCCGGCTGGAATAGCCGTACGTCCCCGACTCGATCGAGCCGATGTCCTTCTCGCGGTCGCCGCGGCAGTCAAAGAGCTGACGCTGGCGCTTGATCAGGTTGGCCACGACGGCGTTTTCCGCGGGCAGCTTGGTGATCACCCGGATGCCCACCATGTCGTTCAGGGTCCGGAACGGGTCCGGGAACTTCAGCACCGGCGGACCGCCCGGCTCCAGCGGTTCCTCGGTCCGTGAAATCTTCTCCCGGAAGGATTCAACAGTCTTGGTCCGGCCGGTGACGAACAGCGGTGTCACCTCGGTGCCCTTGAGCATGGCCCGAAGTGTCAGCAGGACCTCGCGGGTGACCAGCTTCAGGGCAGGTCGCACCCGCTCGTAGAGTTCTACGTTTTCCTGCACGGATTCGCGCAGGTTCGGGTCCAGTCGATCCCAGTTGCTCGCCATGGTCCCAGCTTACGGCCGGGGTACGACGGCGGAGGGCTGACACCCCCGGGGTCGGCGGCGCGACCTGAAACTGCGGCTCGGCGGGAGTGCGGCCCTGCCACCGGCGCGGAGTCGCCTTGCGCCGTGCCGCGCGGCGGTCAGGGTAGGCTCGGCAGATGGCTGATGTGCGGCGTCGGGCTTTGATCGCGGCCGCAGCGACGGTGACTTTGGGGGCAGTCTTCGCCGACTGCTCGCCGGGCCCCAAGGAGGACAGTGTGAAGCGGCATAGGTACAGCTACGGCGATGACCCAAGCCAGTGGGGGGAGCTCTTCCTGCCGGAGACTGCCGCCGCCAAGGGTGTGGTGGTGGTCATCCACGGCGGCTACTGGCGCTCGCAGTACGGCGCGGAACTCGGTGAACCCCTGGCCAAGGACCTAGCGGCGCACGGCATGGCTGCGTGGAACCTGGAATACCGACGAGCCGGCAACGGCGGCGGCTGGCCACACACCTTCTCCGACGTACTCGCTGGAATCGACAAGCTCGGCGACATTGCCGGCGACCACCGACTCGAGTTGGGCAAGGTCGTGGCGCTGGGACACTCGGCCGGCGGTCATCTCGCGGTGTGGGCCGCCGGACGGTCCCGCCTCGCCCGGCTTGGGGCCCCGGACGCGGACCGCCAGCTGCTGCGCAGGGGCGACGACGGGGCGGTGCAGCTGACCGGTGTCGTCAGCCAATCGGGTGTGCTCAATCTCGCTGAGGCCGAGCGGTTGAACCTCAGTAACGGCGCCGTCAGCAACCTGTTGGGTGGTTCATCGGAGAAATACCCAAAGCGGCATAAATACGCTGATCCAATCAGCGCGGTCCCACTGACAGTACCCGTCTATGCCGTTCACGGCATGGACGACGACACCGTTCCCGTGAGCCAGTCCGACTCGTACGCTGCGGCGGCAAAGTCGGCCGCCGCCCCGGTTCAGCTGGTGAAAGTCCCGGGCGATCATTTCGCCCTGATAGACCCCAAGGCGGGCGCGTACCGGAAGTGCCGCGAACTGGTCCAGTTGCTGCTGGGCTGAGCCCTTCGGTGGCATGCGCCACCCGGTGATAGCGTGAGCCCTATGCACGTTGAAGCTCCCGCGGTCCTGCGCGCCCTGGCAGGGGGCTTCCCGAAGTTTATCCGTGCGTTCGCGCCCCGCCACCCGGCCCAGGTGATCGTGCTCGGCTTTGCCGCGGCCGTCGCCGCCGGTACCGGGCTGCTCCTGCTTCCCGTGGCCAAGGCAGGCGATGGCGGGGCGAGCGTGCTGGAAGCCTTGTTCACTGCGACCTCCGCCGTCTGTGTCACCGGCCTGATCACCGTGGACACGCCAGTTTTCTGGAGTGGATTCGGCCAGGTGGTCATCCTGGTCCTGATCCAGATCGGCGGCTTCGGGGTGATGTCCTTCGGCACGCTGCTCGGGGTCCTGACAGCCCGCCGGCTGGGCCTGCGGTCCCGGATTTCCGCAGCCGCTGAGACCAAGAGCAGCGGCTTCGGCGACGTGCGCCAAGTACTCGTCGGGGTCCTGGCCATCAGCCTGGCGGTGGAGGCGGTCCTGGCGCTGGTGCTGGCGATCCGCTTTATGGCCGGGTACGGCTATCCGCTTGGCGAAGCGCTTTGGCACGGAGTGTTCCACTCCATCTCCTCCTTCAACAACGCCGGATTTGCCCTGTATTCAGATAACCTCATGGGGTTTGTCGGCGATCCCTGGATCTGTCTGCCGATCGCTGCCGCAGTGATCATTGGTGGACTTGGCTTCCCGGTACTTTTTGAGCTCGGGCGCCAATACCGGCGGCCGATCCACTGGAGCATGAACACCAAACTCGTTCTCGTTGGCTCGGCCATCCTCCTGGTCGGCGGCGCCGCGTTCCTGACCGCCGTCGAATGGGCCAACCCGGCAACGCTGGGCGGGCTGCATCCGGCCGAGAAGGTGCTCGCAGGCTTTTTCCAGTCCGTCATTACCCGGACCGCCGGGTTCAACAGCATTGACATCGGGCAGATGAATCCAGTGTCCTGGCTGGGCATGGACATCCTGATGTTCATCGGCGGCGGCCCGGCCGGAACTGCGGGCGGCCTGAAAATCACCACGTTCGCTGTCCTATTCTTTATTCTCAGTACCGAACTCCAGGGCGGGACCGCCGTAAACATCTTCGGCAAACGCCTGTCCCGCGCAGTACACCGCCAAGCCATTACCGTCGTGCTGCTGGCAATCGCGCTAGTCACGGGCGCGACGATGTTTCTGATGCTGGTCACCGACTTCGGGCAGGAACGGATCCTGTTCGAGGTCATTTCGGCGTTCGCCACTGTAGGGCTCTCCACCGGCATCACAGCCGCTATTCCGCCGGTGGGTCAGCTCGTGCTGATCGTGCTGATGTTCGTCGGGAGGCTGGGCCCGGTGACGCTTGGCGCCGCCCTGGCCCTGCGCGAACGCCCCGTGCTCTACGAATTCCCCAAGGAAAGGCCACTCATTGGCTAGGAACATCTTCTCCTCCCATGCCGCTGCAGCCGTTGACAAGGCGTCGTCGGTGGTGGTTATTGGACTGGGCCGCTTCGGCGGCTCGCTGGCCCTGGAACTTGAGGCGCAGGGAACCGAAGTTCTCGGCATCGACTCCAGCGAAGAAATCGTCCAGTCCTTCAACGGCCGCCTGACCCATGTGGTCCGGGCGGACTCCACCAAGGAAGAGGTGCTTCGCCAGCTCTCGGTCCACGAATTCGACCGGGCGGTGGTCGGGATCGGCTCGGATATCGAAGCGAGCATCCTGACAACTTCCCGGATCCTCAAATTCCGCCGGCCCCAGATCTGGGCCAAGGCCATCAGCGAACCGCACGCCGAAATTCTTGGCCAGCTCGGCGTCGAACACGTCATCCGGCCCGAACATGACATGGGCAAGCGCGTCGCGCACCTGGTCCTCGGCTCGATTCTTGACTATGTCGAATTTGAGGACGACTTTGTTATGGTCCGGACCAGCCCGCCGTCGGGCATCCGAGACCGGCCGCTGGGTGTGCTCGGCCTCAGGGACAAGTACGGAGTCACGATCGTGGCGGTCAAACGGCCGGGCGGCAAATGGGGCCACACCACGGCGCAAACGGTGCTCTACGACGACGACCAGATCATCGTCCAGGGCAGCAAAGCCCAGGCCGAACGCTTCAGCACGATGTCCTGACCCCCTAGACTGGACTACAGGTGCGCCGGGAAGTCTGGTCGGCATAGTTCTGTCGACCCAACTTTTAGGACTCCCGCATGAGCCCCACACCATCCTCTCCCCGCCCTCGCCTGACGATCTTCGGCCGCGGCAGCTACGCCGAGTCCCTCCGGATCGGCGAGATCCTCCGGAAGGAAACAGTCGGCGGCGCCTTGCTGGTTGCCGCCGCCGTGATCGCGCTGATTTGGGCCAACTCCCCGGTGTCCGAGAGCTATTTTGCGCTACGGGACTTCAAGTTCGGCTACGAACCCTGGCACCTGGAGTTGAGCGTCGGGGCGTGGGCGGCCGACGGGCTGCTGGCGATCTTCTTTTTCCTGGTCGGTCTCGAACTCAAGCGTGAGTTCATCGCCGGGGACCTGCGGCAGCTGGACAAATCGATCGTTCCGGTGGCTGCGGCCGTCGGCGGCGTCGCCATCCCGGCGGTGATCTACGCCGTCGTAAACCTCGCGAGCCCGGAAACCCTGCGCGGCTGGGCAATCCCCACGGCCACCGACATCGCTTTTGCCGTTGCCGTGCTTGCCATCATCGGCTCGCATCTGCCCAGTGCACTGCGGATCTTTCTGCTGACCCTTGCCGTGGTGGACGACCTGATCGCCATCACCATCATCGCCGTCTTCTACACCAGCGATCTTATGCCGCTGCCGCTGCTGCTGGCGCTGATTCCACTGGCTCTTTATACCTTCCTGGCGCATAAATACCGGCGGTTCTTCGGGACCAAGCCCGCAGCCGCGTGGCTGATCCTCCTGCCGCTGGGCGCGGTAACTTGGGCGCTCGTCCATGCCTCCGGCATCCACGCGACCGTAGCCGGTGTCCTGCTTGGAGTCGCCATTCCGGTCATGCGCTCCCAAGCCAGCGGCGGCCCGCAGGCCGGACCGGGCCTGGCGGAGATCTTCGAACACCGGTTCCGGCCGATCTCGGCCGGCATCGCGGTCCCGATCTTCGCGTTCTTCTCCGCAGGCGTTGCCGTGGGTGGCTGGGACGGCCTGCTCTCGGCGCTGACCGACCCGGTGGCCGTCGGGATCATCACGGCGCTGGTTCTCGGCAAGCCGATCGGCATCATGGGCACAACCTGGCTGCTCACGAAGGTCACCAAGGCGCGGCTGGACAACAGCTTTAAGTGGGTTGACGTCTTTGGCGTGTCCCTGCTGGCCGGAATCGGCTTCACGGTATCGCTTCTGGTGGCCGAGCTGAGCTTCGGTCAGGGCAGCATTCACGATGACCATGCCAAGGTGGGGATCCTCGCGGCTTCCCTCCTGGCGGCCCTGCTGGCAACGGCGGTGCTCAAGACCCGGAACCGGCAATACCGGCAGGCCGAAGAGGCCGAGAAGGTCGACTCCGACCACGATGGCATTCCGGATGTTTACCAGCAGGACGGCCCCGCACGGTAGCCGCGGGGTACGGCAGCGCGCCGGCCCGCGTTCTCTGGCAGAGTATTGACATGCTCACTGTAATTGGCGAGGGCCTGGTAGATGTAGTCCAGCGTTCCTCCGGGATCCAGGCCCATGTCGGCGGAAGCCCCCTAAACGTCGCAGTCGGACTTGCGCGGCTGGATCATCCGGTGCAGTTCATTGGCCGCTACGGACGCGACGCGTACGGCGAGGCCGTGGCGGCACACCTGAAGTCCAGCTCGGTGATGCTCCCGGTGGGTCCCGACGAGCTGCCCACGTCCGTCGCCACCGCCCTGATCGACGACGACGGCGCCGCCAGCTACACGTTCGAGCTCGCCTGGGAGTTGCCCGGCCTCGCTGACCGCTTGCCGTTGATGCTGCAGTCAACGACGCTGCTGCATACCGGCTCGATAGCAACCATGCTGGCTCCAGGCGCCTCCGAGGTGCTTGCCGCCGTCGAACACGCCCACCCGCTGGCCACCGTCAGTTTCGACCCCAACTGCCGGCCCAGCATCATCACCGACGTGGACTATGCACGGGGGCAGGCGGAGAAATTCGTCCGCCTGGCGGATGTGGTGAAGGCCTCGGACGAGGACCTGGAGTGGCTCTACCCCGGCGAGGACCCGCTTGATTCCGCCCGCCGCTGGCTGGCACTTGGCGGCTCGGTGGGTCCGGCCATGGTGGTGGTGACCCGCGGCGCCCGGGGGCCCTGGGGTGTGAATGCCGCCGGCGAAGCCCACTTCGCCGCGCCGTCAGTGCAGGTCGCGGACACGGTTGGAGCCGGGGACTCGTTTATGGCGGCGCTGCTGTCGGGGGTTGTGGACCGGGGGCTGGACGGGGCGCAAAACCGCCAGGAGCTCCGCAGGCTTTCGGCCGAAAGCCTGCGGGATCTCCTCGCCCATGCCTCCCGGGCCGCCGCCGTCACCGTCTCCCGCGCCGGCGCCAACCCGCCCACCCGCGCGGAACTGGCCCGGCTGGAGGCTGGTAGCGTGGGTTCCGGCACCCCCTGGCAGGCCCTGCCGGACAGCAGGAAGAACGAGAAAGGCAGCCATGACGGCCCATAATCCTTACGCAGCACTTCCCAGCGTCGCCGCTTTCGAGGTCAGCAGCGAGTCCTTCGAGGACGGCGGAACCCTTCCCCCGGCACAGCGCAGCGGCCTTATGGGCGCCGGCGGCACGGACGAGTCCCCGCAGCTGAGCTGGAGTGGTGCACCGGCCGGGACGAAGAGCTTCGCGGTGACCGTCTATGACCCCGACGCCCCCACGGCGAGCGGGTTCTGGCACTGGGCCGTGCTGAACATTCGGGCTGATGTCAGCTCACTTCCGGCCGGTGCCGGTTCCCGCGACGGCGCGGCCCTTCCGGCCGGGGCCCTGCAGTTGAGGAACGACGCCGGATTCGCCGGCTACATCGGGGCGGCGCCGCCAAAGGGGCACGGGCCGCACCGCTACCTGATCGTGGTCCACGCCGTCGACGTCGACCAGCTAGGGGTCGACATCGACGGCAGTCCTGCCAGCCTGGGCTTTGCGCTCTTTAGCCACACGCTTGGCCGGGCGCAGCTGACGGGGCTCTTCGAACAGCACTAGGCTCTGGTGGCCGCCTGCCGCGGACGGCGTCAGGGCGCCGACGCCAGGCTTTCCTCGGCCGCGGCTTTAGCTGCTGTTGTGGTCTCGGCGGGGTCCGGGCGCATCGCGGCCACGGCGCCGCCGGCCACCAGCACCACAACGCCGACTCCCATGTAGAGCATGGACGCGGTCCAGTGTGCGTCCAGCAGGGCGCCGGTGATCAGCGGCGCGACGATCGCGCCCACCCGGCCGACTCCGATGGCCCAGCCGACGCCGGTGCTCCGGATGGAGGCACCGTACAAGGCGGGGGTGATGGTGTACATCCCGGCAATGCAGCCGTTGATCAGCATGCCCACGACTCCGCCGGCGACAAAGGCGAGGGCCAGGATTCCCGCAGTGGAAATGAACATCACCATGGTGGCCGCGGAGAGGACGGCGAAGACGACCATCACCTTGCGGCTGTTCCAGCGAATGGTCAGCAAACCGTAGAGCAGCGACCCGAAAGTACCGCCCAGGGTGAGCATAAGCCCGCCGATCACGCCTTGGCTCTCGGTCATTCCGGCCGTGACCAGAAGTCGCGGAGTCCAGCTGTTGACGAAGTAGAAGCCGAACATGGCGGCGAAGAAGGCCAGCCAGACAAGCCAGGTGGAGCGTCGGGTTCCGGCGGTGAAGAGCTCGGACACCTTATTCCTGCGCCCGGCAGCTGCGGCTGCGGGTGGCAGTTCAGTCACTGCCGGTTGCCCGATTCTGCGGGCGATCCGGTTCAGCCTGGCCACAACATTGCGGGGCCTTCTGGTGGCCAGGAAGTCCACCGACTCCGGCAGGAGCAAGGCGAGCAGTACAAAGACGGCGGCGGTGCAGATGCCGCCGAAGAGAAACACCGAGCGCCAGCCGAAACTGGCCTGCAGGGTAACGGCAGCTGCCCCGCCCAGTGTTGCCCCCACGCCGTATCCGGCGGTGTAGATGCTGATAGCCAGACCGCGCCAGCGCTTGGATGAGTACTCACTGGCGATCACGTTGGTGCAGGCGAGGATGCCGCCGATGCCCAGGCCGGTCACGATCCGCCAGATCCCGAGTTCGACGGCCGAATGGGAAAGGGAGGCGAGCAGCATTCCTGCGGCGGCAAGGGCGACGGAGACAAGGACCATTGGCCGGCGTCCGATGACGTCAGCGAAGGGAGCCAGGCCCAAGGAACCGATGGCCATGCCGACCAGCCCGGCACTGAGCAGGACACCAAGTTCTGCGCCGCTGAGGCCAAAATCGCGGGTGACGCTATTCGCGGTGAAGGCCATGGCCAGGACGTCGAAGCCGTCCAAGGCGTTCAGCACAATGCACAAACCGACAATGAGCCATTGGTACAACGACATGCGTGACGCGTCAATGCGTTCCTGCAATTGCATGGGTGACTACTTTCTGGAATCCGCGGACTGGCCGGCGGTGGCGGGTGGGCCCTGGCGTGAAACGAGCGGGTGCTCCGTGCCGGGCCGTCGGCGTCGAGGCCTGCCCTTCGTCGTCGAAGGAGGACCTACTGCCGCATATCTATAGTGATAGGTATGTGGCGTGACACACATCATAACTATCTCCATAGATAGTTGACAAGGGGTTTAATGGGATGAGCCCCGGCGGGCGGGCGAAAAACACCCGACCGGGTTCTTGACGAAGAAGATCGGCGGCAGATGAGCCTGCGGTACGCACTATTGGCATTGCTGACGTCCCAGCCCCTCACCGGGTATGACGTCTACAAGCACTTTGAGCGCTCGGTCGGCTACGTATGGCACGCTCCGGATTCGCAGATCTACCCGGAACTCCGGCGGATGGAAAAGGACGGCCTGCTCGGCGGGGTGGAAGAAGCCTGGGGCCAAAAGGGCAAGAAGAAGCGCTATCACATTACCCCCGACGGGGTGGAGGCATTCCGGGCCTGGATGAATACCACGCTCGACTATGCGCGGGAGCGCGACCCGATCCACCTCAAGGCCGCCTACCTCGAATGGGCTGAACCAGATGCGGCCAGGGCCCAGATGCGCGCCCATATTGACTACCACTCGTCACGGGCACAGCAATGGCGGGAGATGATCGCCAGCCTCGAGGACCGCAGCAATCCCACCTTGGCCCGGCGCCTGGAATCCGCGCCGGAAGAGGACCGGGCAAAAATCGCAGGCTACAAGATTTTCACCTATGAAGGCATGATCGACCGGGCCGAAGCTGAAGTCGCATGGGCCCGCCGCGGGCTGGAGTTGATTGACAAGCTCGAAGCCTGAGCCCGCGCGCCGGCGGACCCCGGGTCCGGGGCCCGCTGGCATGCTGATTCCAGTCGCGCGGGTTTCGGCTTAGAAGGGGTACCGGGCAGGCTTGGCCTGCATGGTGACCCACTGGTTTTCGGTGAACGATTCCAGGTTGGCCTCGGCGCCGCCGATCCGACCGCCGGTCCCGGAATTGCGGACACCGCCGAAGGGAATGTGGGCTTCATCGCCAACGGTCTGGTCGTTGATGTGGACCAGCCCGGACGGGATGTGCCGTGCGATGCTCCAAGCACTCATCGCGTCGGAAGTTATGATGCTGACCGAGAGCCCGTATTCGGAATCCTTGGCCAACTCCACGGCTTCCTCAACCGTGCTGAAGCGAATCACGGGCGCCACCGGTCCGAAGACTTCCGAGCAGAACGCGGGCGTATCCGGACGCACCCCGTCCAGCACGGTGGGCGCATAGAACAACCCGTCGAAGGTGCCGCCCGCAAGCAGCGTGGCGCCGCCGGCCACGCTGTCGGTGACCAGCCGATGGATGTTGTCCCGCTGTTTCACGTCAATGATCGGGCCCAGAGCCACCTGTTCGGTGAAGGGATCGCCTACAGTGAGTTGCCTGGCTTTCTCGGCAAGCAGCGCCACATACTCGTCCGCGATGGATTCGTGCACGATATGGCGTCCGGCCGTCATGCAGATCTGGCCTTGGTGGAGGAAAGAGCCCCAGGCGCCGTTGGAGGCCGCCAGTTCCACATCGGCATCGGCTAGGACGATCATCGCGTTGTTGCCGCCGAGTTCGAGGTGCGCCCGCTTGAGATGCTCGGCAGCCGAGGCCCCGACGCGGCGGCCCGCGGCCGTTGAACCGGTGAATGCGATGACGCGGGTTTCCCGATTGGCCACCAGCGAAGCGCCGGCCTCCGCTCCTCCCGGCAGCATCTGCAGGACTCCGGCCGGCAAGCCCGCCTCCTCGAAGACCCGGGCGATCGATACGCCGCCGGCCACGGCAGTCCGCATGTCCGGTTTTAGCACCACGGCGTTTCCGAGGGCCAGCGCGGGGGCCACGGCCCGGATGGCCAGGATCAGCGGAACGTTGAACGGTGCGATCACCCCGACGACGCCGACCGGAACCCGCCGGCTGAAGCTGAGCCGCTCGGGATCTGCGGCCGCAAGCAGCTCGCCCTGGCCCCTGGAGGGAAGGGCTGAGGCCTCAAAGCACTCCTGCGCCGCGGTATGGGTTTCCAGCTGGGCCTTCGGCAGGATCGAGCCTGCCTCACGGATAATCCACTCGTGGATCTCGTCGGCGTGTTGTTCGAACAACATGCCTGCACGCCGCAGGACCGCTGCGCGCTCTTCGAAGCTGGTTTCAGCCCATGCTGGCTGGGCGGCGGCAGCCGCCTTGCAGGCTGCGTCGACGTCGTCGGCCGACGCGGTGCCGATGCGCCCCAGCTCCTTGCCCGTGGCCGGTTCAACAACGGCAGTGTCGCCGCTGTCCGAAAGCGTCCAGCTTCCGGTAAAGATTTTGCCGTCCCAGATTGTGGGGTCCATCAGTTTCACGGGGCTGCCTCTCGGTGGATGGTCCGGCCCTCGCGTCGTCGCGGAGGTCAGGGTCAGGTGTTGGCGGCTCTTGTCACTATCTATCTTCATAGATATGCTGTGATTCAGAACACTACCTATGAAGGTAGATAGTAGCCGGAACCGGAAGGAATGACCATGACGGCAATGATGCAGTCTGTGAGCTCGACGACGAACAAGGTGCTGGGCTATCCGCTGAACGCCTGGTACGTGGCCGCGTGGGACCACGAGGTCACCAGGAAGCCAATGCCGCGCCGGATCGCCGACCGGCCGCTGGCCCTGTACCGCACCGAGGATGGCAAGGCGGTGGCCCTCGCGGACGCGTGCTGGCACCGTCTGGCCCCGCTGTCAATGGGCAAGACCCTGGCGAAGGACCAGATCCAGTGCCCCTACCACGGCATCATCTACGACTCCGCGGGCCGCTGCGTGTCGATGCCGGCCCAGGAAACCATTAACCCGAGTGCGACAGTGCCCTCGTTTCCGGTGATTGAACGGTACCGCTACGTCTGGGTTTGGCTGGGTGACCCCACCCGGGCCGATCCGGGTCTTATCCCCGACATGCACCAGATGAGTTCCGACGGCTGGGCCGGCGACGGCGAGACGATCTTCGCCCCCTGCAACTACCAGTTGGTGCTTGATAACCTGATGGACCTCACCCACGAGGAGTTCGTCCATTCCTCGTCCATCGGCCAGGACGAATTAAGCGAATCTGACTTCGTCGTCACGCAGGACGGCAACACGGTCACGGTCTCCCGCTGGATGCTCGATATTGACGCCCCGCCGTTTTGGCTCAAGAACATGCGGGACAAGTTCCCGGGCTTCGAAGGCCGGGTGGACCGCTGGCAGATCATTACCTTCCAGTCGCCGTCGACAATCAACATCGACGTGGGCGTCGCCAAGGCGGGTACCGGGGCGCCCGAAGGTGACCGCAGCCAGGGCGTAAACGGCTTCGTGATGAATACCATCTCGCCGGAAAGTGCCAAGACCTGCCACTACTTTTGGGCCTTTATGCGCAACTACCGGCTGGAAAGCCAGCTCATCACCACCCAGCTGCGCGACGGCGTCCACGGCGTCTTTGGCGAGGACGAAGCCATGCTCAAGGCACAGCAGGAAGCAATCGATGCAAATCCGGATTACGAGTTCTACAACCTGAACATCGACGCCGGCGGGATGTGGGTCCGTCGCCTGATCGAGCGCCAGCTGGCCGCCGAGGGCCGGCTCATCCCGACCACCTGATTGCCTTCCCGCTGTTCCGGATCCGCTGAAAAGTTAGAAGAACGACATGGCAGCAACAAACACAGAAGTCTGGCAGGCGGGCACCGTCGTCGAGGCGGAGTCCCTTACCGCGCAGACCAGGCGCCTGGTCATCGCGCCGGCCCTGCCCAGGAGGGCGGAGCCCGGCACGCACATTGACGTGATGGTGACAATAAACGGTGAACGCCAGAAGCGCTCATACTCCGTCGTGGATTCCAGCGAGGACGGGCAGCAGTTGGCCATCAGCGTCTTCCTGTCCCCGCAATCCCGGGGCGGGGCGGTCTTTATGCAGGAACTCCAGGTCGGGGACCGGCTGGAGATCACGCAGCCGCTGCAGAATTTTCCGCTCCGGGTCGGTGCGCCGCGGTATGTCCTGCTGGCCGGCGGCATCGGTATTACCGCGATGGTCAATATGGCCCGGGTCCTGAGGAACATCAAGGCCGAGTACGTCCTGGTCTATGCAGGACGCAGCCGCGCTGCCATGGCCTACCTGCCGCAGCTCGAGGAGCTCCACGGTGGGGCCCTTCGCGTGCACGTGGACGATGAGGGCACGGCGCTGAACGTCGATGAGCTGTTGGCCGGGGTGGACCCGGAGTCGGAGCTTTATATGTGCGGGCCGATTCGGCTGATGGATGCCGTGAAACGCGGCTGGCAAGCGCTCGGACTCAGCCTGCCGAACCTGCGGTACGAGACCTTCGGCAACAGCGGCTGGTTTGACCCGGAGGAATTTGTGGTCCGGGTCCCCCGCCTGGGGGTGGAGGCAACCGTCGGCGCCGGCAAGTCCATGCTGGAAGCCCTTGAGGATGCCGGCGTCGACGTGATGTTCGACTGCCGCAAAGGCGAATGCGGGCTCTGTGAAGTCCGGCTTCTTGGTGTCCAGGGCACCATCGACCACCGGGACGTCTTCTACAGTGAGCGCCAGCAGCACGCCGCGGCGCAGATGTGCTGCTGCGTCTCACGGGCAGTCAGCTCCGACACCGGAGCCCGTTCTGCGGCCGCCACCGAACGCGCCGTGATTTCCATCGACCTCTAGGCGGGGCTGTCCGGCCACATCCCGGTCCCGCGGCCCACGTAGACTGGCAGTATGCGGCTGGTAGCAAGTGACATTGACGGAACGATCCTTGGCCATGACGGGAAAATCAGTGACCGGACCGTCCGTGCGTTCCATGCCTGCCGGGAAGCAGGCATCGAACTGGTCTTCGTTACGGGACGTCCGCCGCGCTGGCTGCACCCCCTCGAGGAACAGCTGGGCCACACCGGCACGGTGATCTGTTCCAACGGAGCTGTGGTCTGGGATCTCGAAGCAAACCGGTTGCTCTCGGCCCGGGCCCTCCAGCTGGACGCCGTGTTCGAGACCCGCCGCATCATCCGGCGGCTGCGCCCTTCGGCATTTTTTGCCGCCGAAACCCTGACCGGTTTCCATCTGGAACCGGGATTCCTCGACGACGGCGCCAGCCGGCTGCTGGCCGAGGTCACCCCCGCACCGTTGCACAGCACGCTGACCGCCGGGGACTCCGTCGTGAAGTTCCTGGCCATTGTCCGGGAGGGCAGCGCCGATGATTTCCTGGCCGAGGTGACTCCCGCCGTCGCCCATCTCGCAGCCGCGACGCACTCCGCGCCGAACATGGCGTTGCTGGAACTATCGCTTCCCGGCGTCAACAAAGCCGTGACGCTCGCCGAATACGCGGCTTCCCTCGGCGTCGGCGCCGCCGACGTGGTGGCGTTCGGTGACATGCCCAATGACATCGAAATGCTTCGCTGGGCCGGGGACGGCTACGCGATGGCCAGCGGCCACCCCGAGGCCATCCGCGCCGCCGGACAGCAGGCGCCGCACTTCGACGACGACGGCGTCGCGCAGATTCTCGAGGGTAAGCTCGCCGGGCTCGGCCTCCTGCGCCCTTGACCGCACTGACACCGGACTCCCAGCCTCCGGACAACTGACGTTCACCTTGGCGTTTTACCGTGGAGTTTCACGACGGATCAGTTGAGTGACGGTGGGAAATCATGGCCAGATACCGCATGGACAACTCGGACGACACGCCCCTGCGCCGGGTGGTGCCGGACGAGCACTGGAACAGCCTGCAGCAGGGTGACCGTGTTAGTGTCCGGCTGGCGCCCGGCTACGAGACCGGAGGCCGGGTAGACGCCATCACGGCGGACCACACAGCTGTGTGGGTGCACCTCGACGGCGGCCGCGGGCGCACGCTGCTGCACTGCAGTGACGGCGTGCAGATCCTTCCGCCCGCCAACTGACCGGGCACCTGGCGGTTGCAGCCGTCCGGTGCGGTCCGGGGCTCCGATAGGCTTCAGGAGTGAGCACCCCGCACCCGTTTTTCGCCTCCGGACCTGCCTCCGGCGTCGGCCCGTGCCTTCCCGTGGCCATGGCGCACCGCGGTTTCTCCCGGGACGGCCTGGAAAACTCCATGGCCGCGTTCCGCGCCGCCGTCGACCTCGGGTTCCGCTATCTGGAGACGGATGTGCACACCACCGCCGACGGTGTCCTGCTGTTGTTCCACGACGAAACCCTGGACCGGGTCACGGATGGCCGCGGCCGGATCTCGGAACTCCCGGCGGCTACCGTCGCGCTCGCCAGAATCGGCGGCGCGGAGCCTATTCCGTTGTTTGAGGAGCTCGCCACCGCCTTCCCGGAGGTCCGGTTCAACCTGGACGTCAAAGACTGGACCTCGGTGGACCCCCTCGTGGCGGTGATCGAACGGTTCGGCCTGCACGAGCGTGTACTGATCGCCAGTTTCTCGGACCGCCGGCGCCGCGCCGTGCTCAGGCAGCTGAGCCGTCCTGCGGCTGGTTCGGCCGGCATGGTATCCAACGCCCTCTTTGTCCTGCTGGGACCTGTGCTCCCGGCCGCGGTCATGGCCGCTGTAACGCGCCGGACGCTGCAGGGGGTCCACGCGCTGCAGGTTCCGGCCAGTTACGGTGCCGTGACCGTCGTGACCCCTGGCTTCGTCCGGCGCGCCCACCGTCACGGCTTGCAGGTCCATGTCTGGACCATCAACGACCCCGCGGAAATGCACCGGCTGCTGGACCTGGGGGTGGACGGGATTGTCACCGACCGTGCTGACCTGCTCAAGGAAGTCCTGCAGGAACGTGGGTGCTGGGCTTAGACACTGCGTCGGGGCGACCGGCCCGGACCGCCGGACTGGCAGGATAGAGCCATGCGCATCCTGATCGCCCCGGACAAGTTCAAAGGCTCCCTGACGGCCGCCGAAGCCGCCTCTGCCATCGCCGAAGGTGCTTTGCGCGTCTATCCGGACGCCGAAGCCGTCCAGTTCCCGGTCGCTGACGGCGGCGAAGGAACCCTTGAGGCGGCCGTCGCCGCGGGGTACGAGGAACGGCTGAACGCCGTCGTCGGGCCGATCCTGGCACCCGTTGGAGCAGCCTGGGCACTCCGAAAGGACGCTTTCGGCGGTGCCGCAGCCGTGATCGAAACCGCGCAGGCCTCCGGCCTGGCACACATGGCGCCGACCCCGTCCAACGCGCTGCGCGCGCACAGCTACGGCTGCGGCCAGCTAATAGCCGCAGCCCTCGACGCCGGCGCCACCGAGATAGTGCTGGGCCTGGGCGGTTCGGCGATGACCGACGGCGGCAGCGGTGCGCTGCGCGCGCTGGGCCTCAAACCGCTGGACGACGCCGGAAATGTGGTGCCGCTCGGCGGCGGCTCGCTCGCGGACGTGACAGTGCTCGATGTCAGCGGCCTGGATCCCAGGCTGGCCGCTGTGACGTTCCGGATCGCCGTCGACGTGCAGAATCCGCTGTTCGGCAACGACGGGGCAGCCCACGTGTTCGGTCCGCAGAAGGGCGCGGATGCCGACGCCGTGGAGTTGCTCGACGCCGGGCTGCGCAATTGGGCCTCGATCCTGCGCCAGGCCACCGGACGGGACGTCAATGTTCCCGGGGCCGGGGCCGCGGGGGGCTTCCCCGCGTCATTCCTGGCCTTTGGCAACGCCGCATTGGAAGGCGGGTTCGCCCTGGTCGCCGGGCTCACCGGACTCGCCGGAAAGCTCGCCGACGCGGACCTGGTGATCACCGGCGAGGGCTCACTCGATTCGCAGTCGCTGACCGGCAAGGCGCCGATTGCGCTCGCCGACGCCGCACAGCGCCTCGGCATCCCGGTGATTGTGGTCGCGGGGCGGATCCTGGTCACACCCGAGGACCTGGCCCGGCACGGTGTTGTGGCGGCTGCTCAGCTGCTCGATATCGCCGCCAGCCCGGAGGACGCCGTCGCAAACGCCGCGAAGTACCTTGCCTGGGCCACCAGCCAGGTGCTTGAAGGGGCCTAAAGCGCCGGGGGATTGTCCGAAAGTGCGTTCCGCGAGCTGTTTGATGACGGGTTCTCCTCGCGGGCTATCTCATTCTGCCTTCTTCGGCGTGCCGGCGGAGCCTCCTGGGCACGATGACCAAGAGGATAAACAACACTGCAAGCAGCACCGCCCCGGCAGTGAGCCCCGCCGCCCGGCCCGCCGTGACATCGAAAATCAGGGCGGTGGTGCCGACGCTGAGCAGTCCGATGCCGGAGAGGGCAACTTTGGCGATCTTGTCCGCATTGGACACGAGGGCGGCCCGGAGATGCTGCCGAAACAGGCGCCGGTGCACGCTCACGGGCAAGAGGATCAGGGCTGTGGTGAGGGCGGCCAGCGACACGTTGGCAAGATAGAGGGACGTCTGGAACCTGTCCAATGTCTCAAACCTGGCCTGAAATGGCAGGGTCAGCAGAAAACCGGCGAGGAGCTGCACGCCGGTCTGCAGCACCCGCAATTCCTGGAGCAACTCCAACCAGTTGCGGTCGAGCTTCTCGATGGCGGATTCGGTCCGGTGCACCTGCGCGGCCAGGCCTGACGACGGCTCCGGCCCCGGCGCACGCATGGACGGTCGATCGGTCACGGCTGGGCCTCCGGGGGTATGCGAATCCGGCTGCGGCGGCAGCCATCACTCAACTTAGGCTTGAAGTGAAAGAAGTTCAAGCGAATGCTAAGGCTACTGATGAATTCCGGGTAGGGTGGAATTGGTGACTTCACGGTGCGATCCTCGCGGGTCCGGCGCCACGTCCTGGCCACGTGCCGTTGTCGAATAAGAATCCACGCAGTTCACATTTCCAGCACGGGAGGAACAGCATGACTCAGGAGAAACAGCAGGAACCGATTGAGGAAGCAGGCGGCTACGGCACGCCGACCGCGGAACAGGAACTGCCCGGCGGCGACACCACCAAGTTCGCCCAGCCGCGTGATGAAGAAGCGTTCGACGCCGCAGGACTCAGCCAGGACAGCCCGGACGGGGAGACCTACCCGGCCGGGGCCCCGAACCTGAGCCAGTTAGGTGCCGCAGACCAAGACAGTGCAGGAGAACCCGGGGCAGGACGCTTCGGAGGAACGGAGGAACAAATGAGTGCAGAAAACGCCAGCACCACACCTGGCTACGACGCCGACGCCGACGAGAATTCCGAGGCGGCGATGCCGTCCTCGGAGGCGGAAATGGACGAGACCAATACCGAACGGCCCGACGCCGGCCGGCCGTTCTCCTCGGAGCCCGGGCAGGACGCGGCGGGTCTGCCCGACGGATCGGGAACGGACCTGCCCGAGGACAAGGCACCGAAGGACCGCGACGGGGACAGCACGGAAGCGTTCGACGCCGGCTAAAGCCGCCGCCCGCAGACAGCGGGACCCTGGACAGCGAAGGCCGGGATCCGCGCACCTTGGGTGGTGTTCGGCTCCCGGCCTTTCGGCTGCAGGCGGCGGGCGAAGCGGCCGTTAGCGGCGCTTCTTCGGCGCGCGCCTGCCCGGCGTCGCCGCGGCGGGGGCCACAGTCTCGGTTTCGGGCTCGGCAACGGTACCCCGGGCCGTTGCGATGGCCTTCATGCCGTGGTAGATCACGAGGGCCGCGGCGGAGCCGAGGGCGATGCCGGTGAATTTCAGGTCGCCAATGGTCCAGGTGTAGTCGGCGATCCCGACGATGAGCGCGACGGCGGCCGTGGTCAGGTTTACCGGGTTGGCGAAGTTAACCTTGTTCTGCACCCAGATCTTGACCCCGAGGACGCCGATCATGCCATAGAGCATCGTCGCCGCCCCGCCCAGCACGCCCGCCGGGACGGTGGCGATGAGTTCGCCGAACTTCGGTGAGAAGCTCAACACGACTGCGAAAAGGCCCGCCACCCAGTAGGCCGCCGTCGAATAGACCTTGGTGGCGGCCATCACGCCGATGTTTTCCGCGTAGGTGGTGGTTCCGGAGCCGCCGCCGAAGCCAGCAAGCACAGTGGCAGCGCCGTCGGCCATCAGCGCACGCCCGGAGACGCCGTCGAGGTTCTGGCCGGTCATCGCGGACACGGACTTCACGTGGCCGATGTTCTCCGCTACGAGCACCAGGACCACCGGCACGAACAAGCCCACCACACCGAGGTGGAATTCCGGGGTCTGGAAGTACGGCAGCCCCACCCAGGCAGCGGAGTCCATCTTGGCGAAGTCCACTTCGCCGCGGATCATCGCCACGAAGTAGCCGAGCACTACGCCGACCAGGATGCTCAGCCGGCCCAGGATGCCGCGGAAAAAGACGCTGACGACGATGATCGTGGCCAGCGTGATGAGGGCGGTGATGGGGGCCGCATCGAAGTTGTTCTTCGCTGCGGGCGCGAGGTTGAGGCCGATCAGACCCACGATGGCGCCCGTCACGATGGGCGGCATCAGCCGGTTGATCCAGCCGGCACCGAACTTCTGCACCACGGCGCCGATGATGGCCAGCCCGGCTCCGGCCAGCACCACGCCGCCGAGGGCGCCGGCAACGCCGTACTGCTGCTGGGAGGCCATGATCGGCGCGATAAAGGCGAAACTGGACCCGAGGTAGCTCGGCACCTGGCCCCTGGTAATAACCAGGAACAGCAGGGTGCCGATACCGGAGAAGAACAGGGTGGTGGCCGGCGGCATGCCCGTGATGATCGGGACGAGGAAGGTGGCACCGAACATGGCGACGACGTGCTGCATCCCGATCCCGATGGTCAGCGGCCAGGCCAGGCGCTCATCGGGCTTCACAACCTCACCGGGGCGGACCGACCTGCCGTTGCCGTGGAGCTTCCATTTGGTACCGAGCATGCTCATTGCCGGGCCTTTCAGAGAATATGTGGCGTGGGGCGGGAAGGAATCTTCCGGAGCAACTTTACCGCGCCCCTGATTCCGGCCCGTGTCACCGCCGGCAGGTCCGTGCCGGAGGTCACAGGGCATTGCGGGAAGGAACGGCAAGAAGTTGAAGTTGCAACTAAAGACAGCACTCAGTGGCCGCCGACCCGGCGGGTACGCCAAGCGAAAAGGATGCCCATGACCATCGCCCATGACGAAGCAGTAATCGGCGCCGCAGCAGTGGACGCCATCTTTGCCGAGGCCCGCACCGCGAGCACGTTTACCGGTGAGGTCACTGACGAACAGGCCCGGGCCATCTACGAGCTGACCAAGTTTGGTCCCACCGCGTTCAACTCGCAGCCGCTCCGGGTGACGTACATCCGGTCTGAGCAAGCACGCGCGGCACTTGTCGAAACCCTTGCCCACGGCAACCGCGCCAAAACAGCCTCCGCGCCCCTTGTCGCCGTTCTGGGCTACGACACGTCTTGGCAGGAACAGTGGGAAAACTTCCTTCCCGGCTACAACGCGCCCAAAGCCATGTACGACGCCGCCCCGGACCTCGCCGCGGCCACCGGGAACAACAACGCCCACCTGCAGGCCGGCTACTTTATCCTCGCCGTCCGGTCCCTTGGCTTCTCCGCCGGACCCATGACAGGTGCAGACTTCACCGCTATCGATGCGGCGTTTTTCCCCGACGGCAGCCAAAGGAGCTTCCTGGTGGTTAATATCGGGCAGCCGGCCGCGGATGCCTGGGGTGCCCCGAAGCCGAAGTTCGCCTACGAGGACGTTGTCCGCACGCTCTGACGGGAAGCCGCCGGCGAGGGGGTGGTCCCGGCGGTGTCCAGGCGCGGAGGTGCCTCCGGCACCATGGGGGACAGGCCGGAGGCACTCGGGACGCAATTCTGCGGTTGAGCGCACGGCCGCATCCGGGGCCGCACCTGAGTTTATCCCTCCTGGGGGCCCTAAAACAGGGCCCAACGGCCGCAGGTGTGCCCGGTCAGGAAATGACGCCGTCCACCAGCGCCTTTGCCTCGGCTTGGACCTGCTTGAGGTGCTCCGCGCCCTTGAAGGACTCGGCATAGATTTTGTAAACGTCCTCGGTACCGGACGGACGGGCCGCGAACCAGGCGTTCTCCGTGACGACCTTAAGCCCGCCGATCGCCGCCCCGTTGCCCGGCGCCTCGGTCAGCTTGGCCGTGATTGTTTCACCTGCCAGTTCCGTGGCGGTAACGTCCGACGGCGACAGCTTGCCGAGTGCGGCCTTCTGCTCCCGGGTGGCCGCTGCGTCGATCCGTGCGTAGACCGGGTCGCCGAATTGTTCGGTGAGGCCCTGGTAGAGCTGCGACGGCGACTTGCCTGTCACCGCTGTGATCTCCGAGGCCAGCAGGGCCAGCAGGATGCCGTCCTTGTCCGTGGTCCACACGCTGCCGTCTTTTTTGTTGAACGATGCGCCGGCAGATTCCTCGCCGCCGAAGGCCCCCTCCCCGGACAGGAGCCCGGGGACGAACCATTTGAAACCGACCGGCACCTCAACCAGCTTGCGTCCCAGGCTTTCAGCCACCCGGTCGATGATGGATGAGGACACCAGCGTCTTGCCGATCACGGACTGCGGGTTCCAGCCGGTCCGGTGCCGGTACAGGTAGTCAATCGCAACGGCGAGATAGTGGTTCGGGTTCATCAGCCCGCCCTGTCCATCAACAGAGGGCGTCACGATGCCGTGCCGGTCGGCGTCGGCGTCATTTCCGGTGGCGACGTCGAAGGCGGCGGACCCGTCCGCACCAGCAGCCATCCTGTTGATCAGTGAGGCCATCGCCGACGGCGAGGAGCAGTCCATCCGGATCTTTTCATCCCAGTCGAGTGTCATAAAGGCCCACTGCGGGTCGACGGTGGGATTGACCACTGTGAGGTTCAGGTGGTGGCGTTCGCCGATCTCGCCCCAGTAGTCCACCGATGCGCCGCCCATCGGGTCGGCGCCGATCCGGACGCCCGCCTCCCGGATTGCATTGAGGTCCAGGACGGAGGGGAGATCGTCCACATAGCTGGACAGGAAGTCGAACTTGCCCGTGGTGCCGGCGCTCAGCGCCTCGGCGAGGGGAATCCGTTTAACGCCGCGCAGCCCGTTTTCCAGCAGTTCGTTGGCGCGGTTGGCGATCCAGCCGGTCGCGTCGGTGTCGGCAGGCCCGCCGTGCGGGGGGTTGTACTTAAACCCGCCGTCGCCGGGCGGGTTGTGGCTGGGGGTCACCACGATGCCATCAGCCTGGGGGGCGCCGGCGGCAGAGTTGTTGTTGTGCGTGAGGATCGCGTGGCTCAGCGCCGGGGTGGGTGTGTAGCCGTGCCGGGCGTCGATCAGCACGTGCACGCCGTTAGCCGCGAGCACCTCGAGGGCCGAATTCTGGGCTGGTTCGCTGAGCGCGTGGGTGTCCTTGGCCAGGTACAGGGGTCCGGTGATGCCCTGGCCTGCCCGGTACTCCACGATTGCCTGGGTGATGGCAAGGATGTGGGGTTCGTTGAAGGAGGCCTTCAGACTGGAGCCACGATGGCCGGAGGTGCCGAAGGCCACCCGTTGGCCCGGGTCCGTCAGATCGGGGGATACGTCGTAGTACGCATCCAGTAGCGCAGTGATGTCAACAAGGTCTTGGGGTTGGGCAACAGTGCCCGCGCGGCTAGCCATGGCACCAGCATGCCAGACCGAAGGGGCAGTCAACACGATTTCGGCGGATTGCGGCTCCTATGACGAAGAAATGGCCTGCCCGCGGAACAGCCCGGCGGTACTCTGGGTCTAGAGGCTTTAAGAGGGGAAATCCATGACCGAGCAGCCAAAACACGGCAACGGCGACACACCGGAGGGCTACGGTCCGGCGGCCACAGGGCAGGGACCGGGAGGGGGGCAGCACGGCTGGCCCGCCCCGGGCTACGGCCAGCCCGCCGCACCCTACGGCGCGCCCTATACTGCGGCACCGCAACAGCCGGACGGGCAGCCTCCCTACGGGCAGCCTCCCTACGGTCCGCCCGCCCCGTACGGTCCGCCCGCCCCGTATGGGCAGGCCGGCCCGTATGGGCAGGCCCGCGGCACGTTTAACGCCTACGGCCAGCCGGCATATTACGGGCTCCCCGCCGAACCCAAGGGCCTGAGCATTGCCAGCTTATGCTGCGGCATCGCCGCCCTTGTTGGGTTGGGATTTTTTATCCTGCCCCAGATTGCGGCCGTCATCCTGGGGCATCTGGCGCTGAGGCGCGAGCCCGGCGGAAAAGGCATGGCCATCGCCGGGCTTGTCCTGGGCTATGTGGGCATCGCCCTGACAGTCCTGGTGATCGTGATCATCTCGATCGTGGCCGGTAGTGTCCGCTACACCGGCGTTGCGGTCTGAAGTCCGGGCCAGCGGCCAACTAGGCCGTCAGCGCCGCCACCAGCGCGTCGGCGTTGGCTTCGAGCCACGCCGCGCGGCGGCCGATCAGCTCACCCACGCCGTCGTTCCACATCCGGGCCCAGCCGCCGCCGAGTGCCGCGGCGTTGTGCCGCATCCGTTCACGGCTCAGTGCCATGGCCTCGATGCCGACGGCCGGCAACCGCCGTCGTTCGCCGTCATCCCAGCCGTAGGCGTCGGCGAAGAGCCGGAGTCGACGGAACGGGTCTGTGCACTCCCAACCTGGCCAGAGGTCGGCCGGGTCGTGGAGCGGTGTCCAGTGCATCGCCGTATTAAAGGAATCCTTAAAGGCCGTTGAGGGCCCGGCAAGGTCGAAGTCCACCAGGCCCACCGCCACCCCGCCGCGGACCACAACATTTTGCGGCGTCACATCCAGGTGGCACACCAATGTGCGCCCGGCGCTGTCCGGACTGTCCGGCCGGACGGCTTTGGGCGGGAACGGGTGTTCCCTCGGGATGTAGCCGGACGAGGCCGTATGCAGTCGGCGCAGCATCCGGGCCACGGACACCAGCAGTTCCTCGGACTGCACCCATAACTCCGGAACGGACCCCGCGCACTGCCCGGGCACAAAGGTCAGGACGTCCCTGCCGGCCGCATCCCGGCCCAGGAACCGCGGCGAGGCGTCGAATTCCGCGTCTTCGAGCCAATCGAGGTATGCCGCGACGGCCAGTGACTGCGGCTGGTGCGGGCGGCGGATGGTTCCGCCCACCCGCACCACGCCGTCGGTGACATCGCCCGCCGGCATCAGTTCGACGTCGGACGCCTCGCCGGGGGCGGGGATGTAGACGCGGGACTCAATTGGCGGGCGATGCCTGGAGCTCATCGGCTCAGCGTACGCCGCCCATTAGCTTCTTGATCGCCGGCGAGGCAGCTGCCATGCCAACGGCCAGCAGCATGGCGGTCCCGCCGATGCCGATGAAGTACGGAAGTTCATCCTCCGGGTTGTACAAGCCGGCCAAAATGCCCGCCAGGGTGGTGCCCAGGGACACCGAGAGGAAGAACAGCGCCACCATCTGCGTGTGGAAGGCCTTGGGCGCCAGTTTTGTGGTTACCGACAGGCCGATGGGCGAAAGGAACAGTTCCGCGAGGGTAAAGAGGAACAGGATTCCCACAAGTGCCAGGAGCGGAGTTTTGCCTTCCCCAGCCAACGGAATAAAGGCCAGGAAGGCCAGCCCCATCACAAAGAGGCCGATCGAGAACTTCAGTGCCGAGCCGGGCTGCCTGCGGCCCAGCCGAGTCCAGAGTGCGGCCATAATACCGGCGAAGATGATGATAAACACCGGGTTGATGGACTGCACCCAGGCGGCCGGCATTTCCCAGCCGAACAGGTTGCGGTCCAGCTTCTCCTCCGAGTACACGGCGATGAAGGTGAACTGCTGCTGGAAGAGGGCCCAGAACGCGGCCGAGGCGATGTACAGCGGGATGAATGCCGCCACGCGCCGGCGTTCGGTGCCGTCCACCTTTTTGCTGCTGAAGATCAGGATGAAGTACAGCACCGAGGCGCCGATTGCGGCGTAGGCCATGGACATGGCAAGGTTTTGCGCGTTCACAGCGCCGGTGGCGAGCAGCGCAGCTATGACGGCGGCAATGCCGGCGAAGACTATGCCGTACTTGGTGCGCTCCGCAGCGGGCAGCGGGTTGGCCACACGCTGGGATTCCTCGGGCAGCTTCTTGCGGCCCAGGGCGTAGACGCCGAGGCCCAATGCCATCCCGACGGCGGCGGCGCCGAAGCCCCAATGGAATCCCTGGCTTTCCTGCAGCCAGCCTGTGACCAGCGGGCCGATCAGGGCGCCGGCGTTGATGCCCATGTAGAAGATAGAGAAGCCGGCGTCGCGGCGTTCGTCCTTCTCCCGGTAGAGACTGCCAACCAGCGCGGTGGCATTGGCCTTCAGGCCGCCGGAACCGACACCCACCAGCACGAGGCCGGCGATGAGGCCGGGAATGCCGGGGACCAGGGCCAGGGCGATGTGCCCGGCCATAATCATCACGGCGGAGCCGAACAGTACCCGCTCCGAACCGAAGAGCCGGTCCGCGAGCCAGGCGCCGAGGATGGTGGAGAGGTACACCCCGCCGCCGTAGGCGCCGACGAGGCTGGCGGCGAGGCCCTGTTCAATCTCCAGGCCGCCCTGGGCAGCCGTGAAGTACATGTAGTAGAGGAGGATGCCTTGCATTCCGTAGAAGGAGAAGCGCTCCCACATTTCTACGGAGAAGAGGCTGGCCAGCATCTTTGGGTGGCCAAAAAAGGAGGTATCGCCCGGCGTTGTAGCGGGGGGATCAGTTAAATGAGTTGTGCTCATTTACTTAATGCTGACAGTGTGTCGCGGGATTGTCACATTCGCGGCGCCCCGGGGCAAGTCATTTCGGGGTGCGCTGTCACTGGATGACGTTTCCGATGCGGCGTTTGGGACCCGGTAGCCTCACCCGGTGGGAACGGCGGGTGGGGGCAGGCTACCCGGCGTCGAACATGATGACTTGGCGGACCGCTTTTCCGTCGGCCAGCTGGTCCATGGCCTGGTTGATGTCCGCCAGTGCGATGCGGGACGAAATCAGCTCCTCGACCGGCAGTTTTCCTTCCCGCCAGAGCTGGGCGTACTTCGGAATATCCCGGGACGGCACTGCTGAGCCAAGGTAGCTGCCGACGATGGTCCGGGCCTCCGCCGTGATGGTCAGGGGCGAGATCTGGGCGCGCGCGTCCGGGTGCGGCAGGCCCGCGGTGATGGTGGTGCCGCCCACAGCGGTGGCGGCGAAGGCGGTCTCGAAGGCGCGCGGGTTACCGGCGCATTCGATCACGTACCGGGCCTTGATGCCCTCCGCCAGGACCTGCTGCGGGGTGTAGGTCTCGTGGGCGCCCAGACGGCGGGCGTGTTCGAGCTTTTCCTCGAGCGTGTCCACGGCGACGATCCGCGAGACCCCCTGCGAAACCGCGGTGATCAGCGCGGCCATACCAACGCCTCCGAGCCCCACGATCATCACACTGTCCTGCGGCCGGGGCCGGGCCGCGTTCAGCACCGCACCGCCGCCGGTCAGCACGGCGCAGCCGAGGACGGCGGCGACGTCCGCCGGGATGTCATCATCGACCGGGACGGCCGAGGCGCGGTCCACAACGGCGTGGGTGGCGAAGCCGGAGACGCCCAGGTGGTGGTAGATCTTTTCGCCGCCGCGGCCCAACCGCATCGATCCGTGCAGGAGGGTACCTTCGCCGTTGCTCCTGGAACCAGCGGTGCAGGGGAGCCGCCCATCTTCCCCGCAATTCGGGCACCGTTCGCAGCGGGGCAGGAAGGACATCACAACACGCTGGCCGGGCGCCAGGTCCTTGACCTCCGAGCCGACCTCGACGACGCGTCCCGCAGCCTCATGCCCCAGCAGCATCGGCACCGGGCGCACCCGGTTCCCGTCCACAACGCTCAGATCCGAGTGGCAGATGCCGGCGGCTTCGATCTTCACCAGGACCTCGGTGGGCCCCGGACCGTCCAGCTCCAGCTCGGAGATGGTGATGGGCTTGGAGTCAGCGAAAGGGCGGGGGCGCCCGATTTCCTCGAGTACAGCACCGGTGATCTTCATTGTTCCCTTTCAGTTGGGAGCCTTCAGAGAGTGGACATGTCCTGGCGTTGACCAGCTCCACCGTATCGGCCGCGTCCGCGGAAATCATCCCGGCTCATCCCGGCGGGAGGCTAGAAGCCCAGCTGTGTGGCAAGTTGCAGCAGCAGGGCCTCGGAGCCCATCGGCCCGATCAGCTGGATTCCCATCGGCAGCCCCGAGCCGGCCGCGCCGCCGGTCCAGTGCACCGGAAGGGTGATCGCGGGCAGCCCGCATACGTTTACCATCGAGGACCACGGTGCATACTCGCACTGCTTGCGGTAGTCGCCGTCAGCGTCTCCGGCCCATTCGGCCGCTGGCCAGTAGCCGTTGCCGTGGGCAGTTCCGGTGAACCAGCCAACCGGACGGGGGGTCTGGGCCAACGCCGGCGTCAGGATAAGGTCCCAGCCGGTGTATTGGGCGATCGTGTCCCGCTGGAACCGGCGCAGGAACGCGAGGGATTCGGCGAGTTTCGCGGGACTCCGCTGCTGGGCCCGGCGCCGGAAGGTCCGGGTGAGGGGCGTCAGGAGCGCCTCGCGCTGGGGCAGGATCCGGGCGCTGCCGACGGCGGCGGTCCAGGCCGTGGTGAACGCATCCGGGTAGCGGTTGTCGTAGCGGATGGAGGCATCGGAGGTCTCGTGGCCCGCTGCTTCGAGCAACCGGACGCCTTCAGCAAGTGCGTCGAGGGCCTCGGGGTCCGGGGTGAAGGGGAAAAACGTCTGCCACGGACTGTCCAGGCTGACGCCAACGCGCAGTGTCCGTGGTTTTCGCGCTGAGTCTTCCAGGTAGCCCGGTGCGCCCTCCCATCGGACCCGCTGCGGACCGGCGGGCTTGAGCGCGTCCAGCAGCAGGGCAGCGTCGGCGGCCGAGCGGGCCAGCGGACCGGAGACGACGAGCCCCGCGGCGTCCCCCGTGCTTTCCCCCGCGGGAACCAGCCCCCGCCCCGGTTTGAGTCCCACGAGTCCGCAGGCGGCAGCCGGAATGCGGACCGAGCCGCCGCCGTCGGATCCCGGCGCGAACGGCACCAGGCCGGCGGCCACCGCAGCTGCACTTCCACCGGAGGATCCGCCCGAGCTGCGGCTGAACGCATGCGGGTTGCGGGAGGGCGGCGCGATCCGGTTCTCGCTGTAGGCCGTCAGCCCGAACTCCGGCACCTGCGTTTTCCCCAGCGAGACCACGCCCGTGCCTTTGAGCTTGGCAGCTAGGGCGCCGTCGAGCAGGGCGGGTTTATGCTCCAGCGCTGCGCTGCCGTGGGTGGTGATAACTCCGGCGACGTCTGTCAGGTCCTTAAACGCCACCGGCACCCCGTGCAGCAGCGGCAGCCCGGCACCGTCCCGGGCGGACCGGGCGTAGCGGTCATCGGCCGCCGCCGCGTCGACCATCCCCTGCTCGGCCGTGACGGTGATAAACGCGCCAAGGTGAGGGTTTATCGCCGAAATGCGGTCCAGGAAGTGGCCGGCGGCCTGCCGCGCCGACAGTTCGCCCCCGCGAAGGGCATCGCGCAGCTCGACGGCGGTCAGTTCATGGATTTCAGCCAAGGAAACGCGGCTCCAGCGCTCGCCCGGCCGCCCTGGCCCTCGGCTTCGGTGCACCTGCCCACTCCCCGGGCCCACGGGCGGACACGTTGGGCGTATGCCCAGGCCCCGCATCCGGGGGAGGACATGCGCGCGGGTGGGAACTGGACATGTCCCCTGTGCCAGTGGGTCTCCGGTGCGCCATCCCAGAAGCGTAACCTGCCGCCGGGTAGGGGTGCGGCGCTGGCCGGTGGCGATACGCTGAAGGTTGACCATTCATTCTGCGGAAGGACGACCATGAGCGACTTTGACACAGTGACCGTGTCCGACATCCCGGAAGGGGCCCGGATCCTCGACGTCCGCGAAGACTACGAGTGGGTGGCGGGCCACGCGGCCGGCGCCCTCCACATCCCGCTGGACCAGCTCCCGGCGCGGCTTGAGGACCTCGACCCGGACGAGGACGTTTTTGTTATCTGCCGCACCGGTGGCCGTTCCTTGCGCGCCGCCCAGTGGCTATCCGGACAGGGGTATTCCGCCCTGAATGTGGCCGGCGGCATGGACCAGTGGCTGGAAACCGGAATGCCGCTGGTGTCCGACAACGGACTCAAGCCCGTCATCCTGTAGCTGAAGAAAGAAGCGCCGATGCCCGCATCACCTGTGACGTATACCTTCCTCGGACCCGCGGGCACCTTCACCGAGGCTGCCCTGATGCAGGTTCCCGATGCTGCGGAAGCAATCCGTATTCCGTCCTCGAACGTCAACTCGGCGCTGGATAAGGTCCGCGACGGCTCTGCCGACGCCGCCATGGTGCCGATCGAGAACTCCGTGGAAGGCGGCGTCACGGCAACCCTGGACGCAATCGCCACCGGACAGGAACTCCGGATCCTGCGCGAAGCCCTGGTATCGATCAGCTTTGTGCTGGTGGCCCGGCCCGGCACCCGGATTGAAGATATCCGCCGGATCTCCACCCACGGCCACGCCTGGGCGCAGTGCCGGCTGTGGGCAGAAAAATATATTCCTAATGCTGAATATATCCCGGGTTCCTCCACCGCTGCAGCGGCGATGGGCTTGCTCGAAGGCGATATCCACTACGACGCCGCCATCTGCGCCCCGATTGTGGCCGCGAAGCAGCCACGACTCCACGTCCTGGCGGAGAATATCGGGGACAACCCGGGTGCGGTGACACGCTTTGTGCTGGTCGGCCGGCCCGGCCGGCTGACCGAACCCACCGGCGCGGACAAGACCACGGTCGTGGTTCCGCTGCCCGAAGACCGCCCCGGTGCATTGATGGAAATCCTTGACCAGTTCGCGACCCGCGGCGTGAACCTGAGCCGGATCGAATCACGGCCTACCGGCCAATACCTTGGCCACTACTTCTTCAGCATTGACGCCGACGGACACGTGGCGGATGCCCGGGTTGCAGATGCCCTCGCCGGCCTGCACCGGATCAGCCCGGCAACCCGTTTCCTCGGGTCTTACGGACGCGCGGACGGCCAGCGCACCACAGTGGAGCCACACACCTCGGACCAGGCCTTCCGTGCCGCCCATGCCTGGGTAAAAGACATACTCTCGGGAGCATCAGTGGTGCCGGTATATACGTCGGGCGCTTCGCCCACAGCGTAGACAAATGCCGCATGCCGCACTTCCGCCCCTCTGCAACTGTGCGTATGCTTGCCTGATCCATATTGGGGAAGTCCTCTACGAGGGAGCAGGTTATGGCAGATACCAGCCTTGAAAATGACGGCCAGGGAATGATCGTGAACCCGAAGCCGACCGCTGACAATCAGGACTGGGACGGCGACGACGCCGACCGTGCAGACCGGCTGCGCTTCGAAGAGGAGCAGGCAATGATCCGGGAGCAGTCCGAGGCGCGCGCGGCCAAGGCTGCCGCGGAGGCGAAAAAGTCCGCAGCGGCGGCGACGGAAACCAGCGCCTAGCCTTGCTCGGTGCCGTTCTTGACGCGGACGAGCAGCGAGCCCGGGGCAACCTGTACGGTGACCTTCGTGGCCTCTCCGGACGGATCGCCGTCGACCTGTGTGGGCATTGGTTCCGGACAGCGGATGATGATCTTTCCGGAGCGGTAAAACGCCATCACCGGCAGGTTTCTCTTGTGTTTGAGCACAATCTTCCAGTACATCGCCAGCCAGCCGATCGCACTGCGCGGGCTCATCACCACCACGTCGAGCATCCCGTCATCAATCATCGCCTGCGGGATGAAATCAATCCCGCCGGGGATCAACCCGCAGTTCGCGAACAGTACGCTGCGGATCTTCCGGCTCTGCTCCGGCTGGTCGTCCAGTGAGATGGTCACCTTCTTGCGGCGGCCCGGGAGATGCCGGACCCCCGCTTCGGTGTAAGCCAGCCAGCCCACAGCCTTCTTGAGCCCGTCATTGGTGTCGCCGATGACCTCTGCGTCCATGCCGATGCCGGCGATGACCAGGAAGGTGTGTTCCGCCGATTCGTTGGTGCGGGCGTTCTCCACCGTCATCCGCGCCGTATCAATAAAGCGTTGCTGACCGAACAGGGCAGTCTGGACGCTCGCGCGCAGGTCGCCCACGTCCAGGTGGATGTTGCGGGCCAGCAGGTTGCCGGTGCCGAGCGGGATCAGGCCCATGGCGGTTTCCGTGCCGGCCAGAATGTCCGCCACCACCCGGACCGTGCCGTCGCCGCCGCCCACCAGTACGACGTCGGCGCCGGACTGGACAGCGGCCCGCGCCTGCGAGAAGCCCGGGTCCGCGGCAGTAGTTTCGTAAAACTGCGGCGGCGCCCAGCCCGCTGCTGCGCACGCATTCGCTATCAGTGTCCGGGCTTCGCCTGATCGGGCCTTGATCGGGTTCATCACCACTGCGACCTTCTGCTGGCCCAGGCCTGGGCTGTGCGTTTCCTCCGACACGGTGCTGCGGCTGTGCCTGGCTTTGAGCTTGCGCACTCCCCACCAGCTGGAGGCGGCAAACGCCAGAACTCCAGCGATGACGAGATAGAGCAGCCAGTCACGCATTGTGCTCCAACACTATCCCGCCGGTGGGCGGTGATTTGGTTGCCCGGTGCAGGCGCCCGGATTGGATACTCTTATCAGGTGATCGACGTAAAAGACCTCAGCGAAAATCCGGACACGTTCCGGGCCAGCCAGCGCGCCCGCGGTGCCGATGAATCCGTGGTGGACGCGATCATCGCAGCGGACTCGACCCGGCGTGCGGCCCTGATCCGCTTCGAGAACCTCAGGGCCGAGCAGAATGTCTTCGGAAAGAGGGTGGCGCAGGCCAAGGGCGAGGAGAAGCAGGCCCTGCTGGCCGAGGTCAAGGTCCTCGCCGGTGAGGTCAAAGCAGCATCGGTTGAGGCCGACGTCGCACAGTCCGCTCACGAGGAACTGCTGCGCGGCATTCCCAACCTCATCGAGGACGGTGTCCCAGCGGGCGGGGAAGACGACTACATCGTCCTCAAGGCCGTCGGCACCCCCCGCGAATTTAACGACTTCGAGCCGAAGGACCACCTGGAAATCGGTGAGCTGATCGGCGCCATTGACATGGAGCGCGGTGCCAAAGTATCCGGTTCGCGCTTCTACTTCCTGCGCGGGGCCGGGGCGCGGCTGGAAATGGCGCTGCTGCAGATGGCCATGGAGCAGGCCATCGACGCAGGCTTTGTGCCGATGATCACCCCGACGCTGGTGCGCCCGGAGACCATGCAGGGCACCGGATTCGACGTTAAGCACGACGCCGAGATTTACCGGCTCGCGGAGGACGATCTGTACCTCGTGGGCACCTCCGAAGTGGCCCTTGCCGGCTACCACGCCGATGAAATCCTGGACCTCTCCAAGGGTCCGATCCGCTTCGCCGGGCAGAGTTCGTGCTACCGGCGTGAGGCTGGCTCGCACGGCAAAGACACCCGCGGCATCATCCGGGTCCACCAGTTCAACAAGGTGGAGATGTTCGTCTACACCACGGTCGAGGAAGCTGCGGCCGAGCACGCCCGGCTCCTAGCTTGGGAAGAGGAGATGCTGGCCAAGTGCGAGCTGCCCTACCGGGTGATTGACACCGCAGCCGGTGACCTCGGCAACTCCGCGGCGCGCAAGTTCGACTGCGAGGCCTGGGTTCCGACGCAGGGGGCGTACCGCGAGCTGACCTCGACTTCCAATTGCACCACGTACCAGGCGCGCCGGCTCAACATCCGCGAACGTGTGCTGAACGGGGACGGCGCCCCCAAGGGCACCCGTGCGGTCGCCACGCTCAACGGCACCCTGGCCACCACCCGCTGGATCGTGGCCATCCTGGAGCACCACCAGAACCCGGACGGCTCCGTTAACATCCCGCAGGCACTGCAGAAGTATCTCGGCGGCATGACGGTCTTCCCGGTCATCTGAGCCGACTGCGCCCGGCCCGGGTTCCGCCGCGTGCGGCGGAACCCGGGGTCAACAGCTGTTCACCCCGGGTTTACCACCCGTTGTGGCCTGCGTCCTAGCGGGTGTCAGGGGTGTCTGCTCTACTTGTTAGATGACAACAATGACTGAAACTTCAGTCGCCGGCAACGATGACCGGCGAGACACTAACCAGAACAACACCGCAGGCCACAAGCTGATGGTTGCGCTCGACGTCGACGGCACCCTCGTGGACCACGACGGCCATATGTCCGTTCCCGTCCGCGAAGCCGCCCGGGACGTTGTGGCGGCGGGCCACCACGTGACCATCGCGACGGGGCGGTCGCTGAATGCGACCCTGCCCATCATTGAACATATCGGCATTGAAAACGGCTATGCGGTCTGCTCCAACGGCGGCGTCACGTTGCGTCTGGATTCCGGCCTGTCCGAGGGCTACGAGATCATGCACAAGGCAACCTTCGACCCCGGGCCCGCGCTCAGAGCACTGCGCAAGCGGCTGCCCTCGGCAAAGTATGCGCTGGAGGATGCGGACGGCAACTTCCTCTCCACCGAGCGCTTCCAGGACGCCAGTTTCGGCGTTGAGGCCATTGGCGTGGACTTCCAGACCTTGCTGGAAGCCACTGCCGTGCGCGTTGTTGTCTTCAGCACCGAAAACACGCCCGAAGAGTTCAACACCGCCATCCGCCACATCGGCCTCGCCGGGGTGACCTACTCGGTGGGCTGGACGGCGTGGCTGGACATCGCCGCCGCCGGAGTCACCAAGGCGAGTGCGCTCGAGCAGCTCCGCGGACGGTTGAGCGTCGAGCCGCACCACACCGTTGCCGTCGGCGACGGCCGCAATGACATCGAGATGCTCGGCTGGGCCGCGCGCGGCGTCGCCATGGGCCAGGCGCCCGAGGAGGTCATCGCCGCCGCAAACGAGGTCACCCACTCCGTGTATAACGACGGTGCCGCCCACGTGCTGCGCAGCCTGCTGCCCTAGCCGGGCCGGGCGGGGTGTCAGCGCGCTTCGAGGATGAGGCCCAGGAGCCTGGCCGCGGCGGGACGCGCCGCGTGTTCCTCATTCCACTGCGCGCGCGCCACTGCCTTGCTGACAGCCTGGGTGGTAATCCCGAGTTCCTCAGCCACCGCCTTTTGCTGTCCGCGAACCCCGGGGGTCAGCAGGTCCAGCACCCGCCACTCGGCCAGGCTGCGGTCGTGCACGATCTGACCGAGCAGCCGCAGGACGGCTTCCGACTCCGCGGCGAGGTCTGCAAGCGGGCCTTCGACGGCCACCGGGATCCGGTCCTTGCCGTTGCGCAGCCGGTCCACGGCCCGGCGGGCATAAATGAGGCCGTGACCGGAGGCGTCCTTGATCTGGTTCGGCAGGGGTTCATTGACCGGGCCGACACCGATGCCGACGTACCAGCTGCCTGTCCGCAGGGAGATCATCGCCGCTTCGACGGCCTGCAGGGGACAGTCCACAATGCCCTGGACCTCATCCTCGACCGAGCGGTCGAAGTCCAGGCGCGCCGGGATGTGCCGCAGGTCCTTGAGGAGCTGGGGCACGCAATCGCCGTCGCGCCGGCTGTCGGTTTGGTTGATCGTCAGCGTGAACATTCTGGATCCACACTACCCGGTGGAATGCGTCAGGCAAGAGCGCCAAAGCGGTGCCGGCGGGACGGCGCGCCGGCACAAAAGGAGACTGGTTCCAGTGCCGGCTGCGGCGGCTGCGGCGGCCCGGAAAGCAGCTGATCCTGACCGTTGGTTTCGGCCGGATCAGCTTTAGGACCCCGGCCGCAGTTCTCCGGCGTCTCAGACGGCGCGGTAGCGCAGGGCGCCAGGAATCCCGCCGCGGCGCCCGAGGCCCTCCCCGGCGGCAAAACGGGCCCACACGGCGCGGAGCTCCCTGCCCTGGGCGTTAATTTCCGCCCAGTCGGCACCTGCGAGCAGCCCCGCCCCTTCCCAGGTCTTTTGGTCTCCGAACAGCAGGGGCAGGTCTACTGTGTGCGCGGCACCATAGACGTTTCCGGGCGCGGCCCAGGACAGCACATAACTGTAGGCCGTGCCGCCGGCCCGGGCGTGCCGCCTGGCGAACTTCCTGGCGGACCGGCCATACACGGCCTCGGTGACGGCCCAGTTGATGCCCCGCACGATAGCGGCCCCGAGCAGCGGGACCTTGGCCACGGCGCTGACGGTGCGGTTGCGCGGCAGGAACATCCGGGCTTCCTCGGAGGTGTGTCCGATCAAAACCTCAATCCCGGCAGCAGTGTTGTTCCATGCGTCCTCGATCGCGGATTCCCGCGGCAGCGGGGCGTGCCCGTACTGGGTGCCGAACGGCATGGCCGCTTTCAGCCCGAACTTCCGGGCCACCTGCGAAACGTGCCCCTCGATCTCGACAACTTCCATCGCCGGTGTGTCCTTGGTGACGGTTTGCGCCGCGATGCCCATCGCGTGGCTCATCTTTTCCCGACCCCGGGTAATGCCGAGGGGTGCGCTCTGAATAATGGCCCGCCGGAACAGGGCGGGGGCTTCCGCCGTTGCCATCAGATGGGCGACGGCGTCCCCGCCGGCGGACTGTCCGAAGGCCGTGACATTTGCCGGGTCGCCGCCGAAGGCGCTGATGTTGCGCTGGACCCAGCGGAACGCCTCAAGCTGGTCCAGGAGGCCCAGGTTCGCGGGCCGTCCGGTGCCGCTTGCCAGGTAACCAAACAGGCCCAGCCGGTAGGTCACGGACACCACGATCACGCGGTTTTCGGCCACAAGGGACTTGGGGTCGAAGATCGCCAAGTCCCCGGAGCCGGACGTGTAGGACCCGCCATGGAGCCACACCATCACCGGCACACGCTCGTGCGCAGTGAGCCCGGCCGGCATGGTGATAGAGAGCCGCTGGCAGTCCTCGCTGCCGGGAAGCTCCCCGTAGCGGGTGCCGAGGATCTCATCCAGGAAAGGGACCGGAGCCTGCGGGCACGCCGGCGAAAGGGACGTCGCCGCGAGGACAGCGGTCCGGTCAGGTACAGGCACCGGCGGCTGGAACCGTCCGGCGCTGGCATAGGGAATTCCGCTGGCACGCAGCACCTCGCCGTCCCGCCATCCGGTGACCGGACCGCTGGGTGGGCTAAAGGCAGGATCGTCGTTCATGAGCCAACAATTTCACACATTCCTGACCCGCCACTGACAGGCCAACGTAGTTTGCGCTGCGCTTGGCTCTGCGCTGAAACGGCAAACGCGGGGCCGGTGACAGCCACATCCGGAAGCCGGATGGGCGGTCAACGACCCCGCGTTGGAGTTCCGGAACGTTAGTGCGTGTGGGGAACGTAACGCTTGATCGACGCCTCAAGCTCGGCTTCGGCGGCAGCACGGTCGCCCCAGCCCTCAGCCTTGACCCACTTGCCCGGCTCCAGGTCCTTGTAGCGGGTGAAGAAGTGCTCGATTTCCCGGATCAGGAATTCACTGACGTCGGTGATCTCGTTGATGTGATCGAAGCGGGCGTCGGTGGGCACGCAGAGCACCTTCGCGTCGCCGCCGCCGTCGTCGGTCATGTTGAACACGCCGATGGGGCGTGACTCGACGATAACGCCGGGGTGCAGGTCGAAGTCCTGCAGCAGCACAAGGGCGTCCAGCGGGTCGCCGTCTTCGCCCAGGGTGTTCTCGAAAAACCCGTAGTGCGTGGGGTACTGCATGGAGGTGAACAGGACGCGGTCCAGGCGGACGCGGCCGGTCTTATGGTCGACTTCGTACTTGACGCGTGATCCCTTGGGGATCTCGATTGTCACGTCATGCTTCATGGAATACTCCTTGACGAATTCAGGGGTGCGCGGTTTTCAGGGGTGCGCGGCACACACTCACAGGAGGTTGCCGGTGCCGCCGACTACTATTGAGGATATAGCGAGAGGCGCTGGTTTCAGGAACTAGTGGGGACATTTCGGGACTAAAGGACCAGTAGCAGGATGAAACGCAGAACGAGCCGCCCGGGCGCGCGGCCGGCGACCGGGCCGCTTCGGCGGAACCTTCCGCTGCTGCTCCAGACCCTATTGGTGGCGGCGCTCGCCCTCCCTGCCGGCGTCGCGCTGGCACCGGCGTTCCGCGGCCCCGCGTCTTCCGCGGCCACGGGCGAAAATACCCCGACCTGGCAGCAGGTCCCCGGTACGCTGGCCCCCCGCGGCGGCACCGCCGCCGGCAGCGGCGGCATCGAACCGCTCACTGCCGCCGCCCCTCGCCCGGCACCGGGTGACCTCGCTGCGCAACTGAACGAAACCCTCAAGACCGACGGTGCCGGGGACTTTACCGGTATGGTGCAGGATGCCCTCACCGGGGACGTATTATTCGACCGTTCCGGCGACGCGGTCCGCGTTCCCGCCTCCAACATGAAGCTGCTCACGGCCGCCGCTGCCCTGCGCACCCTCGGACCGGAGCGCCGCTTCAGCACCAGGGCAGTGGCGGGCAATGCCCCCGGAACTGTGGTGCTCACCGGCGGCGGGGACGTGCTGCTCGGCGCCGGGGAATCGGTGCCCGACGCCGTGCTGGGCCACGCCGGACTCGCTACCTTGGCACAGTCCACGGTCCGGGCGCTGGAGGCCGGGAACGTCACCGGTCCCTTGACGGTGCAACTTGACGACTCCCTGTTCACCGGCCCCGCTCTGAACCCGGCCTGGAGCCCGGAGGATGTTGCCGCGGGTGAGGTAGCGCCGCTGTTTCCGCTGGCACTGAACTCCGCCCGGTTCGACCCGGCCAGCACCACCGGGCCCCGCCCGCAGGACGCCGCGATGACCGCCGCCGAAGCCTTTTACGCCCAGCTTTCGACGGCGGCTGCAGCGGCCGGGCTCTCGGTGGCGCCCGGCGTTGGACGGGTCCCCGCGGGAACTGCCGAAGGCGATGCTGAAGCCCGGGTCCTGGCCGAGGTCCAGTCAGCGACTGTCGGCCAGCAGGTGGACCTGCTGCTGCGCACCTCGGACAACTACCTCGCCGAGACGATGGGCCGGATGGCGGCAACCGCGGCCGGTAAACCCGGCAGTAACGACGGCGCCGTCGCGGCCGTTCTGGAGCAGCTCGACGACCTGGAGATCCCTGCCGGCACACTGCGCGCAGCTGACGTCTCCGGCCTGGCCCTGGACAACCAGGTGTCCGCCCGCCAGCTTGCCGGGGTGGTTCGGGCCATCACGTCGGGCACTGACACCCGGCTGCGGTCCGCTCTGGCCGGATTTCCGGTCGCCGGGCTCACCGGAACGCTGGGGGACCGGTACATGGATGCGGCCACGGCGCGCGGCGCGGGCCTGGTCCGGGCCAAAACCGGCACGCTGAACACCGTCCTTGCGCTAAGCGGCTACGTGGTGGACGCCGACGGCAGGCTCCTGGTGTTTTCCTTCATTGGCAACGGACTGACGCCGGGGGCGGCGAATAAGGCCGTGCTGGACCGCGCCGCGTCCGTCCTGGCCGGGTGCGGCTGCCGCTGACGCGCGCGGCCGTTCGCCGGCCGACGAATTTAAGGCGCATTGTCAGTCCGCTGTGATCTGATGGAGCCTATGGAGTCCTCTGCCGGCGCGACGTCACCCCAAGTCCAAGCCCTCATCAACTGGGAGCTGGCCGCTTCCACTGCCGCCCGGCTCACACCCGCCGGACCTATCCTGGCAGCGGCGGACATCGAAGCCGCCGTGGACAACCTGCGCCTGATGGCGGACATTTCGGTCCCGCACGTCCATAGCATCACCGGTCTCGATGCCGCCCGCGACCTCCGTGACTCCTCGGTCCTGGTGGTGGACCGCGCCTCTTGGGCCAAGGCCAATACCCAGAGTTTCGCCGTAATGCTGCAACCGGCGATGGAAAAGATGCTGGAGGGCCGCCGCGGGACCCTCAACCCCGGCGCGGCCAGTGTCAGCGGGGCCATTACGGGCGGCCAGCTGGGGGCGATCCTCGCGTTCCTCTCCAGCAAGGTCCTGGGCCAATATGACCCCTTCTCGGCCCTGGCCGAGAACTCCACCGCGCCCGCCGCCGGGCGGCTGCTCCTCGTCGCCCCGAACATCATCTCCGTCGAACGCGAAATTAACGTCGAACCCGAGGATTTCCGGCTGTGGGTCTGCCTGCACGAACAAACCCACCGGGTGCAGTTCGCCGCCGCGCCCTGGCTTCGGCATCACATGCTGGACGAGATCGAAAGCCTCAGCGGCCAGCTGCTTGGCAACGTCGACTCCCTGATGGAACGGGCCTCCGCCGCAGCGAAGTCGCTCAAGGACCGCACCGCGTCCGGCGCCGCGCCCAGCCGGGGGGCCATCCTTGACCTGCTGCAGAACCCCGAGGAAAAGGCCGCGATCTCACGCCTGACCGCCCTGATGAGCTTGCTGGAAGGGCACGCCAACGTGGTGATGGATGCTGTCGACGCCAGCATTGTGCCCTCCGTGAAGACCATCCGGCAGCGCTTTAATACCCGGTCGAAGGACCGCGGCGTGATTGAGAAGTTCATCCGCAACCTGCTCGGGCTGGACGCGAAGATGCGCCAGTACAGCGACGGTTCGAAGTTCGTGCGCGAAGTAGTGGACGTGGCCGGCATGGAGGGGTTCAACAAGGTCTGGGAGTCCGCGGAACACCTGCCCAGCGAGACAGAAATTCACAACTCCAGGCTCTGGCTCGAACGGATGGGGCATTAGTTCCGTGACGCCCAGTCCTGCCTCCAGCGAACGACGCCGGCCGGGCCGGCTGGCGCCAGTCGTCGGCACGGCACGGAAAATGCTGCAGGAGTCGCTGGGTGCAGCAGGATACCCCGAGCGGATCCTGGTCGCCTGCAGCGGCGGACCCGACTCACTGGCCCTCGCGGCGGCCGCTGCCCACTTCGGCCGCCGCGGCCACGTGGACGGACATCCCGTTTCCGTGGGCGCCGTGGTGGTGGACCACCAGCTGCAGCCCGGCTCCGCCGGTGTTGCCGCCGCCGCCGCCGCGACCCTGCGGGATCTGGGCCTCTCGCCGGTACACGTCAAGGCCGTCGAGGTCGCTTCCACCGGGGTGGGCCCGGAGGCAGCCGCCCGGGACGCCAGGCACGCAGCTTTGAACGCCGCTGCAGCTGAGGACGGCGCCGGCGCCATCCTCCTCGGCCATACCCTCGATGACCAGGCCGAACAGGTACTGCTTGGGCTCGCCCGCGGTTCCGGGACGCGCTCCCTGGCGGGGATGCGGCCCGCCCGCGACAAGCTGTTACGGCCCTTCCTGGGGCTGCGCCGCGCCGACACCCTCGCAATCTGCGCGGCTGAGGGGCTTGAGCCATGGCACGATCCGAGCAACGTGGATCCCGCGTTTGCACGGTCACGGACCCGGGTCGAGGTGCTTCCGCTGCTTGAGCAGAAGCTTGGTCCGGGCGTTGCCGAGTCGCTCGCACGGACCGCGGCGATCCTGCAGCTGGACGCCGACTACCTAGAGGACGTGGCGAATGACACCTTCCTCAGCCTCCGGGAACAATCCGGAACAACCATCAGCCTCCCGGAGGAAGCCCTGCGCGGGCTCGCGCCGGCCATCAGGTTCCGGGTCATCGCCAAGGCCGCGGCCGCCGTCGGAGGCCAGCAGCCCAGCTACCAGCGGCTGCTCGCCGCAGAAGCCCTCCTCCGGCGGCGGGGATCGGCCGGTCCCGTGGAGCTTGCCGGCGGGGTCAACGTCTACCGGCTCCCGCTCGTCCAACTGCTCGCCGAAGGGCCGTCCGGGCCCGGAAGTGTTCCCCGCGGGGCGGCCCGCTGTGGGAAGCTTGTATTCCGGCCTCAAAAACCGCCCCAGATATAGTCGCCCCCGCATCTACACAGGAGTTATTGGTGGATTCAAACGACGTCCAGGCAGATCTTAAGCACGTTCTGTACTCCAAGGAGCAGATCCAGACCCGGATCACCGAACTGGCTGCCCAGATCGACAAGGACTATGAAGGCCGCGATCTGCTGATCGTCGGCGTGCTCAAGGGCGCAGTGATGGTCATGGCCGACCTCGCCCGCGCACTCCACAGCCACGTTTCGATGGACTGGATGGCCGTCTCGTCCTACGGCTCCGGCACGCAGTCCTCCGGTGTGGTCCGCATCCTCAAAGACCTGGACACGGACCTCATGGGCAAGGACGTCCTGATCGTCGAGGACATCATCGACTCCGGCCTGACCCTGTCCTGGCTCAAAACCAACCTGGAATCCCGTGGCACGGCCTCCGTGGAAATCTGCACCGCATTCCGCAAGCCCACGGCTTTGAAGGTCCAGATCGACGTCAAGTACGTCGGCTATGACATCCCCAACGAGTTCGTGGTCGGTTACGGCCTGGACTACGCCGAGAAGTACCGGAACCTGGACTTCGTCGGAACGCTCGCGCCGCACGTCTACGAGTAGCACACCGACGCTGGGGACACCGCAAAGCTCCGCCCCGGGCCCGGCCATCCCCGGCCCCGCTACGCCCTCAGGGAACTTTTGCACTTCACCGTGCGTGAGCTACAGCGACGGTGTATAGCTAGAAGCTGACGCAGCACCACACGCGCGCAGATCGGTCGCCGTGCAGCACTACCAGGAGGGACGGGGCCTGCCCCGCACAGATGAAAGCTAAGAGTTTCTTCAAGGGCCCCGGCATCTGGATTGTCGTTGTAGTTGGCATGCTCCTGCTGGCCTTTGCCACCCTTTCACCGGGCGGCGCGGCCCGGATCGACACCGACAAGGGCCTCGCGCTGCTGACCGACGGTGGCAAGGTTGAACAGGCGAAGATCTTCGACGCGGAAAACCGCGTGGACCTGATCCTGAAGGACAACCTGCAGGTTGACGGGCAGGACAAGGGCAAGAACATCCAGTTCTACTACGTCAATGCCCGCGCCGCCGACGTCGTTAAAGCCGTCACGGACTCCCGCCCGCCCAGCGGCTACACCGACCAGCCGGTCGAGAACAACTGGTTCGCCGGACTGTTCTCCCTCCTGATCCCGGTTATCCTGCTCGGCGTCCTGTTCTGGTTCCTGCTCTCCCGCATGCAGGGCGGCGGTTCCAAGGTGATGCAGTTTGGCAAGTCCAAGGCCAAGCTGGTGAACAAGGACATGCCGCAGGTCACCTTCGGCGACGTCGCCGGAGCTGACGAGGCCGTCGAGGAACTCGAAGAAATCAAGGAGTTCCTCCAGGAGCCGGCGAAGTTCCAGGCCGTTGGCGCCAAGATCCCCAAAGGCGTGCTGCTCTACGGTCCGCCCGGAACCGGCAAGACCCTGTTGGCCCGCGCCGTTGCCGGCGAGGCCGGGGTGCCGTTCTTCTCGATCTCCGGTTCCGATTTTGTTGAGATGTTCGTCGGCGTCGGCGCTTCCCGCGTCCGTGACCTGTTCGAGCAGGCCAAGGCAAATGCGCCGGCCATCATTTTCGTGGACGAGATCGACGCCGTCGGACGCCACCGCGGTGCCGGCATCGGCGGCGGCAACGACGAACGCGAGCAAACCCTCAACCAGCTGCTGGTCGAGATGGACGGCTTTGACGTTAAGACCAATGTCATTCTGATCGCCGCCACCAACCGGCCCGACGTCCTGGACCCGGCACTGCTGCGGCCGGGACGCTTTGACCGCCAGATCTCCGTCGAGGCCCCGGACCTGATCGGCCGTGACCAGATCCTGCAGGTCCATGCCAAGGGCAAGCCGATGGCTCCCGGCGTCGACCTGAGGGCCGTGGCCAAAAAGACCCCCGGCTACACCGGCGCTGACCTGGCCAACGTCCTTAACGAGGCCGCCCTGCTGACGGCCCGCTCGAATGCCAACCTCATTGACGACCGCGCCCTGGACGAAGCCATTGACCGTGTAATGGCCGGTCCGCAGAAGCGCAGCCGCGTGATGAAGGAACACGAACGCAAGGTCACGGCCTACCACGAAGGCGGCCACGCCCTGGTGGCGGCGGCGCTGCGGAATTCCGCTCCGGTCACCAAGATCACCATTTTGCCCCGCGGCCGTGCCCTGGGCTACACCATGGTGGTTCCGGAGAATGACAAGTACTCCGTGACCCGCAACGAACTGCTCGACCAGATGGCTTATGCCATGGGCGGCCGCGTCGCGGAGGAACTCGTCTTCCACGACCCGTCCACCGGGGCGTCCAATGACATCGAAAAGGCCACCGGCATCGCCCGCAAAATGGTCACCGAGTTCGGCATGAGCGAACGGGTCGGAGCAGTGCGCCTGGGCCAGGGCGGCGGCGAACCGTTTCTGGGCCGCGACGCCGGACACGAGCGCAACTACTCGGACCAGATCGCCTACATCGTCGACGAGGAAGTCCGCCGCCTGATCGAGGGCGCGCACGACGAGGCTTACGCCATCCTGATCGAGAACCGCGACGTCCTGGACCAGTTGGCCCTTGAACTGCTGGAACGCGAAACGTTGAACCAGGCGGAAATCGCACAGGTCTTCACCAACATCCGCAAGCGTGATTTCCGTGAGATCTGGCTCTCCAAGGAAACCCGCCCGATCCAGGACGTCGGCCCGGTGGAGTCCCGCCGGGAGAAGGCAGAACGCGAAGCGCAGGAAGAGGCCAAGGAAGCCCGGCTCGAGGAACCGCTGGACACCTTCCCGCCGCACGCCCAAGGCGTCCCCGGACAGGAGCCGTTCCAGGGCGGTGTAACGGATCTCGGGCCTGACGGCCATCCCGGCTAGGCTTCTTCAGTGACTTCTTTCTTCAATGACGACGACGCTCCCGCCACCGGCTCTTTGGTGGCGGGAGCCTCAGCCGCTGTCCCCGCCGTTGTGGACCAAGCCCGGATTGAGGCGGCCGTCCGCGAAATCCTGCTGGCCATCGGCGAGGACCCGGACCGCAGCGGCCTCATTGACACGCCGAAACGGGTCGCCAAGGCGTACACCGAGATTTTCGCCGGACTTCACCATGACCCGGCAGAGATTCTCGCCACAACCTTCGACCTGGACCACGAGGAACTGGTCCTGGTCAAGGACATCCCGTTCTACTCCACCTGCGAGCACCATCTGGTGCCGTTCCACGGGGTGGCCCATGTGGGCTACATCCCCTCCCACGACGGGAAGGTGACCGGGCTGAGCAAATTGGCGCGGCTGGTGGACATGTTCGCCCGCCGCCCCCAGGTCCAGGAACGCCTCACCACCCAGATCGTCGAGGCCCTCGTCACCCACCTCAAGCCGCGCGGCGCAATCGTCGTCGTCGAATGCGAACACCTCTGCATGTCCATGCGCGGCATCCGCAAGCCCGGTGCCAGGACCGTCACCAGTGCGGTACGCGGGCAACTCCATGACCCGGCCACCCGCGCCGAAGCCATGAGCCTCATTATCGGAAGGTAACACCACAGACAATGGACTCCCTAGCTGCAGCCCCCGGAACCGGACCGGCGACGTCGCCCCTGCCAGTAGTGCGCAAGGCACGCCGCGCGGCAACATTCGAAGCCCTGCCCACTGACCGGACACTGCTGATGGCCATCCTGAATGTCACCCCGGACTCCTTCAGCGACGGCGGCCAGCACGCCACCGCCGACACCGCCATCGCCGCCGGGCTGCGGATGTTCTACGCCGGCGCGGACATCATCGATGTCGGCGGCGAGTCCACCCGCCCGGGAGCCACCGAAGTGGAGCCCGACGAGGAGCAGCGGCGGGTGCTCCCAGTCATCGCCGCCCTGGCGAAGGCCGGGGCGCTGGTCAGCATCGATACCACCCACGCCGCCACCGCTGCCGCGGCGCTGCAGGCAGGCGCCGTCATCATCAACGACGTCTCCGGCCTGAGCATTGAACCCGAAATGGCCGAACTCGTGGCACGCAGCAAGGCTCCCTACGTCCTCACACACCGCCGGGGCACAGCGGGCACAATGGACACGCTGACGGACTACGGAAACGTGGCTGCGGACGTCGCCGCGGAACTGGCGGGCGTCCGGGACAAGCTCTACGCCGCAGGTGTCAGCCCGGAGCAGATCATCGTTGATCCGGGCCTGGGCTTCTCCAAGACCGACGCGCAGAACTGGGAGCTGCTGCAGAACCTCGACGTGCTGCAGGCCATGGGTCATAAGGTCCTTGTCGCCGCCTCCCGCAAACGCTTCCTGGGCAGCCTCCTGTCCGTCGCCGGCAAGTCCGCCCCGCCGGCCGAACGCGACGCGGCCACCGCTGCGGTCACCGCCATCAGCGCCTCCCGCGGCGCCTGGGCTGTCCGCGTGCACGACGTCGGGCCCAGCCTCGATGCTGTCAAGGTCGCCGCCGGGATGAGCCCGGCAGATGGCCGCGCAGTACCCGCCGCCGGCGATAACTGAACCGGAAAGCCACCATGGACCAGATCACGCTGAGCGGCGTCACCGCCGTCGGCCACCACGGAGTGTTTGATTTCGAGCGGCGCGACGGCCAGCCGTTCGTCGTCGATGCCGTGCTGCACCTGGATTTCAGCCGCGCGGCACGTTCCGACGACGTGCTGGACACGGCGCACTACGGTGAAGTGGCGGAGTGCATCCGGACCTGGATCGCGGGGGAGCCGCTGAACCTGATCGAGGCACTCGCCGTCCGGATCGCCGAGGACGTGCTGCAGAAGTTCCCCGTGGCAGCAGTGGAAATCACTGTGCACAAACCCGAGGCGCCCATCGAGGTCGCATTCGGTGATGTCTCCGTCAGCGTGCGCCGGAGCCGGCAGGACCAACAATGAGCTACACGCGGTCTGTGCTTGCGCTCGGCAGCAACCTGGGGGCGCGCAGCGACACCCTTTCGGCAGCCGTCGCGGACATCGTCGACCCGCCGGAGGTCCGCCTCCTGGCCATTTCGCCGATCGTCCAGACCAAAGCAGTCGGCGGTCCGCCGGACCAGCCGGATTTCCTCAATATGGTGATGACGGTGGAGACCACATTGACACCCGGTGAGCTGCTGCGGCACTGCCACGCTGTGGAACAAAAGCACCTCCGGGTCCGCGACGTGCGCTGGGGCCCCCGCACCCTCGACGTGGACATCATCACGTACGGGGAGCTGGCCAGTTCCGACCCGGAGCTCACCCTTCCGCACCCGCGTGCCGCCCAGCGGGCCTTTGTACTCTTCCCGTGGTCGCTTATCGACCCTGCCGCCGAGTTGGACGGCCAACGCGTCGGCGAGCTAGCGGCCAAAGCCCCCGATTTCCCCGACCTCATTCCCTTCGACGGCTTCGACACCCTCCACCCCGCGGCCGGAGCAAGCGAATGATGAAGCTGACCAGCCCCCTGGTGCTGTCCCTCATCGGCGTGGCCGTAGGGGTCCTGGGCTGGCTGGCCGCCCTGCTGACGACCCGTTACAGCCTGAACACCCCCGTCCTGCCGCTCACCGGGCTCATCACGATGGCCGTGATCGTGGTGCTCACCATCGTGCTGGGCGTCCGGGTGCTGCGCTGGCGCAACGGCAACAAAAAGAGAATGCTTAATCCCATCCTGGCGGCGTGGACCCTCGTCCTCGCGCAGGCCTGCGCGTATACCGGCAGCGTCCTGCTGGGCTGGCACGCAGGGATCTTCATTGACCAGTTGCGCCTTTGGAACCTCCGCAGCGACCAGACGCTCGCGTGGCAGGCCGTGGCCATGGCCGGCGGCGGCCTGGCGATGATCGTCGTTGGCCTGGTCGTGGAACGGTTCTGCCGGATACCGCCCGAGGACGGCGACGGCGGATCAGCCCCGGGCGTCCGGGAAAAGCGCAAGCCGACGGCGGAAGGCGAATATGCCTACCGAGGCGATTGACCCGCCGGGCATCACCTGGTTACGGGTCTCCCCGAAATATGTGACCGTGCGGCGCGCCGGCTGGGCCGCGGCGAACCTACTTGTTGTCGCTCTGCTGTGCCTCCCCCTCGTTCTCATCCGCAATGGCTGGTGGCCGTCCTTCCCGCTCTGGCTTGCCATCGCCGTCCCGGCCGTGATCCTGGTCCTGGCCCTGTGCAGGTTCCTGCTCATTCCCCGCCAGGTCCAGGCCATCGGCTACGCCGAGCGTGACGATGACCTGCTCATCCGCCGCGGCATCTTCTTCCAGCGCACCCTCGTGGTTCCTTACGGCCGGATGCAATACGTGGACATCGGCGCCGGACCGTTGGAACGCGGGCTGGGACTGTGCACGCTGAAACTCCACACCGCCTCCCCGGGTACCCGCGCGGAGATCCCGGGGCTGCCCGCCGCCGAGGGCGCCCGGCTGCGCGAGCAGCTTTCCGCGCGCGGTGAAGCCCGGCTGGCCGGGCTGTGACGGTATCGCGGTGAAATCCGGTGTGCCCGCGGGAACGTCCGCCGGCGCCGATACCGAAACGCCCGGGCCCCGGTGGCTGCGTGTGCACCCGGCGTCGCCGTTCGTGCGGGGCTGGGTGGCGCTGGCCGCCATCGGGTTCTTCTTTTTCCGGGACACCTTCGAACGGCTGCTCCAGGGCGGACCCCTGATCGATGACAGGTTCACCGGCCGGGCTCCGTGGCTGCTGCTCGGCGGCGGCGTGCTGGTGCTTCTGACCGTGCTCGGATACGTCCTGAGCTGGTACTTCACCCGCTATCAGGTGGCCGAAGGCTACGTCCGGCTCAACACGGGATTCCTCTTCAAACAGCAGCGGCAGGCGCGCCTGGACCGGGTCCAGGCAATCGATATTGTGCAGCCGTTGCTGGCCAGGTTGTTCGGGCTGGCCGAGCTAAAGTTCGACGTGGCCGACGCCGGCGAGTCGGCGGTGCGCCTGGCTTTCCTGCGCGTGGACGAGGCGCGGCAGCTGCGGGCCACTATCCTGGCCAGTGCCTCCGCCCCGGCGCGAAACCCCGCTGACCTTGCCGGCCCGGAGGCCGTGGCCGCCGAAGCGCCGGAACACGCCGTACTCACGGTCCCGCCGGGGCGCCTGGTGGGGTCCCTGATCCTGAGCGAGCAGACCGTCTTTGTGCTGGCCGGCGGCGCGGGGTCCGTGGTGCTCTCGGCGCTCACGGAGAACCGCAGCTTCTACCTCTTCCTGATTCCGGCCGCGCTGGGCATGGCGGCAGCGTACTGGAACTCCGTCAACCGCGGCTACAACTTCACCGCAGCCATTTCCCCGGACGGGATCCGGTTGCGCTACGGCCTGCTGGATACGCAGGCCCAGACCCTTCCGCCGGGCCGGATCCAGGCACTGCGGGTCAGCCAGCCGCCGCTCTGGCGCTTCTTCGGCTGGTACCGGATCCACGTCAACGTCGCCGGTTACGGCGCCGCGGCGGACAACGGCGAGGGCTCTTCACGGAGCACGCTCCTGCCGGTGGGGACCTTTCCGGAGGTGCTCACCATCCTCTCCCTGGTCCTTCCCGACCCGGGCACCCCGGACCCGGCGGGCATATTCACCGCCGGAGCCAACGGCCGCTCCGGCCCGGCCGCGGCCGGGCCGGCTCCCGGCACCGACGACGGCGGCTTTGTCACCACCCCGCGGCGCGCCCGGCTGCTGGCCCCCCTGGGCTGGCGGCGCAACGGTTTCGCCGCCACCGACACGGCCCTGCTGATCCGTTCGGGCCGCTGGTGGCGGCACCTTGTTATCGTTCCGCACCAGCGCACCCAATCGATGGCGCTTGAGCAGGGCCCCCTGGCCAGGCGCTTCCGGGTGGCGGACCTGGTCCTGCATACCACCGCCGGACCCGTCTCGCCGCGGCTGATCCAGGCCGGCCTGGACGAGGCGCGTGCCCTCCTCGACGCCCAGGCGGCACGGGCCCGGGCCGCCCGCCGGCGTCAGACCAGCGAGCACTGGCTGGAGCAGGTCCGCCCGCCCGCCGCTGAACGCCCCCACACCGAAGAACCCAACAGGCAGGAAGACCGGAAGCATGGCTAAACCAGGACGTCTCGGCATCGGAATCATCGGCGCCGGCAAAGTTGGCGCTGTCCTCGGGGCGGCTCTGCGCGGCGCCGAGCACGCCGTCATCGGAGTCTCGGCGGTCTCCGACGCCAGCCGCGAACGCGCCGAAGCCCTGCTTCCCGGTGTCCCCGTCCTGGAAGTGCGGGACATCGTCGAACGCGCCGAACTGGTGCTCCTGGCCGTCCCCGACGATGCCCTGGGCCCGCTTGTGGAAGGCCTGGCGAAGCTCGGCGCCTGGCAGCCCGGGCAGCTCGTGGCACACACCTCCGGCCGGTTCGGCGTCGGGATCCTGCATCCTGTCCGCGCCGTTGGCGCCATCCCGTTGGCATTGCACCCTGCCATGACCTTCACCGGCATGAGCCTGGACCTGACCCGGCTGCTGGACTGCACCTTCGGTGTTACCGCGGATGCTGCCATGCTGCCCATTGCTCAGGCCCTTGTAGTGGAGATGGGCGCGGAGCCCGTTGCCATCGCCGAGGCGGACCGCACGCTCTACCACGCTGCCCTGGCGCACGGCTCAAACCACCTCGTCACCTTGGTGGCACAGTCCTCGCAACTGCTCCGGGAGGTCGGCGTCGAGGCCCCCGAACGAATGCTGGGGCCACTGCTGCGGGCAACCCTGGAGAACGCGCTCGCCTCAGGCGAATCGGCACTGACCGGGCCGGTGGTCCGCGGTGATGTGGGCACCGTGGCGGCACACGCCGAGTCCTTGCGGGAGCACGACGGCGGCGCGGGCGGAGATATTCTGGAGGCGTACCTGGCCATGGCCCGGGCGACGGCCCGCCGGGCAGGACGCCGGGGACTGCTGAAGCCGGAGCAACTCGGCGGCATCGCACACGCACTTGAAGGTTCCGGCGGCGATGACGAAAACCCTACGGAAGGTCCATAATTTGGCGATTCAACTCGTGACTACGGCTGCGCAGCTCCGGGCCGAGAGCGCCCGCCTGCTCCGCGCGAAAGGCGGCTCCTCACAGGGCCTGGTGCCCACCATGGGTGCACTGCATGAGGGCCATGCCGAGCTGGCGCGCACCGCCGTCGAACAAAACGACGTGGCGGTGGTGAGTATTTTCGTGAACCCGCTGCAGTTCGGCGAAGCCGTGGACCTTGAGCGGTACCCCCGCACCCTGGACGCGGACCTGGCGCTCCTGGATGCCGTCGGCGTGGACCTGGTCTTCGCTCCGGAGGTGCAGGAGGTCTATCCCGGCGGGGAACCGCTGGTAAGGATCAGCGCCGGGCCAATAGCCGGCAAGTGGGAGGGCGCCTCCCGCCCGGGGCACTTCGACGGCGCCCTGACGGTTGTGGCCAAGCTGCTGCACTTCGGACTGCCGGGTGCCTCCGGCGGAATGGAGCTGCCGGCGTACCGGGCGTACTTTGGTCAAAAAGATGCCCAGCAACTGGCCCTGGTCCAGCGCATGGTGGCGGACTTGAACTTCCCGGTGCAGATCGTAGCGGTGCCGATTGTGCGCTCGGCGGACGGGTTGGCGCTCTCGAGCCGCAACCGTTTCCTCTCTGCTGCGGAACGCGAGGCGGCCCTGGTGCTCTCGCGGGCCCTGCGGCTGATCGAGGACCGGGCCAACGCCAACCAGCCGCTGGACCTTGAGTCCGCAAGGGCGCTGGTGGAGTCCCAGCCGCTTGTCGAACTGGACTACTTCGAAGTGGTGGATCCGCTCACACTCGAACCGCTGGCCGAAAACTGCCGGGACACCCCGTTCCGCGGCGAGGCCTTGGCGATCATCGCGGCCACAGCCGGCCCGGTCCGGCTGATCGACAATGTTCCGCTGAACTCCTGACCCGCACCCCGCCGCCCCCCTGCGTTGTATGACCGGTCCCAGGAGTTAACCCCACGGCCGGGAATTACCGGGGCGGATCGCGGGTTGGCAACTAAGGCAGCGGCCACAAGCCGCAGCAGCACCCCCGTCAAAAACTCCCCGAGGGAACACCATGCGCTCCGACGTCACTTCCAAGCCGCACGGCGATCCCGCGCCGGCCCGCGTTGCGGTCGCCGCCGCCGCCGCGCCGCCGGCAAAGATGTCCCGGGAATCGGTCACAGTCATCGCCACCCTGCTGGTGGCTACCTTTGTGGTGATCCTTAACGAAACCATCATGAACGTCGCGCTCCAGCGGCTGATGGTGGATCTTGGGATCACGGCACCCACCGTGCAGTGGCTGTCCACTGGCTTTATGCTCACCATGGCCGTAGTGATTCCCACGACGGGTTTTATCCTGCAACGGCTCTCCACCCGCGCGGTGTTTATGCTGGCGATGGGGCTGTTCTCCGGCGGCACGCTGCTCGCGGCGCTGGCCCCGGGATTCGAAATCCTCCTGCTTGCCCGGATCGTCCAGGCCGGCGGTACAGCCATTATGGTGCCGCTGCTGATGACCACCATCCTCACCCTGGTTCCGGTGGCCCGCCGCGGCTTTGTGATGGGCAATGTGAGCATCGCCATCTCGGTGGCACCGGCCATGGGCCCCACGGTGTCCGGACTGATCCTTGAGCACTTCTCCTGGCGCTTTATGTTCGTTTTTGTCCTGCCGATCGCGCTGGCCGCCTTCGCCATCGGCGCCAAGTACCTGACCAACATTGGCGAGAATAAAAAGACCAGGCTTGACGCGGCGTCGGTGCTGCTGACCGTTCCGGCTTTCGGTGGCCTCGTCTACGGACTGAGCCAGATCGGCGGCGGCCAGGGCGGTCCTGGCGCGCCTGCCGTTATCGCGCTGGCCGTGGGCATCCTTGCCCTCACGGCGTTTGTGTTCCGGCAGTTGCGGCTGCAGAAGGCCGGGGCGCCGCTGCTGGACCTGCGTGCCTTTCGCCTGCGGATGTTCACCGTCTCCGTGCTGCTCCTCGTGGTTGCCATGATCGCCCTGTTCGGCGCCGTGATCCTCCTGCCGTTGTACCTGCAGGAGGTTCGCGGCCTGTCGTCACTGGAGACGGGGCTCTCGCTGCTCCCCGGCGGGCTCGCGATGGGCCTGCTGGGCCCGTTCATTGGGCGGACTTTCGACCAGGTGGGACCGCTGCCGCTGACCGTGACCGGTTCCATCATGCTGGTGGTGGCCCTGTTCCAGTTCTCCTTGCTGGATGCTGGCACTCCGGTCGGTTGGATCATCACCCTGCACGTGGGCCTCAGCCTGGGCCTGGCGCTGATCTTCACCCCGGCCTTCACCACCGGGCTGAACCCGTTGCCGCCGCACCTTTACTCGCATGGTTCGGCCATCATGAACACCTTGCAGCAGGTGGCGGGTGCCGCCGGAACGGCGTTGCTCGTTTCGATCTACGCTGTGGTGTCAGCCGGCTCGGGCGTTGTCGCGGGAATGCACGCGGCGTTCCTCACGGCCTCGGCCATCGCCGTTGCCGCCGTTGTGCTGGCCGCCATGATGCGCAAGACGGCAGCGGTGGAACACCCCGCCGCCGGCTAACGCGGCATGTTGTTCGCCAGCCGGCTGTATACAGCTAGCTGGCGAAAAAGGCGCTGAGTTCGGAGATGAGCTTGTCCGGTGCCTTGTTCACGCCGTCGTGCCCCATGCCCGGAAGAATGGTGTAGCTGGACCCGGAGAGGACCTCGTGGATCTGGGCGCAGGCCACGCCGAAGTATGCCGGGCTTTTTTCGCCAACAACTATCAGTGTCTCCAGGGGCAGTTCCAGGAAGGGTTCGGCCGGCATGTCGGCGGCGATGATGGCCTTGATTTCCCGGACGCCGGTCTTCATCAGCTCGCGCATCTGCTTGCCGAGCGGGGTGCCGGCGGCCAGCTTGTTGGCCAAGGTCAGCATGGACAGCGGCATCCTGGACAGGGCGCTGCCGGTCTCCAGGCCCCGGAGCAGGACGGCCAAGGCGCGGTCGTCGTCACCTGCTTCGGTCGCCTTCTCGTATTCGGTAGTCCAGTCAGCGGTGACGCTGTGGTTTACGGAGACGGCGGGATCGTAGACCGCGAGCCGTTCCACCGGCAGGGTGCGGGCAGCGTGCAACGCCACCGCGCCGCCGAAGCTGTGCCCAAAAACGTCGGTACTGGACGTGTGCTTCATAACCACATCCAGGTCGCGGATGTCAACGTCGAGGGTGTAGTCCTCCGGCTGCGGTGAGGAGGAACCCCGCCCGCGCCGGTTAAAGGTGTGCACCGGGCGGCCCAGGGACGTACTGAGTTTTTGCGCAAAGCGGGTGTAGTCGGCGGCCGTCACCATGGAGGCCGGAACAACAACGACGCCGGAACCCGCCGAGGCCAGCTCGGCGCCCGTACTGAAAAGCTCGATCGTTCCACCGTCGGGGGTCCTGATGTTCTCGCGGGTCATGCTTCGAGCCTAGCCGAGGCTGTAGCTACGGCGTAGTAGGTTCCCGCGGGGCGGACGGGGAACCAACGGCGGTCTGGGTGCCGAGCCGCCCGCCGGAGGCCTCAAGGTAGCAGGAGCCGCACAGCGATTCGTACCAGACGTCCTGGCCGTCGATCGCTACCTGTTCGCCGTCGAAGACCACCGCATCTCCCACCCGGCGGGTATTAAAGATGGCCTTGCGGCCGCAGCGGCAGATGGTTTTGAGTTCCTCGAGGGTATGTGCGATCTCCAGCAGGCGCAGCGATCCCGGGAACGCCCGGGTGCGAAAGTCGGTGCGGATGCCGTAGGCCAGCACGGGAACGTTATCCAGGACGGCGATCCGGAAGAGGTCGTCCACCTGGTCCGGTTCGAGGAATTGGGCCTCATCCACCAGCAGGCACGCGACCGGCTGCGTGTCGACGTGCTTAAGCAGGGCGTCGGGGTCATCGCCATGGGCGCGGGCGGTGAACAGCGCCCGCGCGGACCCCCCGGCCGGGATCTGGAAATCCACCGAACGGGTCATGCCCAGCCGGGACACAACGTCGGAGTCGCCCTTGGTGTCCACACCCGGCTTCGCCAGCAGCACCCGCTGGCCGCGTTCCTCGTAGTTGAAGGCGGCCTGAAGCAGCCCCGTTGACTTGCCGGAGTTCATCGCGCCGTAGCGGAAGTAGAGCTTGGCCAAGGGGGTCCTTTCGAAAGGGTCGCCCACCGATTGTAAAGGCGCGCCCTGCAACGGCCCAGCAGCGGGAGGCCCGCTACCGCCGTGGGGGCTGTTGGCCGGACTTGCCACCGCCGGGAGAATGATCCGCAAGCGGCCATGGCCGGGCGGGACCTGTGCGGGCAGAATCCCCGGTAAACTTGGGGATTGTGACTTCCCAAAACACCTCCGCCCCGCAGCCCGCCGCCGACTCCCACGACGCAAGCGAGCAGACTCGCGTCCGGATGGAGAAACGCGCCAAGCTGATCGAGCGCGGCGTAGAGGCGTATCCGGTGGGCGTGGATCGCACCCATGCGCTGGCGGAAGTCCGGGAGAAGTACGCCCACCTGCAGGCCGACGAAACCACCGGCGACGTCGTTGGGGTGACCGGCCGCATCGTTTTTATCCGCAACACCGGCAAGCTCTGCTTCGCCACGCTCCAGGAGGGTGGTGCTGACGGCAAAGCGGTCCGGTTGCAAGTCATGCTGAGCCTGGCCAACATCGGTGAGGACGCGCTCGCCGACTGGAAGGCCCTCGTTGACCTCGGCGACCACGTGTTCATCCAGGGCGAGGTGATCTCCTCGCGGCGCGGCGAGCTCTCCGTGATGGCCGGGTCCTGGTCCATGGCGTCCAAGGCGCTGCGCCCGTTGCCGGTGCTGCACGCCGAGCTCAACGAGGAAACCCGCGTCCGCCAGCGCTATGTGGACCTTATTGTCCGCGACGAGGCCCGCGAAATGGTCTATACCCGGGCCGCGATCACGCGTTCCATCCGCGAGACCCTGCATCGCCAGGGTTACGTCGAGGTGGAAACGCCGATGCTGCAGCTGGTCCACGGCGGCGCGACGGCCCGCCCGTTCGAGACGCACATGAATGCGTTTGACCAGAAGATGACCCTGCGGATCGCCACCGAGCTCTACCTCAAGCGCACGGTTGTGGGCGGGATCGACCGCGTCTATGACATGGGCCGCGTCTTCCGCAACGAGGGTGTGGACTCCACCCACAGCCCGGAATTCACCACCCTGGAAAGCTACGAGGCCTGGGCGGACCAGTTCGTGATGGCGGACCGGATCAAGGAACTAATCCTCGACGCCGCGGACGCTGCGGGCGTGGGCCGGGTCCTGCAGTCCGAGGCTGGCGAAATCAACCTCGACGGCGACTGGGCCTGGATGGCCGTCTACCCGGGCCTTTCCGAAACCGTTGGCCAGGAGATTACCCCCGAGACCCCTGCGTCGGAGTTGCTGGCGCTGGCCGCCAGGCACGAGGTCAAGGTCGACGCGGCCTGGGATGCGGAAAAGCTTGTGGTGGAGCTGTTCGGCGAACTCGTTGAGCCGACGCTGCTTAATCCCACTTTCGTGTACGACTACCCGCCTTCCGCCCAGCCGCTGGCGCGGCAGCACCGGACGGATGACCGGCTGATTGAAGCGTGGGACCTCATCATCGGCGGCATGGAGCGCGGTACGGCATTCTCCGAGCTCATTGATCCGGTGATCCAGCGCGAACGGCTTACCGAGCAGTCCCGCCGCTCCGCCGCCGGCGACGTAGAGGCCATGCAGCTGGACGAGGACTTCCTCCGCGCGCTGGAGTACGGCGCCCCGCCGATGGGCGGGATCGGGCTGGGCATCGACCGGCTGGTGATGCTCTTCACCGGCGCGGGCATCCGCGAGACCATACTCTTCCCGCTGCTGAAGCCCGAGGGACACTGACCATGGACTATGTCGCCGTATTGCTTCCTTCCGTGGTCGTTGGGTTGATTTTCTGGTTCGCCATGAAGTCGATCTTTAATGCCGATAAATCCGAGCGCCAGGCCGAGGCGCGTGCCCAGGCGGAAGCCGATGGAAATACCCCCGACGCCGCTACGCGCCGGCGCGAGGGCCATTCCAACGATCCGAACTAATAGCAGGCTATTCCGCCTTGGGTTTTCCTTTGGAAACCCTTTTTCGCTTTGACTCGTTGCCATAAAGCGGAGGATACTTCTAAGAAGTTTCATCCGGATTTCCTTGATACTCATCCTTTTGGAAAGAGAGTCTTTAATGGCACAGAAAGTAAAAATCATCCTTGTTGATGATCTGGATGGGGGCTCCGCGGACGAGACCGTCCGGTTTGGCCTTGACGGCGTCAGCTACGAAATCGACCTGTCATCGGAAAATGCATCAGAACTGCGCTCCGCAGTTGAGCGGTTTGCCGGCCACGCGCGCAAGACGTCGAGCGGCCGCGCCACGCGCACCAAAATTTCATCCGGCCGGAACCAGGACTCTGCCCAGATTCGGCAGTGGGCCCGCGATAACGGCTATGCGGTAAACAGCCGCGGCCGTATTCAGGCTGAAATTCAGGAAGCCTATCAAAAGGCGAATTCCTAGCCCTTGGGCCGGGAACCTTCCGCCGTTTGATGAAGCGGTTTGGCGTAATGCCAATACCCATAACGATGCCCCCGCTGACGGCAGGGGCATCGTTATGTCCGCCCGCGCTGACCGGGCCGGCGCGTTCCCGCCCGGTTGCCGGCCAAAGGCGCAGGTCCGAACCGGGGGCTGGCCGCGTGCTGCGTCCCGGGAGACGCAGCGGGGCAGGGGCGCCGCCGGGGCCGGCAGCCCGTGTTTGGGCGGGCAGCTGGCCCCGCAGCGGCGTCCCGGTTTCCCCTGTGGCGAACAAGCCCCAAAATTTGAACCCGGCCACGTAGCATCAAAGTACGTCGTTTCTAGGAGTGTGGCGAAATGTTTGAGCGATTTACGGACCGTGCCCGTCGCGTAGTTGTGCTTGCCCAAGAAGAGGCACGCATGCTGAACCACAATTACATTGGTACCGAACACATCCTCTTGGGTCTGATCCATGAAGGTGAAGGTGTTGCGGCCAAAGCCCTTGAGTCCTTGAGCATCTCGCTCGACGGCGTTCGCGAGCAGGTACAGGAGATCATCGGCCAGGGCCAGCAAGCCCCGTCCGGACACATCCCCTTTACCCCCCGCGCCAAGAAGGTCCTGGAGCTCTCGCTTCGCGAAGCGCTGCAGCTGGGCCACAACTACATCGGCACGGAGCACATCCTGCTCGGCCTCATCCGTGAGGGTGAAGGCGTTGCCGCCCAGGTGCTGGTCAAGCTCGGTGCGGACCTCAACCGCGTCCGCCAGCAGGTCATCCAGCTGCTCTCGGGCTACCAGGGGAAGGAGACCACCGGTGCCGGTGTCGGCCCCGGCCAGGCCGAAGGCACCCCGGCCGGCTCCGTTGTGCTGGACCAGTTCGGCCGCAACCTGACCCAGGCTGCACGTGAGAACAAGCTGGACCCGGTTATCGGGCGCGAATCCGAAATGGAACGCGTGATGCAGGTCCTCTCCCGCCGCACCAAGAACAACCCGGTGCTGATCGGCGAGCCCGGCGTCGGCAAGACTGCCGTCGTCGAAGGCCTCGCCCAGGCCATTGTCCGTGGCGACGTTCCGGAGACCATCAAGGACAAGCAGCTGTACACGCTGGACCTTGGTTCCCTCGTGGCCGGTTCACGCTACCGCGGTGACTTCGAGGAGCGTCTCAAGAAGGTCCTTAAGGAAATCCGCACCCGCGGGGACATTATCTTGTTCATCGATGAAATCCACACCCTCGTGGGCGCGGGTGCTGCTGAAGGCGCCATCGATGCGGCCTCGATCCTGAAGCCCATGCTGGCCCGCGGCGAGCTCCAGACCATCGGTGCCACCACGCTGGACGAGTACCGCAAGCACATCGAGAAGGACGCAGCGCTGGAGCGCCGGTTCCAGCCGATCCAGGTCAAGGAACCCTCTGTCGCGCACGCGATCGAGATCCTCAAGGGCCTCCGCGACCGGTATGAGGCGCACCACCGCGTCACCATCACCGACGGCGCCCTTGCCTCGGCCGCGAGCCTTTCCGAGCGCTACATCTCGGACCGCTTCCTGCCGGACAAGGCGATCGACCTGATCGATGAGGCCGGCGCGCGGCTGCGTATCCGCCGGATGACGGCCCCGCCGGAGCTCAAGGTCATGGACGAGAAGATTGCGGCCATGAAGCTGGAGAAGGAATCCGCTATTGACGCGCAGGACTTCGAAGGTGCTGCCGCGCTGCGCGACAAGGAGCAGAAACTCATTGTTGAGCGGGCCGAGAAGGAACGCCAATGGAAAACCGGCGGCATGGATGACATCTCCGAGGTGGATGAGGATCTCATCGCCGAGGTGCTGGCGAACTCCACCGGCATCCCGGTCTTCAAGCTGACCGAGGAAGAGTCCTCGCGGCTGCTGAAGATGGAAGACGAGCTGCACAAGCGCGTCGTCGGCCAGGACGAGGCCATCAAGTCCCTTTCCCAGGCGATCCGCCGCACCCGTGCAGGCCTGAAAGACCCGAAGCGTCCGGGTGGTTCGTTCATCTTCGCCGGCCCCACCGGCGTCGGCAAGACCGAGCTAGCCAAGGCACTGGCCGAATTCCTCTTCGGTGAGGAAGACGCCCTGATCACCCTGGACATGTCCGAGTACTCGGAGAAGCACACGGTGTCGCGTCTCTTCGGAGCCCCTCCGGGCTACGTCGGCTACGAGGAAGGCGGACAGCTGACCGAGAAGGTCCGCCGTCGTCCGTTCTCCGTGGTGCTGTTCGACGAAGTTGAGAAGGCGCACGCCGACCTCTTCAACTCGCTGCTGCAGATCCTGGAGGACGGCCGCCTGACCGACTCCCAGGGCCGGGTGGTGGACTTCAAGAACACCGTGATCATCATGACCACCAACCTCGGCACCCGGGACATCTCCAAGAGTGTTGCCACCGGCTTCCAGTCGGGCACGGACACGCAGACCGGGTACAACCGGATGCGGGCCCGCGTGACCGAGGAGCTCAAGCAGCACTTCCGCCCCGAGTTCCTGAACCGTGTTGACGACGTTGTGGTATTCCCGCAGCTGACCCAGGACGAGATCATCGAGATCGTGGACATGTTCGTCGGCCGGTTGGAGAAGCGCCTCAAGGACAAGGACATGGGCATCGAGCTCACGCCCGCGGCCAAGATCCTGCTCGCAACCCGCGGCTACGACCCCGCCATGGGTGCCCGGCCGCTGCGCCGGACCATCCAGCGCGAGATCGAGGACCAGCTCTCCGAGAAGATCCTCTTCGGCGAAATCCACGCTGGCGACATCGTGATGGTGGATGTGGAAGGCGAAGGCGACGACGCCAAATTCACCTTCGCCGGCAACACGAAGCCGCTGATCCCGGAGATCGCTCCGAGCGTCTAAGCATTGGCCCAACGGCCCCGTCTTCCTAACCAGGGAGGCGGGGCCTTTGCGTTTGCAGCCTCGCCCCTTGCTCGGCACCGCGGCGGGTGCAGCTTGCTCGCCCGTCCCTCGCGTCGGCGCAAGCTACACAATGGCGCCTGCGCCTTCGCCTCCGCAGGTGGTCACCGCACTGAGCACCGTGGTGGTATCTGAAAGTACCGTTTCACTCTTAGTGAACTTGGTGTGATCCATGCCATAGCGGGTGTTGAATCGGTGCATGGCTTCCACCGATCCGGCAACGCAGGGCGAGCAGCCCGAAACACCTTTCCATAACCTTGACCACTACCTCGCCATCCCCAGGGTCAGCGGCCTGGTGCTGAGCCCGGACGGCGGACGGCTGGTGACCACGGTGGCCACGCTGAATGCCAAGGGCACCGAATACGGCACCGCCTTGTGGGAGCTGGATCCGGCCGGGCAGAAGCAGGCCCGTCGGATCACCCGCAGCGCCAAGGGCGAAACCGGGGCCGTGTTCGCCGGCGGGGACCTGTACTTCAGCTCCGCGCGTCCAGACCCGGAATCCCCGGAGGCGGACCCGGTAAATGCGCTCTGGATGCTGCCCGCGGGCGGTGGCGAAGCCCGCGTTGCGCACACCCGGGCCGGTGGTATTGGTACCCTCCTGGCGGCGCAGGGGACCGGTGCGCTCATCCTCAACGCCGCCGTGCTGCCCGGTGCCACGGACGAAGGAGGCGATGCCGAACTCCGCACGGCACGTAAGGACAAAAAGGTAGCGGCCATCCTGCACAGCGGATACCCCGTCCGTTACTGGGACGCCGACCTGGGGCCCGCCGAGCCGAGGCTCTTTGCCGTCGAGCCCCTCGAACCGGGCGAGGAGCAGGAACAGGCCAAGCCGTCAACTGTTGACGCCGCGGCGCCGCTTAAGCTCCGCAACTTGACGCCCGACGCCGGTGCCGCCCTGCGGGACGCGGATACCGTCATCAGCCCCGACGGCACAACGATTTACAGCAGCTTCACCAAGGTGCTGGCCCGCGCGGACTCCCGGTCAGTTCTCATCGCGGTCGACGTCGCCACCGGCACCCGTAAGGTTCTGCTGGACACCGAGGGAATGAGTTACTTCCCCGGGCCGGTCAGTCCCGACAACCTGACGCTTGTGGTGCGCAGCGAGAGTGACACCACGCCGGAAGCGGCGCCGCAGCTGAAACTGCACCTGCTCGACGTCGGCGGCGGATCGGCCCGGGATGCAGGCCATGCCGAGCCGGTGCCGCTCGCGCACGGCTGGGACCGCTGGCCGGTCTCCGCCGCCTGGCTGCCGGACGGATCTGCCCTGCTCGTCACCGCCGATGAGGACGGCGCCTCGCCGGTTTTCCGCATCGGCATCACCGGGGACGGGGGAGCCGGCCGGGTCACCCGGCTGACGGCCGACTCCGCGGCGTATACCGATGTTGTGGTTCATCCGGACGGCCGCAGCGCCTATGCACTCCGCAGCTCCTACGAGTACCCTCCGGAAGCGGTTCAAATCGACCTTGCCAACGGAGCCGTCAGCCGGCTCCCCGCCCCCGCGGAACGCCCGCGTCGCCATGGCTCGCTGGAACGTGTGGAGACGACGGGGGCAGACGGAACCCGGGTGCCGGCGTACCTGGCGCTCCCGGAAGACGCCGGCGCCGGAAGCCCGGCACCGCTGCTGTTGTGGATACATGGCGGCCCGCTCGGTTCATGGAATGCCTGGACCTGGCGCTGGAACCCCTGGCTGCTCGTTGCCCGGGGTTACGCCGTGCTGCTCCCGGACCCGGCCCTCTCGACCGGTTACGGCCAGCACCACATCCAGCGCGGCTGGGGTGAATGGGGCAAAGCCCCGTACACCGACCTGATGGCCATCACTGACGCCGTTGTGCAGCGGCCGGACATCGACGAGACCCGCACGGCTGCCATGGGCGGTTCGTTCGGTGGCTACATGGCGAACTGGGTGGCCGGCCACACCAGCCGGTTCAAGGCGATCGTCACGCACGCAAGCCTCTGGGCGCTGGACCAGTTCGGCCCCACCACGGACTCCGCGCCCTACTGGCTCAAGGAAATGACAGCCGAAATGGCCCTGGCCAATTCCCCGCACCTGCATGTGGAGGACATCAGCACACCGATGCTGGTCATCCACGGCGATAAGGACTACCGGGTCCCCGTCGGCGAAGGACTGCGCCTCTGGTACGAGCTGCTCGCCAAGTCCCAACTCGCAGCCGACGGGAACGGCGCGACTGACCACCGTTTCCTTTACTTCCCGGACGAGAACCACTGGATCCTGCAGCCGCAGCACACCAAGGTCTGGTACGGCGTCGTCGAACACTTCCTGGCCAGGCACCTGCTGGAGCAGGACGTGCCGGTCCCGGCCGAGCTTGGCCTCTAGCTCCAGCCGTGCGGCGTCCGGCCCGGAGGCCGCACGGCGGCGCGGCACAAAACGCGCGCCGTAGGATTGGGCTGTGACTGAACCTATCCTCATCCGCCTTGCCCGTACCAGCGATGTCGGGGCGATCAAGACCCTTGTGGCGCCGCTGGCCGAACAGCGGATTCTGATGGCCAAGGAAACCGTGGCCTACTACGAGAGCCTCCAGGAGTTCCGGATCGCCGAGTCGCCCGACGGCGAAGTGATCGGCTGCGGGGCGCTGCACGTGATGTGGGAAGACCTCGCCGAAGTGCGCACGCTCGCGGCGTCGGATGCCTGGCGCGGTACCGGCGTGGGCCATCTCCTGGTTGAGCGGCTGCTGGCGGATGCCCGTGCATTGGGAATCTCCCGCGTCTTTTGCCTCACCTTCGAGGTTGACTTCTTCAAAAGACACGGCTTCGAAGTGATGGCGGACCAGTCCGCGGTGGACCCCGTGGTCTATTCCGAGTTGCTGCGCTCCCACGATGAGGGTGTCGCCGAGTTCCTCGACCTTGCCAGGGTGAAGCCCAATACACTCGGAAACACCCGGATGATCAAAGCGCTCTAAGCCCGGGCCGGCGCCGGAAAACGACACGGTGCGGATCGGGGACGGCGTCTTCCCATCAATAAATCTGATGGATAAACTGATCCCGGTCCAGGGGGTGGGCCATCTCTCTTTTCGGAGGCAAGAAATTGCACGAGCGCGCTATCTTTCCTGATTTTTCCGCATTCCAAATGACGATGTCAGGCGGCATAACAGCCCGGCACACCGCAGCACCGCCCGCCGGCGAAGATCCCGGCCAGGACCCTGCGGCGGATCACGGCCAGGGACTTGTTTCGGGGCCGGAACCGCGCGACGGGGACGCCCTGCGGCGGCTGAATGCCCCGCCCTTCTCCTGGCTGGGCAGCGACGCCTGGCCGACCGTTTCGCTGCGGGCCGACGAACCCTGCTGATGGCGCCGCGGACCGCGCGGAGAGCCGCCGGCCGGGGCGCCAGCGCTTCGCGTCCGGCGCGGCACTTTGGGCCCCTACCGCTGGCAAGTGCCCGGTAGTAGGGTCTAAGCAAGCAGCCAGGACACCATCCAGGGAGCACAGCCATGAAGAAACTCATCAATGATCCCCGGGCCGTGGTTGACGAGTCAGTGGAGGGTTTTGGGCTTGCCCACGCCGACCTCGTGACCGTCTTCGCGGACCCGAAGTACATCGTGCGCAAGGACGCTCCGGTGGCAGGGAAGGTCGGGCTGGTCTCCGGCGGAGGCAGCGGGCACGAGCCCCTGCACGGCGGCTACGTCGGCATGGGAATGCTCGACGCCGCGGTGCCGGGTCCCGTGTTCACCTCGCCCACACCCGACCAGATCCTCCCGGCGACCCTGGCCGTCAACTCAGGCGCCGGCGTTGTGCACATCGTGAAGAACTACACCGGGGACGTCCTCAACTTTGAGACCGCTGCCGAGCTGGCCCAGGCGGAAGGCGTGGAAATCCGCACCGTGCTGGTCAACGACGACGTGGCGGTGGAGGATTCGCTCTACACCGCCGGACGCCGCGGTGTAGCCGGAACCGTCCTGGTGGAGAAGATCGCCGGTGCCGCGGCGGAGCGGGGGGACAACCTCGATGCCGTGGCAGCCATCGGCGACAGGGTCAACCACAACGTACGCAGTATGGGTGTTGCCTTGACCGCCTGCACAGTCCCGCACGCGGGGGCGCCCAGCTTCGTGCTGGCGGAAAACGAAATCGAAATCGGCATCGGTATCCACGGCGAGCCCGGCCGGCACCGGATTCCGATGGAGAACGCCGACGGCATCACCGACCGCCTGCTGGAACCTGTGGTCAGCGACCTCGGGCTGGCGTCCGGGGACAAGGTACTGTTGTTCGTCAACGGCATGGGCGGTACCCCATTGAGTGAGCTGTACATCGTCTACCGCCGAGCCGCGCAGCAGTTGGCCGCACAGGGGATCACGGTGGAACGCTCGCTGGTCGGCAATTACATCACTGCCCTCGAAATGCAGGGGTGCTCCCTTACCGTCCTGCGCCTGGACGCTGAATTGACGGCACTCTGGGACGCCCCCGTCCACACTCCCGCCCTCCGCTGGGGTGCCTGACCGTGGGGCTTGACGTCAACTGGGCGCTGCGGTGGCTGACCCTCACGGCCGCGGCCATGGCGGAGCACCGGGAGGAACTCATTGAACTGGACAGGCCGATCGGCGATTCGGACCACGGTGAGAACATGGACCGTGGCTTCAAAGCGGTGATGGCCAAGATTGCCGAAGCGCCGCCGGAAACGGCGGGAGCGGCACTGAAACTGACAGCGATGACCCTGATGTCCAAGGTTGGCGGAGCTGCCGGCCCGCTCTACGGCACCGCGTTCCTGCGTGCCGGCACGGCGCTGGGTGAGGCGGCCGAGATTGACTCGGACACACTCGCCGCTGCGTTCCGGGCGGCAAGGGACGGGATTGTGGCCCGCGGAAAGGCCGATTCAGGGGACAAAACGATGGTTGATGCCTGGACTCCCGCCGTTGACGCGGCCGCTTCCGCGGCCGGAGACAGCGACGTCCTCAAGGTCCTGCTGGCCGCTGCGGAGGCTGCCGAAGCGGGGGCCGTCGCTACCGACCCGATGCTCGCGCGCAAGGGCCGCGCCAGCTATCTGGGGGAGCGCAGCATCGGTCATCGGGATCCGGGCGCCGTCTCGACCGCCCTGATCCTGCGCGCGGCCGCCGGGGCTGCCGAATGACGGTCAACCTTGTCGTTGTCTCGCACAGCGAAAAGATTGCCGACGGCGCCGCCGAGCTAGCCGCCCAGATGGCGCCAGATGTGATGATCCTCGCCGCAGGCGGTACCGGCGACGGCAGGATCGGCACCAGCCTCGAGCTGGTCATGGCGGCGCTGGAGCAGGCCGGGGACGCCAGCACCGACGGCATTGTGGTCCTGACCGATCTTGGCTCGGCGGTGATGACAGCCGAATCCGCGGTGGAGTTCCTGGCGGATCCCGGCTTGGTATTGCTGGCCGATGCGCCCCTGGTTGAAGGACTTGTCGCGGCCGCCGTGGCGGCCCAGTCAGGCGCGGATCTGGCGGCCGTGAGGGACGCCGCGGAGGCCGTGTACCGGCCGCCGGCCGCGGGGCAACACCCGCACGGCCACCGGCCGCCGGAGGCGAGCGGTGATTTCGAACTTGTTAACCAGGCCGGTATGCATGCCCGTCCGGCCGCGAAGATTGCCGGCGGCCTGTCCGGCATGGACGCCGAGGTGACCATCAGCGGCGCCGATGGCGCGTCGATGACGGAGCTGATGATGCTCGGGGCGGTGAAAGGTACGGTGCTGCACGTGGAGGCCAGCGGCCCGGATGCCACCCAAGCCGTGGACTACCTGCGCGGACTTATCACTGCTGGCTTCGGCGAACCGTAGACCGGTCGCGGGCCGGGCGGAAGTCAGGCCGGCAACCGGATCCCGGCCGGGTGCAGTTCCGCCAGGCCATCGCTGAGCAGCCCGGACAGCGCGCGTTCGAGTTGCTCCGGAGCGCAATTGAGCCGGTGCAGGGCGGCCAGCGGGATGTCGATTCCGGCCGGTTCGAAGCCAAGGTCGACGGCGGCTTGCGCAAAAAGCTCCGGGTCGACCGGCGACTCTGCGACCCGGAGCACCGCCATTACGGCACCCCTGACCTGGCGGTCAGTTCCGTGCCATGACTGGCCCTTCGGTGTGTACGTCGGCGGCGGCTCCCCGGCTGCGAGCCAGGCGCATGAGCCGCTGACCGGACATTGCCCGCACTTCGGCGACCGCGCAGTGCACACCAGGGCGCCGAGTTCCATCACCGCGGCGTTCCAGCGGACGGAGGACGCGGCGTCGTCCGGCAGCGCCTGCGCGGCAAGCCGGGTCTCTGCGGCGGTGAGCGATGGCGACGGCAGCGCGGCACCGGAAAACAGGCGTGCGTGCACGCGCCGGATGTTGGTGTCCACCACTGTTTCGCGGCTGCCAAAGGCGAACGCCGCGACCGCCGCTGCCGTGTAGCTTCCCACGCCGGGAAGTTCCAGCAGCTCCGGGTACGTGCCGGGAACCTTTCCGCCGTGATCGGTGCCGATGGCTACTGCGGCCGCATGCAGGCGCAGCGCCCGCCGCGGATACCCCAGCCGGCCCCAGGCCCGGACCGCTTCGCCGGCCGGCTCGCCGGCCAGATCGGCCGGCTGCGGCCAGCGCCGCAGCCATTCCTCCCAGACGGGCAGCACACGCACCACCGGGGTCTGCTGCAGCATGATCTCGCTGACAAGTACGCCCCAGGCCGTGCATTCAGCTGCCCGCCACGGAAGGTCCCTTGCGTTCGCGCGGAACCAGGTGTCGAAGACGTTGTGCAGGGCCGCCGGCGAAACGGCCGCAGGAAGGCCAGGCGGGTCCGCGGCAGCAGGGGCGGTGGGGGAATCGGTGAGGGCTTTGATGGATTCAAGCGTAATAGATAAGGGCCACAGTCCGCCCGCGGCGTGGGAGGGCCCGATACCCGGCGCGGGTCTCTAGCCTAGAAGGATGGGCAGGCAAGACAATCCAGGAACTCACGGCTCCCGTCAGGGCGCTTCCGGCAGCGGAGCGGGCTCGGGCCGGAACCGGGCGGGCGCATCGACGCGCAATACCGTCCGCCGGCCTGCCCGGAAACCAGGCAGCGCGGTGTACCGCCGTCGCAGGCTGTTCGTTGGCGCCGCACTCCTGCTCGTGATTGCGCTCGGCCTCGGCGGATTTGCCGCCGCCGCCAGCCTGCTCAACGCCGGGGCGCCCTCCTCGGACGGAGCAGCTGCTGCTTCCGCGCCGGTAGCGACGCCGGCCGGCACTCCGCAGGCCACGGCGTCTCCTTCGGCCACTCCGACGGGCAACGGCTGCGAGCAGAACCTCGTGACTGTCGCGGCGTCCACGGACAAGCCAGCCTACGCGGCAGGCGAAAATCCGTTGCTCACGCTCAAGGTGACGAACGGCAACCGGGTGCCTTGTGAGATCAATATCGGCACGTCCCAGATGGAGTTCCTCGTCACGAGCGGCTCGGACCGGATCTTTTCATCCACCGACTGCCAGTCGGACGCGACCGAACTCGTGAAGACCATCGCGCCGGGTCAGAGTGAAACGGCCAATTTCCCCTGGCAGCGCAACCGCACGGTTCAGGGCTGCGCGCCGATCGAGGCCAAACCGGGCGCCGGCGGCGCCTATTACGTCTTCACCGCCCGGCTGGCGGGAAAGACCAGCCCCAAAGCCGTGTTCCAGCTGAATTAGACCCCGGCGGACCTCACAGGAACCTGTCCAGGAGACTTGCCTCGGCCATCCGGCTGAGTCCCTCGCGGACCGTCCGGGCACGCTGGTCGCCGATGCCATCGACGGTCATCAGGTCATCAATCGTGGCCGCCATCAGGAACTGCAGGCCGCCGAAGTGGTCCACCAGGCGGTCGGCGACGGCCTTCGGCACGGCCTTCAACCCGGAAAGCAGCCGGTAGCCGCGCGGCTGGACCACGGCGTCGAGGTTGGCCTCGCCGCCCGCGAAGCCAACGATCCCGGCAATTTTTCCCAAGTCGATCAGCTCGGTGGGGCCAAGGTTCACCAGCGCCTTCACCGCCTGGTCGATGTCCTCTGCAGAAGTGTCCGGGCCTGAGTAATCCCGGATGATCACATCACTGCCCGGGCCGCGTCCCACCGTCAGCTCGTCCAGCTGGAGCGAGAGCAGCCGCCCGTCCTCGCCGAGCTCCAGCACGTACTGCGAAATCTCCTCGGAAATCCGGCGCACCATCTCCTGGCGCTGCAGCGTCACCGCCACATCGCGGACGGTCACCATTGCCTCGATTTCCAGGGCGGAGAGCGAACTGGTCACCTGGTCCAGTCGCGAGCGGTAGCGCTCCAAGGTAGCCAGGGCCTGGTTGGCGCGGGCCAGGACCTTCTCCGAACCTTCCAGCACGTGCCGCAGCCCGTTGACATACAGCGCGATGATTTGCATGGACTGGCTCACCGAGATCACCGGCACGCCGGTCTGGATCGCGACGCGCTCAGCGGTCCGGTGCCGGGTCCCGGACTCCTGGGTTTCGATGCTGGAATCCGGGACCAGCTGCACGGCCGCGCGCAGAATGTTGCTGGCGTCCTTGTCGCAGATGATGGCACCGTCCATCTTCGCCAGTTCGCGCAGCCGGGTGGGGGAAAAATCGATGCCGATGTCGAATCCGCCCGAACAGATTGACTCGATGGTCCTGTCGATGCCCAGCACGATCAGGGCCCCGGTCCGGCCGCGAAGGATGCGTTCCAGTCCGTCGCGAAGTGCGGTGCCCGGTGCCACTCGGCCCAGCGTAGCCTTGAGCGAATCTTCCGGGCTCCGAGCCATAGATTTTCCCTTCAAAGGTGCAGGTCTCAGCCCGCAAGTGCGCCGGTTTCCAGTGTTGGCCGGCAGGATCAAAAGTACTCGGTTTCCCGCTCCCACCATAGTAGAGGCAAAGGGAGCCAAGTTCCGCACGGACAAGCCCCAAAGTGGTCCATTGCGACGCGCGTGGGACCGCCCGAAGAACGCCCCCCCCGGGCCATATCCCGGACCGGCATATTTGGCCCACGGTTCGACCGTTTCGACCCGGGGCTGCACCCGCTTCGCGGCGGCAGCCCCGGCTGCGATAAACTTGGACCCTTGGGTGAACCGTCGGGCGGCCCGCCGCCCCCGGCACACATCGCACCACGCCGAAATCCCAACAGAATCACCCGCGATCCCACCGGCCCAGCCGGGCCCGGCAGGCCCGGGGGCGCCACCACCAACGCCGCAGCGAAAGTAGCATCGTGTCTCAAGAAGTCCTTAGCCCCGCCCGAGTCCAGGAGATTCACAAGCAGGCGGCCCGGCGTCGGACTTTCGCGGTCATTTCGCACCCCGACGCGGGTAAATCCACGCTGACCGAGGCGCTCGCGCTGCACGCAAAGGTGATCGGCACTGCCGGCGCCTCCAGCGGCAAGGCCAACCGCAAGGAAACCGTCTCGGACTGGATGCAGATGGAAAAGGACCGCGGTATCTCGATCAGCTCCGCGGCGCTGCAGTTCTCCTACCGGGACACCGTGATCAACCTGCTGGACACCCCCGGCCACGCCGACTTCTCCGAGGACACCTACCGGGTGCTGGCCGCCGTAGACTGCGCCGTGATGCTTGTGGACGCCGCCAAGGGCCTGGAAACCCAGACGATGAAGCTCTTCGAGGTCTGCAAGCAGCGCAACCTGCCGATCATCACGGTGATCAACAAATGGGACCGCCCCGGCCTGGACTCGCTGGCGCTAATGGACGAAATCACCGAGCGCACCGGCCTGAAGCCGATGCCGCTGACCTGGGCCGTGGGCATCTCCGGTGACTTCCGCGGTGTCTGGGACCTGCGCAATGACCGTTTCGCCCAGTTCAAGCGAAACAATTCCGGCGCCAACATCGCGCTTACCGAATACTTCACGCCGGAGGCGGCCGCGGCCAGCCAGGGCGAGGACTGGTCCAACGCCGTCGATGAGGCCGGGCTGGTGATCGAGTCCAACCTGGAGTTCGACATCGACGCCTTCCACGCCGGAGAGGCGACCCCGATCCTTTTCAGCTCCGCAGCGCTGAACTTCGGCGTCAAGGAGATCCTTGATGCCCTCGTGGACTTCGCCCCGCCCGCGGCCCCGCGGCCCGACGTTGACGGTGCCCCGCGGGCCGTCGACGCGCCCTTCGCCGGATTCGTCTTTAAGGTCCAGGCCGGCATGAACAAGGCGCACCGGGACCACGTCGCCTTCATCAGGGTCTGCTCCGGCGTTTTCGAACGTGGCATGGTGGTGACCCAGGGGCGGACCGGCAAGTCCTTCGCCACCAAGTACGCCCAGCAAGTCTTCGGCCGGGAGCGCGAGGTAATCGACGAGGCATTCCCCGGTGATGTTGTGGGCCTGGTGAACGCCTCCTCGTTGCGGGTCGGGGACAGCCTGTTTGTCGAGAAGCCGGTGGAGTTCCCCGCGATCCCGCTGTTCGCCCCGGAGCATTTTCAGGTGGCGCGGTCCAAGGACCCCAGCCGTTTCAAGCAGTTCCGCCGCGGCATCGAACAGCTTGAGCACGAGGGCGTTATCCAGGTGCTCCGTTCGGACGTCCGCGGCGACCAGGCCCCGGTGCTGGCCGCCGTCGGGCCCATGCAGTTCGAGGTAGTTGAAGACCGGATGGCGCACGATTTCAGTGCGCCGATGCGGCTGGAACGGCTGCCGTACTCGATCGCCCGGATTTCGACGGCGGACGCCATGCCGGCGCTGGCCAACGTCCCCGGGGCCGAGGTGCTGCTGCGCTCCGATGGCGAATACCTGGCCTTGTTCAACGACGTCTGGGCCCTGCGCCGGATCGAAAAGAACCACCCGGACCTGACACTGCTGCCGATCGGCACGCACAACCCCGCCAAGTAGCTGCCGGCACCGCGTGCGTGCGTGGCAGGATGATCCGCCGCAGGTCTTCCTGAATCACCTTTCCGCGGTATCATAAGTAACCTTGCTAATGATGCGGGCGCCCCACCTTTCGGCTTTTTGGACTGATCCGCGCGATTTCGTCGGCGGGCCCCGCACTTTAAGGGACAACGAACACTCTTTGACTGACTACAACAGAAAACTCGGCATGGAACCAGGCTTCCTGCTGAGCGGCCGCTACCGGATCCAAGCCCTCATCGGCACGGGAAGCCAGTCCACCGTGTACCGAGCCCATGACGAACTCCTGCAGCGGGAAGTGGCAGTCAAACTCTTCCGGGACGACGCGGATGATCTTGAACATACCCGCCGGCAGGGGCAGGAGGTCCGCATCCTCGCGGGGATGGGCCACCACGCCCTGGTGACGCTGTTCGACGCCGGCGCGGACCTCAGCGACCCGGAGGCGCGCCTCACCTACCTCGTGATGGAACTGGTCCGCGGACCGGACCTGCGCCACCGTGCCGCCCAGGGGCCGCTCTCCGCTGCACACATGGCCCTGATCGGCCACGACCTGGCGGACGGACTCTCCTACATTCATCATCACGGGATTGTGCACCGCGATGTAAAGCCGGCCAATATCCTGCTGGTCGATTACAGCAACGACGACAGGCGCCCCCGGGCCAAGCTCAGCGACTTCGGTGTTGCCGTGATGACGGGCAGCGGACCCGTGGGCGACGACTCCGGAACCTCCGGGACGCCCGCTTACCTGAGCCCGGAGCAGGCTGCCGGTGAACCGGCCGGGCCGCTCAGCGATGTATATTCCCTCGGACTGGTGCTGCTCGAAGGGTTAACCGGAAAGATGGCGTACCCCGGTGCCCCCATCCAGTCCGCCGTCGCGCGGCTGCTCCACGACCCGGACATCCCCGAAGAACTTGCCCCCATCTGGACGTCGCTGCTGTCCTCCATGCTTGCCCGGGACCCGGCGGATCGGCCGCCGGCCCGGGAGGTTTCCCTCGCGCTGCGCCAGGAAGTCATCAACGGCGCGGCCCGCCACCGCCTGGAGGCAGCCCCCGGCGGGACCGGCGAGGAAGCCAGGATGCGCGCGGTGGAGCGCTACCGGATCCTCGACACGCCGTCCGACGGTGCCTTCGACCGGATCGCACGCCTCGCGGCACGGATGTTCGCCGTGCCCGTGGCGATCGTGAGCGTGGTGGACCACGACCGGATCTGGTTCAAGGCCCATCACGGCACTGACGTTACGCAGATTGGCCGCGACCCGGGGCTGTGCGCCTCCGCGATCCTGCAGGACGAAACCTGGATCGTGGAGGACGCCACCCGGGATCCCCGCAGCCTCGCCAACCCCCTGGTGGCGGGCGAGTTCGGCCTGCAGTTCTACGCCGGAGTCCCGCTGCGCACCCCCGACGGCTACAACCTGGGCACCTTCTGCATCTTGGACCGGGAACCCCGGGTGTTCAGCGCCGCCGATACACGTGCGCTGGAGGACCTGGCAGCGATCGTGATGAATGACCTGGAGATGCGGTTGCAGAGCAGGGAAGCGATCGCCAGTTAGCAGGTATTAGCGCCAGCCGGCACGGAGCGCCAGTTCCAGCTCAAACCGCGCCTCGGGGTCCTCCAAGGCGTCGCCGAACAACTCGCGCAGCTGCGCCGCCCGGTACCCCACCGTCTGCGGGTGGATGCCGAGCTCTGCGGCCACCGGACCACGCTGGCCCCAGTGCCGCAGCCAGGACAGCAGCGTCTCCGCGAGCCGCTCCCGCTGCGCCGGGCGCAGCCCCTCCAGCGGCGCCAGCCTGCGGTTGGCCAGTTCTGCGATTGCTGAGGGCTCCGCCCCGAGGATCACCTCGGCCAAATGCTCGTCCGCCCAGATGGGCGGGTCCTCCGGGCCGTCCCGGGGCTGCAGGACCGAGGCAGCGAGCACTGCCAGACGCAGCGAATCGGGGACTTTCTCCCAGCTCCCGGCGGGCCCAACCGCCGCCCCGCGGCCACGCAAGGCTTTCTCAAGGTCCGCCCGCGCGGAGGGTGACTGCCGGGCCGGAACCAGGGCAACGGCGTCGGTCTCGCGTTCGATCACAAGTGTTCCGGCGCCCAGCCTCAGCCGCAGCCCCGCGGCCCGGTCCACCGGCAGGGTCACCACCACCATCCGCTGCGGCAACGACCAGTCCGCCATCGCAGCAGTCTGGCGCAGTGCCGCCTCATCCGCCTGTCCCAGCAGGAGCAGGTCGAGCAGTTCGGTGCGCCGGCGGTCCACCGCGCCGGCACGTTCCGATTGTTCAAAGGCGTAGGCTTCGGCGCTGACGGCGGACAGTTCGTCGATGTAGGCCAGGATCGATTCACCCAGGTCCACCACCACGCTCTGGCCAAGGTGGTGTTCCACCGAAACCCTGGACATCTCGCGGAAGGTGACGCGGGCCCCCATCCGGTAGGCGCTCAGCAGCGCGTCCATGCTCCGTCCCTGCCGGAACTCCCCGCTCCCCAGCCCTGCCACGAGTTGCCTGCTCTCCTCCGAAAGGGCAGGCAGCCGGGTTGCCGGCAACTGCAGGAAGCGCTCCAGTGCCGCGGCCACCCCCCGGCGCAGCCCGCGGCCGAAGCGGCCTTCAATCGGCCTGGCGTAGGCCGGAACAAGCTGCGGCACGGCGTCGATGATGGCCTCGACAATTCCCGGCATCATCGGCCGGAGCACGTCACTGACCTCACGCGGCAAGGCCAGCCACGGCGGATCGGCAGCGGAAGCGGGAGTGCCCGACGGGGCTGTATTCATGGGCCTGGTTCCAATATGTTGTTGCGGGGAGACAGTTTATCTACGTCGATCGTATGCCTAGGGTGAAGAAGTATGACCGCCACTGACATAAGCTTGATACATGATCCGGCTCCGTAAGCTGGCGCGCGCCGCATCTCTACTGACCACCCCCCTAGCTCCAGAAGACATTCTGTCGCTGTTCAATCCTGTGTTTTCCGCCCGCCAACTGCGCGGTGTGGTCACTCGGGTGGTTCCAGAAACGGCCGATTCCGCCACAATTTTCTTCCGTCCCGGCCGCGGCTGGCAAGCACACCTCGCCGGCCAGTGGGCCCGCATTGGCGTCGAGCTTGACGGCGTCCGCCACTGGCGCTCGTATTCGCTCAGCGCCCCCGCCGGCAAGGACCCGGCCATCACCGTCAGTGACATGGGTGCCGTCTCCGGCACTTTGGTGCGCCACACCAAGCCCGGCGACGTTCTCTTCCTGGCGCCGCCGCAGGGTGACTTCGTGTTACCGGAGCACCCGCGGCCACTGCTGATGCTTACTGCCGGGAGCGGAATCACCCCCGTTATGTCGATGATCCGCACCCTCGTGCCGCACCGGCCCGACTCCGACGTTGTCCTCATTCACACGGCCCGGACCCCGGCGGATGCCATCTTCCGCGAAGAATTGGCCGAACTCGCGGACCAGTTCCCCAATTTCCAGGTCACCAACTGGTTCACCGGCGAACGTGGACGGCTGGATTTCACGTCGACGGCCGAGCTGGACGGACTTTGCCCGGACTGGCGCCAGCGCGCCGCTTACGCCTGCGGCCCCGAAAGCTTCCTGGACGACGCCGAGGCGCTCTGGGAAGCTGAGGCCGCCACCGCGGTGGCACAGCCGGAAGCCAGCCTCACGATCGAACGCTTCAGCACCAAGCTGGCCGGCGGTTCAGGGCACGACGGCGGATTGGTCACCTTCGAGGCGTCGGACCGCGAAGTCGAAGCCGGCGGCGACACTCCGCTGCTCGACGTCGGCGAGGATGCCGGCGTCCTAATGCCCAGCGGGTGCCGGATGGGCATCTGCCACAGCTGCCTCATCCCGCTCCGGGCAGGCCAGGTCCGTGACCTGCGCACGGATGAAGTCCATGGCGAGCCCGGCCAACTAATCCAGACGTGTGTTTCGGCAGCCGCCGGACCCGTTAACCTCGACCTCTGAGGAGTACCACAGCATGACGATTGTTTCTGACAAGCAGGACCTGTCCGAGGACGCTCCCCAGGGCGCCAATGACTCTGCCAAGGCGCCCGCTTCCGTGAAGACGCGGCCCGGTGCCCTCGCCGAGTCCGGCAGCCCGACCGTTCGGCCGCCGGCCGCCGCGCACCTCTCCGATGAGCAGGTCGCGGAGCTCGGCCGTGAACTCGACGCGATCAAGGACGACATCCTTGCCAAGCGCGGGGCGTCCGATGCCGCCTACATCCGCCGTATGATCAAGATCCAGCGCGGACTGGAGATCTCCGGCCGGGCCGCCCTGCTGGTGAGCAAGAACAAGGCAGCCTGGGTCACCGGAACCACGCTGCTGGGCTTCGCCAAGGTCCTGGAAAACATGGAGCTGGGGCACAACATCCTGCACGGCCAGTGGGACTGGATGCGGGACCCGGACATCCACTCCACCACCTGGGAGTGGGACTTCGTTACCCCGGCGCGCGCCTGGCAGCACACCCACAACGACCTGCACCACCGCTGGACCAACGTCATCGGCAAGGACAACGACGTCGGATACAACCTGCTGCGTATGGACGCCCAGCAGGAATGGAAGCCGTTCAACCTCGGCAACCCGGTGTACAACGCACTGCTGGCACCGGTCTTCGAGTGGGGCATCGCGATCTACGATCTTGAGCTGCAGGATTACAAAGAGGGCAAAAAGTCCAAGGAAGCCCTCACCAAGGACCTCAAGGCGCTGGGCCGCAAGGCCCTCAAGCAGTTCACCAAGGACTACGCGGCCACGCCCGCCGTCGCCATGCTGACCGGCTCCGGCAAGCAGGCGCTCTACGGCACCCTGACCGCGAACGCAGTTCGAAACGTCTGGGCCCACGCGGTTATTTTCTGCGGGCACTTCCCCGACGGGACCGACACCTTCACCGAAGAAATGGTCGAAGGTGAGACCCGCGGCGACTGGTACGTGCGGCAGATGATCGGCTCCGCCAACATCTCCGGCTCCAAGTTTATGCACCTGATGACCGGCAACCTCTCGCACCAGATTGAGCACCACCTTTTCCCGGACATCCCGTCCAACCGCTACGCGGAGGTGGCCCCGAAGGTGCAGGAGATCTGCAGGCGCTACGGCCTGCCGTACACCACCGGCCCGATCTGGAAGCAGGTCGGCTCCACCTGGGCCAAGGTCTTTAAGCTCGCTTTGCCGCCCAAGAAGGCCTAGCTCAACCGATCCGACTGAAGCAGGGGGGCCCGCCGTACCGGTGGGCGCCCCTGCTGCGTGTTGTGGCCGGTGCTCCGTCCCAGTGGCCTGCCCGGACGGCCCGGCGGGGCCGGGAAGTGCGCGGATTCCGGCCAGCGCCAGGCCCGCGGGTGTCCGCAGCCGGGCGGGAACGTCGCGACGGTCCGGGTGTCAGTCTCTGGCCGCCACCCCAAGCACGTGCGCCAGCGGCGGGTTGCCCGGCAGGACCGAGAAACCGAAGCGCTCAAGCCCCTGGACTGTAAACCCCGCCCGGGCGATGCCGCCAACGGTGTCCCGGTTCGGGTGGCAGCCGCCCGCCAAACGGCTCCACAACGGCGTAATCAGGTCCTCAGCGGCAGCAAGCACCCGGTGCGCCGAGCGGACGTGCTCGTAGAACAGCAGCAGCCCGCCCGGCCGCAGGACCCGAACCACCTCCGCCAGGGCAACGGACTGGTCCGCGACGCTGCACAGCACCAGGCTGGAGACCACAACGTCGACGGAGGCATCCGCCGCGGGCAGCGACTCCGCCACGCCGTCCTGCACCATGACCGGCACGGATGCGTTGCGGGCGGCGTTCCGGGCCAGCTCCCGGAGGGTGGGGTCCGGTTCGAGGGCCAGCACGGTTCTCACAGCGGAGGGATAGAACTCGAAGGTGGCACCGTAGCCGGCCCCGATTTCGATGACGACGCCGCGTGCCGCTGCCACGAGGCGCCGCCGGTGGTCCGCTGCGCCGCGGGCGTCCATCCGCGGACCGACGCGGGCGAAAGATCGTCCGAACGATCGGCTGGGTGGGCTCGTCTCGGGCATGTGGCCTCTTTTCCGGTCAGCTGACCTCAATTACTCCCATCATTCCCAGGTCCTCATGGTCCAGGATGTGGCAGTGGTAGACAGAGCGGCCGCTAAAGTCACGGAACGCGATCCGGACCGTGGCCCGCCCGTTCGCCCGCACATTCACCACGTCCCGCATGATAACGCCCTCGACTGCCTGGCCGTTGTCCTCGATGAGCTGCATCGGCCACACATGGAGGTGGAAAGGGTGGTCCATGGGGCTGGTGTTGACCAGCGTCCATTCCTCCACGCTTCCGGCCGGCACTACCGTATCGGTACGGGAGCCGCTGAATTCGCGGCCGTTGATGCTGAACCCCATCATGCCGGACGGCCTTCCTTGTCCCATGCCCATGCCCATGGCCAGGAGCAGCTGCCGGCGCGCGGTGACGGTGGCCGTTCGGAGGTCCTCCGGCGCCGGCCGGGGCGGGACCGCAGCGGGCGCGTCCGCGGATTCGCCGCTGACCCGAAAGACGGCCAGCGCCGCCGGCCCGCGGCCGGTAAGCGGCCCCTGCCGCATCATGCCAGGCATACTGCCACGGTTGTAGGGAAGCGCCTGTAAAACGGTGTCGCCGGCAGTTGCCGTCACCAGCAGGTCCGCCCGGTTTCCCGGCGCCAGCAGGAGTTCCTCAACTCTGCCGGGCACGGGGGACCGTCCCGAATCCATGCCAATCAGGTCCAGCCGCTGGCCGTCCAGCCGGAGCCGCAGGAAGCGGGCGGCGCAGGCGTTGATAATCCGCCAGCGTTCCCGTTCGCCCGGGCGGGCGGTGAGCAGCGGGTTGCGTTGACCGTTGAGCAGGAGTAATTCGCCTTCCCGGCCCGCCATCCGCTCCGGCTGCGACACAGCGGCGACGCTGCCGGCGCTGTCCAGGGTGGTGTCCGAGACCAGCAGCACCCGGTCCGCGCTCACCGGGATGGTCCCGGAGTCCTCGACGATAATCGCACCGAAAAGACCGGCGAAGATCTGCCCGGCCACCGTGCCATGGTGATGCGGGTGGTACCAGTACACGCCCGGCGGATGGTCCGGAGGCAGCCGGTAGCTGTAGTCGAACGCCTCCCCGGGCCTGACGGCGAGAAACACGTTGTCGCCATTGGCTTGCGGGGACACGTGCAGGCCATGGACGTGCAGGTTGGTTGCTTCGTCCAGGCCATTCACCAGCCGGATGGTGAGCTCGTCTCCGGGGCGCAGCCGCAGGGTGGGGCCTGGAGAAGTGCCGTTGTAGCACAGCGCGCTGGCAGGGCGGCCGCCAAGCTCGACTTGGCCGTGCGCGGCTTCAAGGGTGAGTTGCAGCTTGCCGGCCGTGCTGCGAAGTTCCGGGGGGATGCGCAGTCCGGGGCCCTCCGCGTCGGCCATTCCACCGTTCGGTGGCTCGGCGGAAGCCAGGGACCACCACAGCCCGGCTCCGCCTGCCACAGTGGCCGCCGTGCCGAGGCCGCCCAGGAGCAGGGTGCTGCGACGGCTGATTGGCCGCACTAGGATTCCTCGCCGAGGACTTTCACGTTCTCGCGGTACTGTTCCGTGGTGAGCTCGCCCTTGGCAAAACGTTCGTCCAGGATCAGCCGTGCCTGGCTCTTTCCGCCCGGTGTGCCCGGCGTGCCGGGGAAGCCGGGGCCGGCCGGGGGAGTACCCGGCTGGCCATAGCTTGGGGTGCCGTAGTGGCCGGGTTGAGCCGGCCCGCGGCGGCCGGCTCCGCCGCTGAACGTGCGGACCGCGAGCAGCACCAGCGCTGCGATCCCGACCAGCAACAGCGCGCCCCAGAGCCACATCCAGCCGATGCCGTTTCCGTAGTTTCCCATCATGGCCGCTTCCTCTCGCCCCTCGCCGCTCGCCGCTCGCCGCTCGCCCCGCGCCGCTGTCCTGTCCTGTCCTGTCCTGTCCTGTCCTGTCCTGTCCCCATCGTCGGCCGGATACCGGGCGGCGGCTAGGGTCCAAAGTCGCTTCCTGAGGGTCTTGCTGCGTTGCTGCCCGGTTACTTCGTCAGGGTGTGCTGCAGGCGGGATATGCGCCTGCGGAGATCCAGCGGCGACTCAGCGGGAACGACTCAGCTGATCAGCAGGCTCAGCGCCTCGGTCAGGTGCCCGACTTCCCGCACCGAGAAGCCCGCGGGCACCGGTCCGGGGCCATTGGGGCTGGCCGGCACCACGGCATGGGTAAAGCCCAGCCGGTGGGCTTCCTGGATCCGCTGGTTGATCCCGGGGACGGCGCGGACCTCGCCGGCCAGTCCCACTTCACCAAAGGCGATGAGCCGCTGCGGCAGGGGTTTTTTGGCTTTCGCCGAGGCCACGGCCAGCGCGACGGCGAGGTCGGTGGCGGGTTCACTGAGCTTCACGCCGCCAACTGTCGCCACGTAGGAATCGTCCTTGTTCAGCAGGCAGCCGGCCCGCTGCTGGAGTACGGCCAGCAGCATGGCCACCCGGGAACTGTCGAGTCCGCTAGTGGCCCGGCGGGGTTGGGCACTGGAGCTTTCTGCCAGCAGGGACTGCACCTCCGCGAGCAGGGGCCGGCGCCCTTCCAGGGTCACGGTGATGCAGGTGCCCGAGACCGGCTCCTTGGTCCGCGAGACGAAGAGCCCGCTCGGGTCGGCCAGGCCTTCGATCCCGTCTTCGTTCAGGTCGAAGCAGCCGACGTCGTCCGTGGGCCCGTACCGGTTCTTGACGGCCCGCAGAAGCCGCAGCCGGGAGTGTCGTTCGCCTTCAAACTGGCACACCACGTCGACCAGGTGCTCGAGCAGCCGGGGTCCGGCGATCGAGCCGTCCTTGGTCACATGGCCGACCAACAGGGTGGTCATGTTGCGGCGTTTGGCGGCGGCGATCAGGGAGGCTGCGACCTCCCGGACCTGCGAGACACCGCCGGCGCTGCCTTCGACATCGGCGCTGCTGAGTGTCTGCACGGAGTCCACGATCAGCAGCCGCGGCTCCAACTTCTCGACCTGCCCCAGGGCTTGGCCGAGGTCCGTTTCGGCGGAGAGATACAGGGATTCGGCGACGGCGTCGATGCGGTCCGCGCGCAGCTTGACCTGCGCTGCGGATTCCTCGCCCGTGATGTAGAGGACATCCTGTGCGGTGCGGGCAAACTTGGCGGCAACGTCCAGCAGCAGGGTTGACTTGCCGACGCCGGGTTCGCCCGCCAGCAGGATCACGGCGCCAGGGACCAGCCCGCCGCCGAGCACACGGTCCAGTTCATCCACCCCGGTGGGCAGGAAGGCAGCGGTGGTGGCATCCACTTCGGAGATCCGGCGGGCCGGTTCCAGCACGCTGGTGGCCGCCGTTGTGCGCGCCACGGCGCCGCCGGTTTCCTCAACGGTGCCCCAGGCCTGGCACTCGCCGCAGCGGCCCACCCACTTAGCGGTGGTCCAGCCGCATTCCGCGCATTTGTAGCCCGGCGCCTTGGTGGCGCGGGAAGTCTTGGTAGCCATTGCTCCACCTTATCGGCGCCCTGTGACAAGCACGCTTCCGCGCCGCGGCGACTACAGCGGCCAATACCGCGGCGACTACAGCGGCGGAAGGATGTCCCGGGCTTCCCCGGAGTCGACCCCGGCCGCCTCAAGCAGGTCCACCATCAGCGGACGGAACAGCATCACCACCGTTTCGCCTTCCAGCCGCTGCACATCCAGCAGCCGCGGGTGCAGGCGCCCGGCAATTTCCCGTAATTCCGTCCGGGCCGTCCGCAAGTGGGCGCGGCGGACGCCGTCGTGCACTTCGGCCAGGCCCAGGGAGAGTTCGTCGACGGCATCGGCCGTGTCATGCAGGACCTCGGCGATGTTCTGCGTCGCCTCGTCGGACAGGGCCGCATGATTGATGGCGCTGGTCAGGCGGCGGGCAAAGACGCGGCTGTTGCGCAGTGCCAGGTCGATGTAGTCGAGCGACTGTTCCATCTGGTCCAGCTCGTCCCGGTGCCTGCGGTAGGCCGGCGACAGGGTCGCCACCTCGCCGGAGGACCGCAGGGTCTGCCGCATGGCATCGACGAGCGGCTGGCAGTTCCGGCCCCGGATCAGCGCATGCCATGCCTGGGTCGCGTCGCTGGAACTCAGCGCAGAGCCGCATTCGCGCAGCACCTCGGCGAGTTCGTGCAGGAGTTTCCTGACGTCGTTGCGGGGTTCCCGGCGCGGGTCCTTCGGGATCAGGATGGTCACCAGGAGGGCAAACACCCCTCCGACGACGGCGTCGAGGCTGCGGGTAAACGGTCCTCCGTCGGGCGCCGGCAAAAGGACCACCAGCAGGGACTGCAGCCCCAGCTGGGTGGTGAAAATGGTGCCGCTGTCCAGGAACCTTGCCAGCAGGATCGAGAACAGCAGCACAACGGCGGCCTGCCAGATCCCGGCGCCCAGCCAGTGCAGCAGCAGGTCGCCGACGACGATGCCGATGGTGCAGCCGAGGCCGACCTCGATCACGCGCCGCAGCCGGGGGTCGCGGGAAAAGCCCAGCGAGATCAGGGATGACGTCGCAGCGAAGAGCGGGCCGCTGTGGCCCAATACGTATTCGGCGAAGGCGTAGGCGCCGACGGCGCAGCCCGTCATCTGAATGGCCGGCACCAGGGAGTTCCGGCTGCGGACCAGGCCGGTGCGGACCCTGCCGCGCAGGAACCGGGAGCTTGCGGAAAGTCCAATAGCGGGGGCCATGCGCTCCAGTCTAGAGGGCCGTTGAGCGTCCGGTCCGTCGGGGCCGGCCCCTACGACTGCGACGACGCCAGCGCAATGGGCCCCGGCGGATGTAAGCCAATGTCCCGGCGTCGTTAACCTTGCGTTCACCTTGGGCGGCAATTCTCTTCACTTGGGGCGCCTACCTTCGATAAAGGTACAAACCGTACGCATCTTTGACCGGGCTTCTCCCGCCCGGCACGCACAGAAGAATCCCTGGAAGGGGTACATCTCAGTGAAGGCACTCCGTTTCGGCCGCAACGCGGCTATCGCTGTCATCGCCGTTGGCGCTCTCGCGCTGACCGCATGTGGTTCGGACAACGCAACCGGCACCGCCCAGTCCGCCGCTCCGTCCGCTTCGGGCCCCAAGGTTACGGGCACCCTGACGGGTATCGGTTCCTCCGCGCAGGGCGCTGCCATGGATGTGTGGAAAACCAGTTTTGCCTCGGCAAACCAGGGCGCCACGGTGCAGTACTCCCCGGACGGTTCCGGTGCCGGCCGCAAGGCCATCCTGGACGGCTCCGCGCAGTTCGCCGGCTCCGACGCCTACCTCAAGGACGATGAGCTTGCCTCGTCCAAGACCCAGTGCGGTCCCGAGGGTGCGCTGAACATCCCCGTTTACATTTCCCCCATCGCGGTCGCCTACAACCTCCCCGAGGTCAAGGAACTGAAGCTGGACGCCCCGACTGTCGCCAAGATCTTCCGCGGTGAAGTGGCCAAGTGGAACGACCCGGCCATCGCCGCACTGAACCCGGACGCGACGCTCCCTGACCTCAAGGTCACCCCGGTGCACCGCTCGGATGACTCCGGCACCACGTCCAACTTCACGGATTACCTGGCCGCGGCCGCTCCCGAGGCCTGGACCGACAAGGCTGCCGGAATCTGGCCGGCCGCCCTGCAGGGCGAAAACGCCAAGGGCACCTCAGGCGTCGTGAAGACCGTCACGGACACCCCCGGCGCCGTAACCTACGCCGATGACTCCGCAGTAAGCGGCAAGCTCGGCACCGCGCAGATCAAGGTGGGCGGTTCGTTCACCAAGATCTCCGCCGACGCCGCGGCCAAGGCCGTCGACGCCGGTACTCCGGTTGCGGGGCGCAACGCCAGCGACCTGTCCATCAAGCTTGACCGCAAGACCACGATCGAAGGCGCCTACCCGATCGTGCTCGTGTCCTTCCACGTTGTCTGCACCAGCTACGAAAAGCAGGAAACCGTGGACCTGGTCAAGGCCTTCGAGAAGTACGTAGTCTCCGACGCCGGCCAGAAGGCCGCCGCCGAGTCCGCAAAGTCCGCCCCGCTGTCCAAGACGCTCCAGGACAAGGCCCTCAAGTCCATTGAGGCCATCAAGGTCAAGTCCTAGGGATCTTCTGCGCTGGCAGGCATAGTGGAAACACCAGCCTGATAATGGTTCCCTGCCCTGTTACGGCTGTCATCGACGGCCGTAACAGGGCAGGGAACCAATGTGTTTATCCGACGTACACACAGATCTGAAGGATCGTGAAGTGACCACCACCTCCCTGACCACGTCCCGGGGCGCAGGCCGCGCCGGCGACAAGGTCTTTTCCGCAGCCACTTTGGCCGCCGGGTGCCTGATCCTGGCCGTGCTCTTCGGGGTAGCGCTTTTCCTCGTTATCCAGGCTATCCCTGCCCTCGTGGCCTCCCCGGACAAGATCCAGGGCGGCGAAGGCTTCTTCCCGTACATCTGGCCGATCGTGATCGGCACGCTGATCGCAGCCGCTATTGCCCTGGTGATCGCCACCCCGGTAGCCATCGGCGTCGCTCTCTTCATCTCGCATTTCGCGCCGCGGCGCTTCGCCGCCCCGCTCGGTTACCTCATCGACCTGTTGGCCGCCATCCCTTCGGTGGTCTACGGCGCCTGGGGTGCGGCGTTCCTGTCCGGCACCATGACGCCGGTGTACCAGTGGCTGGCCAAGAACGCAGGCTGGCTGCCCATCTTCGAAGGCCCGGCGTCGGCAACCGGAAAGACCATCCTGACGGCCGGAATCGTCCTGGCGGTTATGGTGCTGCCGATCATTGCGTCCCTGACCCGCGAAATCTTCCTGCAGACCCCCAAGCTGCACGAGGAGGCGGCGCTGGCGCTCGGCGCCACCCGGTGGGAAATGATCAAGATGACGGTACTGCCCTTTGCCCGCCCCGGCATCATCAGCGCGATTATGCTCGGTCTCGGCCGCGCCTTGGGCGAAACGATGGCGGTGGCCCTCGTCCTGTCCTCCGGCGCCCTGACCGCCAGCCTGATCACCTCCGGAAACCAGACCATCGCTGCTGAAATCGCGCTGAACTTCCCGGAAGCCAGCGGATTGAAGGTCAGCACGCTCATCGCGGCAGGCTTGGTTCTCTTCGTTATCACCCTCGGCGTGAACATGATCGCCCGCTGGGTCATCATCCGGCACAAAGAATTCTCGGGAGCCAACTAAATGACCGCCACCCTGACCCCCGTCAAAAAGCGTTCGGCCCTCACCAAGGGCCAACTGCCAAAATGGGCGCCGTACCTGGTGCTTGGCATCGCCCTGGTTCTCGCCGCTGCCGTGATGGCCCTGATCGGATTCAACGCCTTCGGGTGGGGACTCGTCTCGGCCATCCTCTTCGCTGCCGGTCTTGTCGGATGGAGCGCCGCCGTCGAGGGATCCCGTAAAGCCAAGGACAAACTGGCGACCTGCCTGGTGGTGGGCTCGTTCCTGATCGCCCTGCTCCCGCTGATCTCCGTGATCTGGACGGTTCTTGTTAACGGGCTGCCGGGCCTGCTGGACCCGGGGTTCCTGACGACGTCGATGAACGGCGTAACGGGCGCCTTCGACAACAAGACCGTCGAGGAAGGCGGACCGGTTGTTGGCGGCATCTACCACGCGCTGCTCGGCACCATCCAGATCACCCTGCTGGCGACGGTCATCTCGGTGCCGGTGGGCCTCCTGGCCTCGGTCTACCTGGTGGAATACGGCAACGACCGGACCGTGGCGAAAGCCATCACTTTTTTTGTTGACGTTATGACCGGCATTCCGTCCATTGTTGCGGGCCTCTTCGCGGCGGCGTTCTTCTTCGCGGTGATGGGCCCCGGCACCAAGACCGGTGCCGTCGCCGCCGTCGCGCTCTCCGTCCTGATGATCCCCGTGGTGGTCCGCTCCAGTGAAGAGATGCTCAAGATCGTCCCCAACGAGCTTCGGGAGGCGGCCTACGCCCTCGGGGTCCGCAAGTGGCGGACCATCCTGAAGGTCGTTATCCCGACGGCGATCTCCGGCATCGCCTCCGGCGTCACCCTCGCCATCGCCCGGGTGATTGGCGAAACCGCACCGATCCTGGTCACCGCCGGATTCGCGACCGGCATCAACAGCAACGTGTTCGGCGGCTGGATGGCCTCGCTGCCAACCTTCATCTACACCCAGATCCTGAACCCGACCTCGCCGTCGAACCCGGATCCGTCCTCACAGCGCGCCTGGGGCGCCGCCCTGGTCCTCATCATCCTGGTGATGCTGCTGAACCTCGGAGCCCGCCTGGTTGCCCGTATCTTCGCACCCAAAGCCGGACGCTAGGCTGCTATGGCGGCCCCATTCTTCTTCCCGTACCTCCAGCAAGTGAAGGAACATCATGTCTAAGCGCATCGACGTCAAGGACCTGAACGTCTACTACAGCAAATTCCTGGCCGTCGCAGACGTTAGCATCAACATCGAACCCAAATCCGTGACGGCTTTCATCGGACCGTCCGGCTGCGGCAAATCCACTTTCCTGCGCACCCTGAACCGGATGCACGAGGTGATCCCCGGAGCCCGCGTTGAGGGCGAGGTGCTGCTCGACGGCGACAACCTGTACGCGCCCGGGGTTGACCCGGTGACCGTCCGCGCGCAGATCGGGATGGTGTTCCAGCGGCCCAACCCGTTCCCCACCATGTCCATCCGCGACAACGTGCTTGCCGGCGTCAAGCTGAACAGCAAAAAGATCTCCAAGGGCGAAGCCGACGCCTTGGTGGAGCGCTCCCTGCAGGGCGCCAATCTGTGGAACGAGGTCAAGGACCGGCTGGGTAAGCCCGGCTCGGGCCTCTCCGGCGGCCAGCAGCAGCGGCTCTGTATCGCGCGCGCGATTGCCGTTGAGCCGCAGGTCATCTTGATGGATGAGCCCTGCTCCGCGCTGGACCCGATCTCCACCCTTGCCATCGAGGACCTGATTAACGAACTCAAGGACCAGTACACCGTGGTGATCGTGACCCACAATATGCAGCAGGCCGCGCGGGTGTCTGACAGGACGGCGTTCTTCAACATCGCAGGCACCGGCAAGCCAGGCAAGCTGATCGAATACGGCGACACCCACACCATGTTCAGCAACCCCACCGAGAAAGCCACCGAGGACTACGTTTCCGGCCGCTTCGGGTAAGCGCTCCGCGCGGAGCGCTTACGGCGTCGTTAGGGATTGCCCAGCGGCGAGAGGGACAAGGCGAGCACAAATGCCGTCGCCGCGGTGGCCACCGGAGTCAGCACCCAAAACATCAGGATCCGGATCACCACCTTTCGGTCGGTGGCCCGGAACGCCTGGTTGGTGCCGGAGCCTAAAACGGCGGAGGTGACGGTGTGGGTCGTCGAGATCGGCCAGTACAGGCCGATCGCGCCAATCAACAGGATCGCCGAGCTGAAGAGCTGTGCGATCGAACCGCGCAGCGGATCCATCCGGATCATCCGGTAGCCGATGGTGTAGGAAATCCGCCAGCCGCCTGCCAGGGTGCCGGCGGTCAGCAGGACAGCCGGGAACAGCGCCACCCAGACCGGCATACCGCCTTCGCCGGCTAGCCCGGACGCCAGCAGCGCAAGGATCAGGACTGCGCCGGTGCGCTGGCCGTCCTGCAGGCCGTGGGCAAAGGCGACGGCGCCGCTGGCGATGCTTTGGGCCCGTCGCGACCGGCCGTTGACGACGTTTGGCGGTGTGTACCGGGCTGCCCACGTCGCCGGCCAGACCAGCAAATAGGCGCCGGCGAAGGCGATTACCGGCGAGAGCAGCAGGGGCAGCACCACCTGGAGGAGCAGGGACGAATCTACGCCGCCGACGTCGTTCCCGCCGAGCGCCGCACTCGCGACACCCGCGCCGGCCAGCCCGCCTACGAGGGCGTGGGTGGATGACGACGGGACGCCCCGCCACCAGGTGTAGATGCCCCACAGCACGGCACTAGCCAGGCAGGCGATCAGGATGCTGAGCCCGTTCACCCCCGGGGGCAGGCGCACCCAGGTCTGGCTGACCCCAAGGGCCAGGGCTGCGCTCAAGGCGGCGCCGATGAAGTTGAAGAACGCGGCCAGCAGCACTGCGACGGTTGGCGTGAGGGCCCGCGTCCGGACCGCTATCGCTACCGCCGCTGAGGCGTCCCTGAAACCGTTCAGGAAAGCGAAAGCCCCGGCGAAAACCACAACCAGGGCAAACAGCATCATCGTCACGTCAGGATTCCTTGACGATGATGCTGCCCACCTGGGTCGCGATCCGGCGCATCTCCCTGCTGACCCCCACCAGCTGCTCGGCGATATCCCGGTTCCGGGCGAAGCGCGCCGGCTTCATTTCGTGAAGCATGTCCGCGACCCAGACCCGGTGGGAGCGCTCGGCGCGTTTGGCGAGGCGGAGGACCTCGATCCAGTAGTCCTCCAGGTCGTTCAGGTTGTCCAGCCTCCGCATGGCGTCCACGGTGAGCTCGGCCTGCCTGCTAATGATCTCCAGCTGGTCCGCGGCGCGTTTGGGCAGGCGGTCCAGCTGGTACAGGGACACGAGGTCAGCGGCTGCATCGAGCTTCTCCATCGCCTCATTCAGGAATCGGGAGAGGGCGTACATGTCCTCGCGGGGAAGCGGGTTCACGAACGAAGTGCGCATATGCGTCAAGAGGGCGAAGTGCAGTTCCGCGGACTTTGCTTCGTGGTTGTGCATGTCCTCGAGAAGCCTGGCGTTTTCACTCGCAGGTGCGCCAAGGATTTCCGAGAGGGTGCCCGTGGCGAGGACAAGCTGGCCGGCAAGTTGGGCGAGAATGTTCAGCCCGGCGGGCTCCTGGGGGAAAAGGCGCAGCTTCACGTGTGAATTCCGGTCTTCGGGAGGGAGGCGCACGGGGGTAGGGGGCCGGACGTGTGAGGTGAGGAAGACCCGCGCATAAGGAATACATTACCGTCCGCCCGGACAGCCTCGGATAGGCGCCGGCGGGGCTCCGGAATGTGACAGCGGCCCGGGGCGGAAGCGGAGCGCGGCGTCAAACCGGGCATAAAAATGGTGCCGAACCGGAGACGCCTCTCGGCGGTAGGCCGCTCTAGGCGGCTAGATGTTGAAGCCCGGGGGTTTCGCGGTTCGGCACCGCCTTTAGTTTTCTACGTGGCCGGTGACAAGTCAACATTGACAGCCGGTGTGCGGCGTGCTTTTCGGGTGCCGGCCGGCACCCCGCCCCGGCCTAGTCCAGCTCGCCCAGGCGCCATGCGTTGGCGGCGTGTTCGAGGTCCTCGGCCGTTTTGACCAAAAGATGCGAATTGCGCGTCAGCTTGCTCGCGTGGTTCTCGTTGGTGTGCTCAGCACCGTCAGCGAGAGTGGCCTGGCCCAGCGCCACAACGCGGCAGAATGCGGCAGAACGTTCCAGCGCGACGTCGAACTCGCCCTCGAACGCGCCGGAGAGGATGGCGTCCGCCATCGACTTCATTTCCTCGGCTCCTGGCGGCTCCGCGGCGCCGGCCACCACGCGGGCGACCTGGGCGGTGTCTTTGCCGGCTTTGAAGTACACGGAGATCCGCTCGGCGTCCTGGATCGTGGCGGCCCGCAGTGCGTATAGGCGCCAGAGGGCGCCCGGGAGCGAGCGTGCGGGGCTTTCGGCCCACATCTCGGCGATGGCTTCGAGGCCTTGTTCATCGGCGAGCTTCACCAGCCGCTTGGTCACTGCCGGGTCCTCGTTGTCGCGTCCGCGGCGCACGAGTGCCTGGGCTGCAAGATGGGCGGCCTCGGAGACGCGGGCAGGGTCGGCCCCGCCGGCGAAGGGCTCAAAGTCGATGGGGGCGAAGGGCTTCGGCTTGTGATGCCGGTGCGGTCCGGGGGTGCTGGATCCTGCTTGCTCGCTCATGCCACCACGCTACTCCAGTGCTGTCGGGGAATCGAGCGTGTGGGCCCTCGCCGGCCTGTGCCCCCGGCCCACGAACAGGGCACACGACGGCGGCGATCCCGCCCGATGCAAATAATCCGCCCAGGTCTGGGGTACAGTATTAACGTCCAGAAATGGACTGGGCTGATCGGCCCTTGAACAGTGGATTTATCCGCCGTTGAAGGTCGTCAGCTGGGGCCTTTAGCTCAGTTGGTAGAGCATCGGACTTTTAATCCGTGGGTCGTGGGTTCGAACCCCACAGGGCCCACCCACGGAGCAGGCCAGAGGAAATGTCCTCTGGCCTGCTCCTGTCTTAAGACCGCAGCAGGGGGCCGGCGGTCCGCCCGAGAGGGCCGTACTGGTGCTCACCGCCGTGCCGGTTCCGGTTCTTGGTATCGGCCCGCCGGGTGTGGCGGACCTGCCCGCCGCCGCCGGGGTCACCAGAGGCTGGTTGCGGGTGCAAAATGGTGCCATGGATGCCGTCGACGCGCTGAACGAGATTGCCTTCTGGCTTGAACGCGGGCTCGCCCCAAGCTTTAAGATCCAGGCCTTCCGGAAAGCCGCCGGAATCATCGCCGGTCTCGGGACAAATGAACTGGCGGCCCGTGCCCGGGACGGCCGGCTCAAGCGGACCAAAGGTATTGGCGACCGGACGTTCCAGGTCATCAGCGAGGCGCTCGCCGGCGATGTACCCCAGTACCTCAGCGGGCTGCGGAGCCGGGGGGCAGAGCCGCTGGCGCCGGGCGGGCGCACGCTGCTGGCTGCCCTCCGCGGGGACCTGCACGCCCACAGTAATTGGTCCGACGGCGGATCCACGATTGAGGCCATGGCAGCTGGCGCCAGGCTGCTGGGCCGTGAGTACCTCGCACTCACCGACCATTCACCCAACCTCAAGATCGCCAACGGGCTCAGCGCCGAACGGCTCCTCGAACAACTCGACGTCGTCGCCGGAATCAATGCCAACAACGGCGGCGGCTTCCGCCTGCTGCGGGGCATCGAGGCCGACATCCTCGAGGACGGCACCCTGGATCAGGCCCCGGAGGTGTTGGACCGCCTGGATATCGTCGTCGCCAGTGTGCATTCGAAGCTTCGTGCTGAGCAACGCACCATGACCCGGCGGATGCTCGGCGCGATCGCCGACCGGCACACAAACGTGCTCGGACACTGCACGGGCCGGCTGGTCCAGGGGAACCGTGGAACGCGTCCGCCGTCGGAGTTTAAGGCCAAAGAAGTCTTCGCTGCCTGCGCGGAGCACAACGTCGCCGTTGAAATCAACGCCCGGCCGGAGCGCCGGGACCCGCCCGGCGCCCTCATTGAGCTTGCTCTCGACGCCGGCTGCCTGTTCAGCATCAACAGCGATGCCCATGCCCCCGGCCAGCTCGATTTCCTGCAGTATGGTGCCGAGCGAGCCGAACGCCATGGTGTACCGGCGGAACGGATCATCACCAGCTGGCCCCTGGACCGCCTGCTCGAGTGGGCCGGTTCGAGAGGCTGACTGTAGCCCGCCGCTGCACCGGAGCATGCTCTCCGGGGCCGGGCAGGACTGGACATAGTGCTGCTGGGCCCAGTCCCGGGCGCGGAGGATGGACATGCCCACCGGTTCGGGAGGTGGGGTGTGCGCATCTTGCCGGGCTGCGGCGGGCAGCGAACGTCTGCGCAACTGTTGTCTGGTTGGGCCTGGCGCCATTCCCGCACTTCGATAGCATGAGGGCTACTGGGCCATCACCGGAAGGCGGTCTCAATAGTGAAGACCCCTCCTGCACCCCTGCTGACGGCTATTACAAGGCTTAGGGCCGCTGGTTGCGTCTTTGCCGAGGAGGAAGCGGGGCTGCTGGCGACGGCCGCCGCGTCGCCTGGCCATCTGGAAGCCCTCGTGCAGCAGCGGGCTTCCGGTCTGCCGCTTGAACACATCCTGGGCTGGGCGGAGTTCTGCGGACTCCGGATCCGGGTGGATCACGGCATCTTTGTGCCCCGCCGCCGCACCGAGTTCCTCGTCCGGCAGGCGGCCCGGCTGCTGGCCGCACCTTCAATCGTGGGCCGCTTGCCCGTTGTTGTAGACCTTTGCTGCGGGTCAGGGGCGGTCGGAACAGCGCTCGCGGCGCTGGCCGGTCCCCTTGAGCTGCATGCTGCGGACATCGACCCCGCGGCGGTGCGCTGCGCCGCCGTGAACATTGTGCCGTCCGGCGGTGCTGTCCACCAAGGGGACTTGTACGAGCCTCTCCCGGAGCGGCTCCGCGGCCGGGTCGACGTCCTTGCGGTGAACGCCCCGTATGTTCCTTCAGCGGACATCGCCACCATGCCGCAGGAAGCCCGCCTGCACGAACCTCGGGTTTCCCTCGACGGCGGTGCGGACGGGCTTCAGGTACAGCGAAGGGTGGCCGCCGCGGCGCCGGACTGGCTGGCGCCTGGCGGCTCCCTCCTGATCGAGACGAGCCGGCGGCAGGCGCCGCGGACCGTCGAACTGTTCATCCGGAACGGACTCACGGCCCGGGTGGCCAGTTCCAAGGCGTTGGACGCCACGGTTGTGATCGGAACTGTCGTCGCAGGAACGGCTGTGGGCGTTTCGCCCGTGCAGCCGGGAGCTCCGGTGTAGCTAGGAAACCCTGTCCGGATCGATGTTGGTCGCGGCTCCGGCCGGGGTGGCCCCGCCTTCGTCGGACCAGTCCTGGCCGTGCTGGTCGTTGAGAGCCGGGTCGGACTCGACGTCGGCCGTTGTCCCCTTCGGGGCGTCGCTGCGGACGGCGGAAACGATCACCGTACCGGCGCGGCGGGCCGCCTCGCCAAGCTGTTCAGTAACTTCGGGTGCTTTGTCCTTCACTGCGCCGGCCGCTGCACTCAGAGTGTCCTGGACCGGCTGGCTTGCCCACAGGCCCGCCGTGCGTGCCTTGAGCCTCTCGTACGCCGCCCGCCCGGAGCGGGACCCGAGAACGTAGCCTGCGGCGATTCCGGCTCCGAAAAGAAGTTTGCCTTTCATACTGTCCTCCTGCTTGTTGGTGGTGCTCACCATGGGTGTCCAGCAATTTCTGCCACGAGGCTGGTGCCAAAAAACCGGTCCCGGAAATATCCCGGGACCGGTTTCGCTTGCAGTCGCGTTTAGCGGGCTGAACGCTTGGAGATCATGCCGTAAACGAGCAGGACGATGATCGCACCGCCGATGGCCAGGAGCCAAGTGGACAGCGAGAAGAACTCGTTGATGCCCACGCCGAACAGCGCGCCGCCAATAAAGCCACCCAGAAGGGCGCCAACGACGCCGAGGATCAGCGTGATGATGATGCCGCCACCCTGACGGCCCGGCAGGATTGCCTTGGCAATGGCGCCGGCGATAAGACCCAGAATCAGAAATGCAAGAAAGCCCATTTTTATCGTTCCTTCTTCTACATAGAGGAGGCACCCGGATTGCCGGGTGCGCTACATCCTTCTGCCTCAATACTAATCATGCTTAGCATAAATGAGCCAGCTGAGGCAGTGGAAGCGTCCCGACGAGGGCGCCGCCGGGACCGTTGGCAGGCCTGTGCTGATGTCACCGGAACCGCCGCGGGTTGGCGGCAACCGGCGGAATTCAGGGTCTCCGGCTGCTTGCGGTCAGCGCTCCAGGCGGAACCCGAGCTTGATGGTGACCTGCCAGTCGGCGACCTGTCCGTTTTCGAGGTGGCCGCGCACTTCCTTGACTTCGAACCAGTCGAGGTTACGCAGCGTCTTGGCCGCCTCGGCGATGCCGTTGCGGACGGCGGCGTCAATCCCCTCGGTCGACGTTCCGACAATTTCGGAAATGCTGTAAGTGTGGTTAGGCAACTTCGCTCCTCGTGGTCGTCATCGTTTCCTGGCGGTGGGCCGTTCCTGCAGGTTAGCCGAGAGGGTGCTGCGTTACTAGGGGTGGGCGGCGGAGCCTCAGGACACCGAGACGGGCCCTGGTTCGGGGCGCTTGGGCGCCAGCGGGGGGACGTCGGGACGGTTCCGGACCCGGCCCACCATCCAGGGAAGCAGGTAGTTGGTGAACCAGGCCAGGTCTCCGGCCTTGCCTTCCCGCCACGTTCCGGCCGGCATGGGTTTGGGTTCCAGCGGGCTCAGGCCGTGGGGGACGCTCAGGGATTCCAACACCATGGCGGCCACGGTGTGGTGGCCCATCGGGGAGAAATGCAGGCGGTCCGGGTCCCACATTCGCGGGTCGGAGAGCTGGCGCAGGGACCAGAGATCAGCGATCACCCCGTGATGGCGTGCGGCGATGGTCCGGATGTTCTCGTTGAAGACAGCCACCCGGCCCCGGTTGTGGCCAAGCAGCGGCGTATCGCGCCAGTCCGGACCGGTGAACAGTACAATCGTCGCTCCGGTGGCACTGAGCATGCCAACTGCGGCGTCGAGGGCGGCAGCCAGACGGTCGGGATCGCTCCGGTGGAAGACAAGGTCGTTGCCCCCGGCCGAAAGGGTGACCAGGTCCGGCTTCAGCCCAATTGCAGGCCCGAGCTGCCGGTCCAGGATCTCGCGCAGCAGGAGGCCGCTGACGGCGAGGTTGGCGTAGCGGAAATCCGGCCGTGACTCGCTGAGCTCCTCGGCGATGCGGTCCGCCCATCCCCGCATGCCGCCGGGGCTGCGTGGTTCCGGGTCCCCGAGCCCCGCGGTAAACGAATCGCCCATCGCCACGTATCGGCCCCATTGCCCGGTAATCCAGGGGCCTGCGGTGGCCCGCCGATTCGAGGCCGGGCCCCGTCCCGGCGCGGGACCTCCAGCGCCGGCCTGGCCGGCGCCAGACTCCAGGAAACCGGCGGCGTTCACACCCCCAGCAATACGCCGAATGTTCAAGCTCCGCTAGGTACTTTGGTCCCTAGCCGGTCCAGCCGGGGTGGGCCGGTGCCGGTGGGGACAGCGAAGGGTTGAAATACCCTAAGGGGTATAGATCATACGCACGGGGGTATATCATGGAATATCACCCTGTGAATTCCGGAGGAACAAATGGAACTCGATGCCGCCGACATGAAGCCCGTCATCAATCGACTTCGCCGTGCCCAGGGGCAACTCGCCGCTGTCACCCGAATGATCGAAGAGGGCCGCGATTGCAAGAGTGTTGTCACCCAGTTGGCGGCCGTTTCCAGTGCGCTCGACAAGGCGGGATTTTCGATCATCGCCACCGGCCTGCAGCAGTGTATGCAGCAGGAGGACCCCAGTCTGGACCGCGCCGAACTCGAGAAGCTGTTCCTTTCGCTCGCCTGAGTTGATTAGTCCCGGCGCGCCGCCAGAACGTAGCTCTTGAGGTCATCCAGCGTTTGCTGCATGTGCTCGTCCATGGCATCCCGGGCCTTGTGCGGATCCCGCGTGGACAGCGCCTGGACGATCTTCTTGTGCTGGCCGATGGCGTGGGCCTGGATTTCGCGCACCTCGGACGTCTGGGTCCGCCGCCTTTCCAGTACCCGGTGCAGCGGTGCGAACAGTACTGCTACAAAAACGTTCTCCGAGGCGCGCAGAATGAGGTCGTGGAAGGCGAGGTCCGCCGCCACGAACGCGGCGACGTCGTGCCGCTCGTGCGCGTCCCGCATCGCCTCCACCTGGCCCTGGAGGGTGTTGAGGTCGGAGTCGCCAATCCGGCCGGCGGCCAGCTCGCACGCCCCGGTCTCCAGCATTCGGCGCAACTCGATCAGCTGAATCGCGGCCGCAGCGTCATTCTTTCCCTCCGAGGCTGCCCGGAGGACCGCCTCCAGGGATGCCCAGCGGTTGAGGGGGTTGACAAAGGTTCCGCGGCCCCGTTCCACACTAAGGATCTGCTGGGCCTGGAGGGTCTTCATGGCCTCCCGGACCGTCATGCGGCTCACCTCGTGGCGGGCGCTCAGCTCCAGCTCGCCGGGTACGGCGGCCCCGGGCGGGAATTCGCCGGAAATGATGCGGTCCAGTAGTTCATCCGCCACGACGCCGACCAACGATTTTCTTGCCAATTTTCCCCATCCGCTGCCACAGAATTGCCTGATTGGCCACTTTACTTGCGCGTTTTTGTGCCGTGTGCCACACTAGCATTCGAACATTAGATGTCGGACATCTTACAAATATACATCGCAGCAGAGTTCCCACAATGGAGTGCAAGTGCCCTTTGAATCAGAGGTTTTTGAAGCCGACGTGCTGGCCGCCTTCCCGGCGGAGGTCCGGATTCCCGCCCGGACCGTTGCCGATGCCCTTGCGGCTTCCGCCAGGCACTCACCCCGGATCCTGGTGGTGCTCGACGACGATCCAACAGGTACCCAGTCCGTGGCGGACCTTCCGGTCCTCACCGCGTGGGAAGTCTCCGACTTCACTTGGGCATTCACCCACCGGATCAACGGGCGCCGCCCGGACGCCGTATATGTCCTGACCAACACGCGGAGCCTGGACCCTGCCGAGGCCGCTGCCCGTAACAAAGAGGTGGTCCGGAACGCCCTCGCCGCGGCTGCCCTGCACACCGGCGGGGCCGGTTCCGGCGGTGTCAGTTCCAGGCTCCGCCTCGCGTTCGTCAGCCGCAGCGACTCCACCCTCCGCGGCCACTACCCGCTGGAACCGGACACTATCGCGGCAACGATCGCCGCTGACAGCGGTGAAGTGACCGACGGCGTTGTGATTGTTCCGGCCTTCCCCGACGCCGGGCGCGTAACTATCGGCGGTGTGCACTTTATGCGGGGCACCGGCGGCGACGCCGGCAAGCTCACCCCGGTGGCTGAAACCGAATTCGCCCGGGACGCCAGCTTCGGCTTCGTGAATTCCGAACTTGCCAAGTATGTGGAGGAGAAGTCCGGGGGACGCTTCCCCGCGGCTTCGGTGATCGTGCTGACCCTGGACCTCATTCGTGCCGCCGGCCCGGACGGCGATCCCCGCGGCTCGGCCCTCGCCATCGCGGATGCTGTCGGCTCCGCCACCGACTCCACCCCGATCGTGGCCGACATCGTGACCGAAAACGACCTCCGAGCGCTCGCGCTGGGCCTGGAGGAAGCAGAACGCCGCGGCAAAAAGCTGCTCTACCGGGTGGGGCCGCCGTTCGTCCGGGGCCGCATCGGGCAGGAAATCCGTACCGAACTCAGCGGCGAGGAGGCCTATGCCGGCCGTACGCCCTCCGAAGCCGGAGGCCTGATCGTGGTCGGCTCCCACGTCGGCGTCACCACCCGCCAGCTCAAGGCCCTTGTCGAACAACACAGCGCCGCGCGGATCGTGGAGATCGACGTCGAAAAGCTGCTGGCCGGCAATTCCGCTGGCTACCTCGACGAAATCGTCCGGACCGTCGTCGATTCCCTGCGCACCGCCGACGTTATCCTCCACACCAGCCGGCTGCTCATCAAGACGGAGGACGCCGCCGAGAGCCTGCGGATCGCACGCACCGTATCCGCCGCCATCGTCGCGGTGGTGAACCGGACCCTCAAGACTTTCCCGCCGCGCTTTGTTATTGCCAAAGGCGGCATCACGTCCTCGGACGTGGCCGCCCACGGCTTGGAAATCCGGCACGCGATTGTCCGCGGCCCCATGCTGCCGGGCATCGTCAGCCTGTGGGAACCGGTGGACGGGCCCGCGAAGGGCATACCGTTCATCGTCTTCGCCGGCAACGTGGGCGACGATGAGTCGCTGGTCCAGGTCACCCGCAAACTCAGCAATACTTTCTGACCAGCCCAAGCCCCTCATGTCAATGGAGAGAATCATGAACTACAAAGTTACGGTCCTGGGCCTGGGCGCCATGGGACTGCCCATGGCCACCCGGCTGGCAACCCAGCTCACCGTCCACGGTTTTGATATCGCCGAGCCTCGCCTGCGGCTCGCCGATGAAGCCGGAGTCCGCACTTTCTCCTCCGCCCGCGAAGCGGCCGAAGGCGCCGATGCCCTGCTGCTGGCCGTGCGCAACGGCGAGCAACTGGACGATGTCCTCTTCGGTGAGAACGGCGTCGCCTCGGCGCTGTTGCCGGGCGCCGTCGTGATCCTCGGCAGTACCGTAGGCACCGAAGCCATTCCCGCCACCGTCGCGCGGCTCGCCGAATTCGGCGTCTCCCTCGTTGACGCGCCACTCTCCGGCGGACCGAAGCGAGCCGGCGACGGCGATCTGCTGATAGTGGTGGGCGCCGAACCGCAGGCGCTGGAAGCGGCCCGGCCGGTCCTGGAGCTGCTCGCCTCCACCCTTACCGTCGTCGGGGACAAGCCCGGCGACGGACAGGCCCTGAAGACCGTCAACCAGCTGCTCTGCGGGATCCACATCGCCGCGGCCGCCGAGGCGATGGCCCTGGCAGACGCCCTTGGCCTGGACCAGGCCAAGACCCTCGCGGCTTTGGAAGCCGGCGCCGCCGGGTCCTTTATGCTCTCCAACCGCGGGCCCCGCATCCTCGAGGCTTACACGGAGAACGGCGCGGAGGTCCTCAGCCGCCTGGACATCTTCGTCAAGGACATGGGCATCGTCGGCAAAGCCACCCGCGCCGCCGGCCTCGCCGCGCCCGTGGCTGCCGCTGCCGAGCAGCTGTACCTGCTGGGCCAGGCCCAGGGACTTGCCTCCGCCGATGACTCAGCGGTTATCAAGGTTATTGCGCCCACCAAGCGCACCCCCTAGTTCCCCGCCCCGCCTGCGGACGGAGAGAACCTGCAGGAACTGCAGGTTCGCGGGACGCCGCGGCCGGGCCCTTCGCTGCCAGGGCACTGGCCACCCGCTCCCGCTGGCCTGCCGACGGCCCGAAAGCCGGGAGGCTAGGATCAAAACATGATTCTGGCCTCTCTCCTTTTCGCGCTTCTCGCGGCCGTGTTGCATGTCTACATTTTTACGATGGAGTCCATCACCTGGTCGCGGCCGGCCACGTGGAAGCGTTTCAGTATCACCTCGCAAGCTGACGCCGAGACCACCCGGGCGATGGCTTACAACCAGGGCTTCTACAACCTGTTCCTTGCCGCCGGAGCCCTCGCTGGCACTGGTGCCGTTGCCCTCGGACACACCCCCGTCGGCTGGACGCTGATCTTTAGCAGTTGCGGTTCCATGCTTCTGGCAGCCCTCGTGCTCGCCCTGAGCGGGCGAAAATACCTTCGCGCGGCCGCCACGCAGGGCGCGACGCCGCTGCTCGCCGTTCTGTTCGGAGTGCTGGGGCTGCTAACCGCCTGAGCTTTCGGAAGCACCGTCGCCGGGCCGCCGACGCCCGGCTGAAGACAGCAAAACAATAGATACCCATTACTTGCCTGCACCTTTCCGGCTGCTATTGACGTTGCCTGTCTTGCTGAGGAAAATCACGACTTGGAAGCCCTTGAATGAACCGCATCAAGTGCGTCGTCATTAGTCTCGGGGCCTCCTAGGGGAAACACCGTGGATGAAATCCAGCTTCAGGCCTGGCCTGCCAGATCACGCCACTGGCAGACCATGAGAATCTCGCTGTTTCGGGTGGATTTGAGTGGTTCCCTTGGGTTGGGGGATGCCATCAAGGACGTAACGTCAGCGGTCGGAATCCCGCCGTGCAGCGGCTGCGAACGACGTGCAGCCGTTTTGAACAGGTTTCTGCGCCTGCCGCGGTTCAAGAAAACGAACCGCTCCGACTAGTTCGGTTGGCCCGCAACTACTCGTGCGCGGCCACAGCCCGATCGTAGGATCGGGCCATGTGTCAGGAGGCGGCCATGCCGCAAAAAGTGGTGGTTACGGAACGATACTGGTGCCCCGGCCCCTGGCCATGGGAGTGGTTTGACACCTGTACCCGGCAAGTGACCAAGTGGTGCTACGACTTTAGCTGGGTGGAAGAATCCGGATATTTCCTCTTCAGCCATTTGAAGGGCTGTGAGAACGGAACGCTCTACACCTGGTACGCATTTTCCTTCAACATCTTCGGCAGTACGCACTACGGTCCGGGCCGCATGTGCTTCACCAGCCAGCTCAGCAGCGCCGGCAGGTGTGCGGCGTCGGCGGTCTCGGGCTTGACTGTGACGGCTGAATCGCCGCATGTCCAAGCCACGGCTCGCCGCCAGATCCGGGGCCCGGTCAACCGTCCGTTGCTCGAAAACGGAGAACAGCCAAAGCTCGACGGAGAGACGAAGGAGGAACCTGATGCGTGCCACACTAAATCTCGAAACAGTGCTCCAAGACCTTCACTGCTACGACGAGGGTGACGGGTGGGGCAATGCCGAACCGTATATCTGGACGGCCTTTTTCAAAGTCGACGGGGACAACTTTGCTGTGGAGGCCGGGGCTGGCCTGATCGGTTCTCCCGTTATCGTCACGAGTAATGGCACGCACGGAAACCTCGGGAACACAGACGTTGATGCCGGGGATGACGTCGCGATCCCGGACGCCGTGGGTAGATGGACTACGAAACTGAAACCCATTCCGATCAACGATGCCGGTCTGCGCGCGCTACTGAACGACGATGACATACCGGCCATCGGCGGAGTGGTGGTTTCCGTTATGGAAGAAGACGGCTGGCCGGACAGCCTGGCGAACACCGGCTATTCGGCTTTTGTGGATGCTGTGCAGCTGGCAGTGGTGAAAGTGGCCGCCAGCTTCCAGCATGCGCTGGCTGCCCCGACTCCCCAGGAAATCAAAGATCAGATAGACGTTGTCAAAGCCTCCGCGGCTGCATCTGTGCACGCAGCCGTGAAAGATGCCATGTCCGGATGGCAGCTGATCTGGTACGGCACTTTTGGCGACAACGATGACAATATCGGCACGGAAGCATTTACTGTTACCACCGACGAGCTGGTGGCGAATCCCGCGATCGAGATTCTGCGGCGCTGGTCCGGTGACGACTCGGGGGACGGAGACTGGGAGCTCCGCGGCGTTTTCCGCGGATTTCCCCAGCTGGATTGCAACCTGGCGACCATCTTCTCCACGCCAAGCGCAAGGCCGGCACAGGACGACGCCCTGGGCAAGCCGTTGGAAGCCATGCGGGCCTTTCGGGAAGGCGGCTTCCGCGAATACCCGGGGCTTGGGCTGTGGTGGGAGGAACTCAGGCAGGTCAGCCCCGCCCTGGCTTTCCTTGCCGCAAGCCGGCCGGAAATCGAGGATGCGTTGCATGGGCTGCTCCTGGACGCCGGCGTTTGGCTTGACGATAAGACTGTTGTGATCGAGAGATCATCCCGGGATCGGATCAATATCGTCCTTGACGCTGTTGCCGGCTCCGGTTCGAACCGGACCCGCCGTGTTGTCCGGCAGGCCAAGCGTGTGGTGGAGCGACTGGACGGGGTCAGTTTTGAGGCGGGGCTGAAACTCGCAGCTGAAATCAAGCCGGTGGGGAGGACTCCGCGCCGGACGGCGGCGGAGTCGTCGTCGGGCCTCCAACCGGTGAATACGCCCCTGACGAGCTTTCTGGTGGCACTGGCCGACCCTGCCGTGCTGGAGGCCTACCGGCGGGGGCCCGATGCCCTGCTGGCCGCAGCCAGGCTCAGCGCGGAGGAGGCACAGGCGATCCGGCAGGGGCACCGCGGACGGCTGCGCCTTGGCGCGCTCGCGGAACTGGAAAGGGCAGGTTACGCGGCGCTTGTCACTGACAAGCTGGCTCCCGGCGTCGGCGCCATGGACCCGATCACGATCAACACCAACAATTTTAACAACAACACAATCAATATCCAGACGACCTACAATTCGAGCACAAACACCAGCAACGACAATACGACCGTGACCACCAGCAATGACAACACCACTACGACCACTACTAATTCAAGCGACTGGCGGGAGCGTGCACTGGCTGACATTGAAGGAGCGATCCAGTATTTCGCCAAGGATGACTTCAAGCAGCACGGGAGCCTGCATGTGGTGGGCTCTGGAATCCTGCCGATCACCGACTTGAGTTACGGCGCGCAGGCTCAAATTATGAAGGCGGATATGGTCCTTTACTGCGTTGCGGACCCTGCCACGGAGCTTCGTATCCATGAGTTGAACCCGCGCTCCACCTCGTTGTACGGGCTGTACGGCAATGGCGTGCCAAGGATTGAGACATACCGGGCAATGGTGGACGCAATTCTCGAACAGGTGCGCCGGGGCCGCCGAACCTGTGCCGTCTTTTATGGCCACCCCGGAGTGTTCGCGTGGTCCACCCACGAGGCCATCCGCAGGGCGCGCAGCGAAGGCTACCGGGCCGAGATGGGCTCGGCCGTTTCCGCCCAGGACAGCCTCTTCGCCGATCTGGGCCTGGACCCTTCAACCTTCGGGCTGATGACCCTGGACGCCACTGACTTCCTGATCAGGAACCGGACGCTGGATACATCCATGCACGTCCTGTTGTGGCAGGCGGAGTGCGCCGGTGACGACGGCTTCAATTTTTCGGGCTACCGCAGGCACAACTTTCCGGTGCTGATTGAACGAATAGGGGAGTTCTATCCCAAGGACCATCCGGTGATCATCTATGACGCCTCGACTTTTGGGCACCTTCCACCCGTAATCCAACTGAACCATCTTGACACCATCAAAGCATCCGACCTGTCCGGGATTTCTACGTTGTACCTCCCCCCGGCAACAACGCCCGAGACCGACCGGCAGATGCTGGAGAAACTGGGCCTGATCGGATAGCGGTGCCGCCGGCCGGCGGAACTGGGCCGCCTCGCCGCCCTGCAGCATCTTGCCTGCCATTGCCACACCCGCCTTTAAGTGCCAATGTCGAACCATGACGGAGAACTCTGCAGCCCGCGAAGACACGTTTCGCCCGGACGTGTCCACGACCCGTAATGATGAGCTGCACCGCTATGAGCTCCACGTAGGCGGCCAGCTGGCCGTTCAAATCCGCTTCATCGATGAGCCCGGCCATGTGGACTTTATTCACACTGATACGGCCGAGCAATTCCAGGGCAAGGGGCTCGGCAAGGTGCTGGCCCACTTCGCCCTGGACGACGTCGTCGCAGCCGGCAAACGGATCATCCCCAATTGCCCCTTCATCTACCGCTACCTGCGCAAGCACGCTTCCTACACCCAGTACATCGACTGGCCGGAACAGCCGCCGGCCGGCGCCTGAACCCCGGAAGGAAACAGTGTGGCGGCGCCGCCCGCTTGTGGCCGGGGGCAATAACCTCGTAAGGTTTTAGCAGAGTTACGCAGTCGGCTCTTGGACGTTTCCCTTTGGAGAACCCCGTGAACCATAAACTGCGTGTGCTTGTCCGTGTGGAGGCCGGCGCCGGAACCGTGACCCTCGAAGTCACTGGTTGCCTTACCCAAGCTGATTTCCCCTCGCTGCTGCATATCATCCGGCGTGCGGGACGCCTCGGCGCGGGCACCGATGTCATCATCGATCTCCACAAGTCATCCCACCTGGACCCGGAGATCCTCCTCGAGCTGCGGTCAATGGCCGATACCGGCACGGAGGCCTTCGCTGCGGGTGCCGGGCAGACCACAGAGCCGTTCCGCATGACGCTGGCGGAACCCGCCGAGCTGCCGATCTGCCTCCTGCACGTCGGCTCCGACGGTGAAGTCCTCGCCGGACTCGAGGCGGAACTCGCGGCGGGGCAGCCACTTGACCTTGCTGCGGAGCCGGGCGCGTCCCCCGCCGTCCTTCCCGCCGGGCCGGGGTTGCCCGCAGGAGTGGACGAGGCCTGCGGCCCGGCAGCGGCCGAGCTCAACGCCGTCAGCGACCCGCAGCTGACCGAGTACTTCGAGGGGACGCTGGACCCCGCCGCAACCGTCCGGGCACTCTCCGACATGGCGCTGGGGCAACTGGCCGATGCCCTGTACCGCCACCTCGACACCAACAGCCCGTCCTTCGGGGCCCACACCTGGTACGAGCTGGCCACCGAAGAGTTGCAGCAGCGCCACCACGGCGCTGCAGGCGATCCCGAGGACGTGGAACTGCCTGCCGGGCAGGGCCCTGGCCTGAGGCGGCGGCCGGCACCGGTTAGGCTGTGGCCATGACTCCCCGTGCCGTGACGCCTGCCGGTTCCACTGCCCTGATCACCGGCGCCACCGCCGGGATCGGGGCCGAATTCGCCCGCCAGCTCGCCAGCGAGGGCCACAACGTGGTCCTCGTGGCCCGCAACAGGGCAAGGCTGCAGGCCGGGGCAGCGGAACTTTCGGAGCGGTACGGCGTCCGTGCCGAAGTTCTCTCCGCCGACCTCACGGACGACGCCGGCGTGGCAGCCGTCGTCGCCAGGCTCACGGATCCGGCGCGCCCAGTGGAAATCCTGGTCAACAACGCAGGCATTGGGCTGCTGCGCTCCTTCGCGGAGAACGACATCGCGGACGAGACCAGGCATTTGAAACTGCACGTCGAGACCGCCATGCAGCTGACCCACGCCGCCCTGCAGGGTATGCTCGGCCAGCACTCGGGCCGGATTATCAACGTCGCCAGCGTCGCTGCGTTTCTTCCCCGGGGCAGCTATTCGGCCGCGAAATCGTGGCTTGTCAGCTTCTGCCGCTGGGCCAGCCTCGCCTATTCCAAGCAGGGCGTCACAGTCACCGCGGTCTGCCCCGGCTTCACACACACCGAGTTCCACGACCGGATGGGCATGGATAAGGCGGCAACGCCGCGCTGGATGTGGCTGACGGCCGAGCGTGTGGTGCGCGAAGGCCTCGCCGATAATGCCAGGGGCAAGGCTGTTTCCATCCCGAGCAAGCGGTACAAGGTGCTGACCGCGGCCGCCCGCATCCTTCCGGACAGGCTCGTTGCCGGCCCGCCCCGCCGCGCGAAATAACGGGTCAAGGCCGACCGCCCGGCGACCGGCGCCGCCGGATCAAAACCACAACAACGATGCCGAGCCCGGCGCCCAGCAGGGTCTCGACGGCGCGTTCGGTCACCAACACCTGCGGGTCGGCGGGGGCGGCGAGCTGTGTCATCAGCAGGATCACGGGAGTGAAGGACACCATCGCCAGCCCGTAGTGCCTGGTCATAAAAAGCTCCGTGGTGAACTGCAGGACAATCACCAGCACAGCCAGGACGACTGCCTCATGTCCGGGAAACGCCCTCAGGGGTGAGAGCGTCCAGGGGAACAGCACCACCGCGACCACCACCAGTCCCGCGAGGGTGCCAACAATCCGGTGCAGGCCGCGATAGACGCTGCTGGGCATATCGGCCCCCGCCAGCGGTACCGCTGCGGCTGCCATGGCCCAGTGCGGGTGCCCGCTGCCGCTAAGCACACCGACGGAGCCAGCTGCCCCGACCGCCGTGAAGTACCGCGCCGCATGAATCCACGCGGCCCGGCGTCTGGCCCCGCGCAGTGCCGGGACCTCGCGGGCTGCACCGCGTTGCCAGGCTCTGCCCCGCACCCAACCACCGAATCCCACGGCCATGGAAAAGCCTGCCGACAGTGCCCCGATAAGGACCGCCGTGTGCCAGTGCACAGTTGTGGGGATGGAGGCGCAGGCGCCCAATGCCAGAATGCCGAAGAACGGGCCGTTCGGCTTCAGTGCCACCTTGTCCGCGAAAAGGGATCCCGTCGCGGCCAGCACCGTTTCGATAACGACCAGCGCCCAGGAATGCAGCTGGTGTACCGAAAGGAACACACCGACGGCCAGCCCGCCCACGAGCAGGAGGGCCGCGTGGCCCTGGTGCCTGAGCCGCAGTTGATGAGGTTCGTTGCGGCCATACATGCCGGTCAGGGCGCCGAACACCGCGTAGATCATCAGTTCCGGGCGGCCTGCGGCAAGCAGCGCAAGGGACGGCGCTGCCACGCTGACCGCCACGCGGACTGCCGAGACGTGGTCTTTGTTGGCTGGCGCCAGGCGGTGGAGGCTGCGGAGATGGGCGCCGAAGGATGGCACGGTGCCTCCTGTTCCGTGCTGGGGCCGGACGGTTAGCGGCGCGGCTTAGTGCCGGACGCGCCTAAGGCCCGCCTTCCGGTGGTTCCCCAGGGGAAACACCGGAAGACAGGCCTCGATGGGCGGGACTTGCTACAGAATACGGTTTAGCAGGCCGGGTTCAGGACAAACCCGGCCTTGGTGCCAGGGGCTGACTTAGACTTTGGCGGGTACGGTCCCGGCATCCTCGCGGTTCACGGAATCAGCAGCTGCATCGGCCGAAGCGCCGACAAAGGGCATATCCATCTCCACCAGGTCGATCAGCGGGTTCTCGTCCTGGTTGGCGACGAGTTCCTTGGCCTCCTCGGGGGTGTCCACGCTGGGCATGGAACCCGGCAGGGGCATCCGGGCCGATTCCTTCAGGAAGTAGATCGCCACTGCGCCGATAGCCGAAGTAGCCATCAGGTAGTAAGCAGGCATCATGTCATCGCCGGTGGCGTTAATCAGGGCCGCAACGATAAACGGTGTGGTACCGCCGAAGATGGCCACCGAGAAGTTGTACGCGATGCCCATCGCTCCGTAGCGGCTCGACGTCGGGAACTGGGCCGGCAGGGACGACGCCAGGTTGGCCACATAGAAAGTGACCGGGAAGGCGACCAGGCCAAGGCCCAGCAAAGTGGACCAGATTTCGCCGACGCCGATCAGCAGGAACGCCGGGGCGGCCAGGACGACGGTGCTCACGGCGCCGATCCACAGTACGGGACGGCGGCCGATCCGGTCGGAGAGCTTGCCGGTCAGCGGGATGCACAGGCTCATGATGACCAGCACGGGAATGGTCAGCAGGGTGCCGTGAACCGGGTCGTACCCCTTGGACTCGGTCAGGTAGGTCGGCATGTACGACGTCAGGGCGTAACCGGCAGTATTTGCTGCGGCCACCAGGATCATCGCGACGATGATGGAGCGCCAGTACGCCTTCACAATGCCTACCGGGCCCTTGGCTACCGCGGCGTCACCGGCGGTTGCGTCCTTGGCCAGGTTCGCCTGGGCGTCCAGGGTGGCTTGGAACTGCGGGGACTCCTCGATCCTGCTCCGGAAGTAAACGGCGATCAGACCCAGGGGGCCCGCCACCAGGAACGGGATCCGCCAGCCCCACTGCTCCATCGTGTCCTGACCAAGGGTCAGCTGCAGCACGGAGACGAGGGCGGCGCCGATCGCGAAGCCGAGGTAGCTCCCGAGGTCCAGGAAGCTGGCGAAGAAGCCGCGCCGCTTATCCGGGGCGTACTCGCTCACGAACGTTGTGGCTCCGGCGTACTCGCCGCCGGTGGAGAAACCCTGGATGACCTTGAACAGGACCAGCAGCACCGCTGCCCAGATCCCGATCTGGGCGTAACCCGGCAGGAGGCCGACGGCGAAAGTGCTGGCCGCCATGATCATCAGTGTCGCAGCGAGTACCTTCTGGCGGCCGATTTTGTCGCCGAGCCAGCCGAACACGACCCCACCGAGGGGGCGGGCAATAAAGGTGGCGGCGAAGGTTCCCAGCAGGAACAGAGTCTGAACAGACTTGTCCGCTTCCGGGAGGAACACCGGTCCCATCGTGGTGATCAGGTAACCGAACACACCGACGTCGTACCACTCCATGGTGTTACCAACGATGGTGCCGCCGAGTGCCTTTTTAAGCATCGGCCTATTAACTACGTTAACGTCGGACTCCTTGAGCCGGCGCCGCGTCCGCAGCTTTGGTTTTTTCGCACCCGGGGGGGCAGCTTGGTTGGTTCGGCCGGCGTCAATCACGCCAGCCGAAGAGTCGGTCATGCTTCGGTCTTTGGGCATTTGGTGCACTCCTATGGAGGTCATTTGCTTGCGACTTGTAGCTGCCCCGCTCTGGGCAGGCTTTCAATTTTACGTGATTTCGATGGTATTTCCGAGTTTGGTGCCGTACCATCCGCTATTTCGACCCCGCAGGGGGCCGGTTACGGGAAATTTCTTTCCGCCGTTTCGCCGCGTCGTTACTGGGAAACTCGCGTCTGCACCGTGGACCGCGCAAATATTTCACGGCCGGGCGGTCTGCCGCCGGTTTTAGGGCCCGAATCACGCCTCCCGGAACACCACGGGCTCATCCGCGACGGGGCCGGTCCCGGCTCCGGAAAGCACCGCGCAGGAGGGGTATCCAAGGCTTCCGGAAAGCGCCTAGGGTTGACTGCAACACACTGCTGATCAGCACCGCCGATCGAACGCCACACAAGGAGAACAGTCCATGACTGGCAATGAAACCACAAAGAGCAGCAACAGCGGCGCGGAGCCGGACGGCAGGCCGCAGGCCGGCCCGGAGCAGGGGAAGGGCATCAAGTCCCGTCTGACGGACGCCCAAAAGGAGATGCTCGCGAGCAAGTCCCGGGGCGGGGCTGGCTCGCAGAGTGTCGGCCACAGCCACAAGCCAACGCACGTCAGCGGCAAACAGGGCCCGGCGGAGAAAAAGGTCCGCTGGTAACCCTAGAGACATCACCGCCCGGCGGACCTAGGATGGTGGGACGTTTCATTTCATCGCGGAAAGGACGAGCCATGGCGGATCATCACTCGAAAGACGAGATCGAGCCCGAGGTTGCCGGTCACCTTGCGGAGTCCATGGACGAGGTTCCCGGGCCGGAGAGTAAACGCCCGGAACCCCAGTCGCCCGACGACGGCCATGAGTGGCCGGACGGCAGCGGGAAGCACCGCCATCCCAAGGACCGCGACGTTGTCCGGGGACAACAAGGACAGCAGGTGGCGGACGCAGCCATCCACCGGCAGAGTCGTCCCCAGGTCCCGCATCACGACTAAGCACTGCGAGGGCCCGCCGCGGCGGGCCCTCAGCTGTGTTCGACGACGACGTCGTCCGGGTTTTTGTCCGGACGCCAGCCACGCCAGACCGGGTGCCGAAGCTTGCCGGATCCCGTCCACTCACCGAACTTAACCTCGCCGACCAGCTTGGCCGACACCCAACGGGCGCCGGCGGCGTCTTCCGCGGGAACATCCGCAAACGGTGAGGTCTTGCGCGGCAAAGCCTCCAGCTGCCGGCGCAAGCCGCCGAGTTCGCGGGTGCTGAAGCCGCTGCCCACACGGCCCACGTAGCGCAGCGTCGGCCCGTCCGGAATGCCCAGCAACAGCGAACCGACGGTGTCGCGGCGCTCGCCGTTGCCGGGGCGCCAGCCGCCGACCACCACTTCCTGGGTCTTTTCGAACTTTAGCTTGAGCCAGGACCGGCTCCGCTGACCGACGTAGCGGCCGTCCGTGCGCTTGGCCATGACGCCCTCCAGCCCCAGTTCCTCAACGCTTTCCAGGATGTGCCCGGCATCGCCGTGGATTAGTTGGGAGAGGTCCACCGGGCCGCCGGTAAGGGTGAAAAATGCTTCCAGCCGTGCCCGCCGCCGGCCGAGCGGCAGGCGGCGCAGGTCCGAGCCGCTCTCGGCCAGGAGGTCAAAAAGCATCAGCCGGACCGGCGTAGATGCCCGCGCCTGCGCGACGTCGGAGGCACTGCCGAGGTTCATCCGCCCCTGCAGCAGCCCAAAGTCGGGCCGCCCCGAAGGGCCGACGGCGATTATCTCGCCGTCGGCGATGAAGTCCTGCTCCGGCCAGCTGGAACGTTTGGTCAGTTCCGGATACGCGGCGGACATGTCGTTGCCGTTGCGGCTGATCAGGCGGATCTTGCCCGCACCCCCGACGATCAGGGCCCGCACCCCGTCCCATTTGAGTTCGAACTGCCAGTCCTTGCCGGGCAGGTCGGCGGCGCTGCCGGGGCTGGCCAGCATCGGTGAAACGTCCGCCGGATCCGGGGCGGCGGGCAGCGGAGGTTCCTCCTGCGGCGGGGGAGCATGCTCATTCTTCGCGCCCGGCGCGTCCATCAGGTGGATGAGCCACTGCCCCTCGCCCCTGCCGGTATGGATCAACGCGAACCTGCGGGCGCCGGCCAGCCCGCCGTCGTCCGGGCCGCTGAGGGTGGCAATGACTTCTTTGCCCGCGATCCACTTCTCGCACTCGTAGTAGCCGTGGTCCCAGATACTGACGGTACCGGCGCCGTATTGGCCCTTGGGGATGGTGCCTTCGAAGCCCGCATAGTCCATCGGGTGATCCTCGGTCTGGACCGCCAGGTGGTTTGTGGTCCGGCTCGTAGGAACGCCCTTGGGCAGCGCCCAGGAGACCAGGACGCCGTCACGCTCCAGCCGGAGGTCATAGTGCAGCCGGCTGGCATGGTGTTCCTGGATGACGAACTTCTCCCGGAGGGTGCCGCCTTCTGAAGCTGCCCGGTACTGCTCGGCCGTGAAGGGCTCAGGGGTGGAGCCAGCGTCACGTTTGGCGCGGTACTTCTCCAGCCGCGGGTCGGTGGCGCCGCCGTCGCCGGTGGTGTTGCTGCCGTTCGGGCGGCCACCGGGCTGCGCCGTTGCCTTGCGCCCGGCGGAGATGACGGAGAAAGGATCCTTGCCCGACTTCACGCGCGCAAGGACCTCCCGGTAGTCCAGCTGGTGCAGTGACGGTGAGTTGAGTTCACGCCAGGTCCGCGGAGCCGCCACCGTGGGCCGGAGCCGCCCGCGCAGCGAGTAGGGAACGATGGTGGTCTTTGCGGCGCTGTTCTGGCTCCAGTCCACCAGGACCTTGCCGGCGCGCAGGGTCCTTTTCATGTCACTGACGGCCAACTCCGGATGGTCGGCTTCCAGGGCGCGGGCCAACTCGTGGGCGAAACCCGAAATCTGTTCGGAGCCCTGGCTGCCGTCGAGGGCCGCGTACAGGTGGATGCCTTTGCTGCCGCTCGTCACGGGTACGGGATCCAGGCCCACGTCCTGCAGGATACTCCGGGCGAGCCAGGCGACCGCGACGCATTCGGCCAGTCCTGCACCCTCACCGGGATCCAGATCCAGCACCAGCCGGTCCGGTGGCATCTGCTCGCCGTGGGAATCCACGCACCACTGCGGCACGTGTATCTCCAGGGCTGCTGTCTGCGCCAGCCAGGCCAGTGTGGCCGGGTCGTTGACCAGCGGGTACTGGATGGTGCGCTGCTTGTGGGTGATGGCGGCCCGCGGAACCCAGCCCGGTGTCGAATGGTCCAGGTTCTTCTGGAAGAACATCTCGCCCGGGGCATCGGCCGTCCCGACGCCGTGCACCCAGCGCTTCCGGGTAGCCGGCCGGTCCGCGGCAGCGGGGATCAGCACCGGCGCCACGGCCGCGTAGTAAGCCATGACTTCGGCCTTGGTGGTACCGGTCTGCGGGTACATCACCTTATCCAGATTGGTGACCACCAGCTCCCGGCCGCCGACCCGGACCCGCTCCTTGCCGTTCGCCGTCGCCCTTTCAGCCAAGGGGCTTCACCTCCACGCCGCTGTGCGGTTCACTTGATCCATGAGAGCCATCTGGAAAGGCGCGATAGCGTTTGGGCTGGTCAACGTGCCGGTCAAGGTTTACAGCGCCACCGAAGACCACGACATCAGCCTGCACCAGGTCCACAACGCCGACGGCGGGCGGATCCGCTACCAGCGACGCTGCGAAATCTGCAGCAAGATCGTGGACTACGAGGACATCGACAAGGCTTACGAGGACGACGGTCAGACCGTGGTCCTCAGCCGCGAGGAGCTCAAGTCCATTCCGGCGGAAAACAGCCACGAGATCGACGTGGTGCAGTTTGTGCCGGCGGAGCAGCTGGACCCGATGATGTTCGAAAAGAGCTATTACCTGGAGCCGGACTCCAAATCGCCCAAGGCCTACGTCCTGCTGCGCCGTGCGCTTGAAGACACCGACCAGGTGGCTATCGTCCAGTTCGCGCTGCGCGACAAGACCCGGCTGGGGGCGCTGCGGATCCGCGGGGACGTGCTGGTGCTGCAGGCGCTGCTCTGGGCCGATGAGGTGCGGGAGGCCAGCTTTTCCTCGCTCGAAACCACTATCCGCATCTCCGCCCAAGAACGTGAAATGTCCGCCGCGCTGGTCGATTCGATGGCGGCGGACTTCGAACCCGGGCAGTTCACCGACGACTATCAGGCGCAGCTGCGCCTGCTCATCGAGGCGAAGCTGGAGAAGGGGGAGTCCCTGGACACCGAGGAAACCTTTGGCGTCCCGGCCGCCGGCTCCGGCTCCGGCGAGGTGATCGACCTGATGGAGGCGCTCAAGCGGAGCCTGGAGAAGAAACGCGGGGGACGGGCGGCCACGTCGGACGACTCCGCCGGGCCCGGGGCCGCGGCGCCCGCTTCGAAGTCGACGGCCGCGAAGGCTGCTCCCACCCGGACTTCCCGCGCCGCACCCAAGACAGCGCCCAAGACTGCAGCCAAGACTGTACCGAAGACTGCAGCCAGGGCCGCGCCGAAGGCCGGGACCAAGGCCGCCGGGACAAAAGCGGCCGCGCCGTCCGCGCGGAAAGAGGCCTGAGCGGCCGGGCGTCCGGCCCGTGGCCATCTGGATCAGGCGTTCCCGAGCGCGGAGGGCTCAGTCTTCGTCTTCGGCATGGCCTGCCTCCCTGGCTGGTTGTCGGTGCCGGCGGCATCACCCACCGCCTCCCGAATCTGGCCGGCGGCGGACCGGGACCTCCGCCGGCGGCGGTGTTCCGCTGCCGCGGATTCCAAACTATCGGTGCGGCAGGCACCTGACAAGCCTTGGCTAAGGGTATGTAGCGGACCTGAGCGGGACGGCCCAGGAACCTGCGGGGCTGCCGGTTGCCGACCCTTAACGCAGGAGCCCGGCCACACCCTCGGTGGGTGCGGCCGGGCTGTCGCGTTACAGTCGGCGGGCGGTGCTGCTATTCGGCGTCGTGGTCCGTTTCCAGGATCTGGACCAGCCGTTCGAGGGCGGCGTCGGCGCCGTCGCCTTCGGCGCGCAGGACTACCACGTCGCCGTGGGATGCGCCAAGGCTCATCAGGGACAGGATGCTGGCAGCATCCATGGCCTCGTCGACAGGCTCACCCAGCCGGGCGATGGTGATCTCGAGATCGAACTCGCCGGCTGCCTCCGCAAAGATGGCGGCCGGGCGGGCGTGCAGCCCTACACGGCTGGCAATGGTGGCGTTACGTTCGGTCATTTCTGCTCCTTGGATTCAGCATGGGGATGTCAGCGTGGAAAATCTTCCCGGCCGCTTCAATCAGACGGTTGCGGGGACCAGTTCTACCGTATCAACGGTCTTCCTGACGGCCCAGCGCTTGAGTGCCAGGACGGACAGCGCCGTAATAATGGTGCCGACGATGATTGCCACAACAAACATCAGGAAGTTGTCGATCGCGAAGAAGACAAAGAGTCCGCCGTGCGGGGCCTTGGATCCGACGCCGGCGGCCATGGAGATGGCGCCGGTGACGGCACCGCCGAGCATGCTCGCCGGGATCACGCGCAGCGGGTCGGCGGCGGCGAAGGGGATGGCGCCTTCGGAGATGAAGGAGGCGCCCAGCAACCACGCGGCCTTGCCGTTTTCGCGCTCAGCCAGGCTGAAGCGCTGCTTGTCCAGGACAGTGGCGAGTGCCATTGCCAGCGGCGGAACCATGCCCGAGGCCATCACGGCTGCCATGATCTGCCACGGGGCCTGGTTGGTGATCGTGGCGGCACCGAGACCGGCGACGGCGAAGGAGTAAGCAACCTTGTTGACCGGTCCGCCCAGGTCGAAGCACATCATCAGACCGAGGATGATGCCGAGGACAACTGCGCTGGCACCGGTCAGGCCGGAAAGCCAGTCATTGAGGCCGGCGGTGATGCCGGCGATCGGGCCGCCCAGGACCAGGAACATCAGCCCCGATGCCACGAGGGACGCAACCAGCGGGATAATCACAACAGGCATCAGGCCGCGCAGCCAGCGGGCGACCTGGATTTGGCCGATCACATGGGCGATGTAGCCTGCGAGCAGGCCGCCGACGATGCCGCCAAGGAAGCCGGCACCCATAAATCCGGCGACTGCACCGGCAACGAAGCCCGGGGCGATACCGGGCCGGTCAGCGATGGCGTAAGCGATGTAGCCGGCCAGGGCCGGTACCAGGAAGCCCAGTGAGAGGGCGCCGATCTTGAACAGGACGGCGCCGAGGTAGGCGCCAAGCGGGCCCCATGCGTTGTCCGGGAATTCCGTGGGCAGGTTGAAGATGCTGTTGTCCACAACGATGGCATCGGCATACTGGGTGATGAGGTACCCGCCCATCAGGAAGCCAAGCGCGATCAGCAGGCCGCCGCCGGCCACAAACGGGATCATGTAGCTGACGCCGGTCAGCAGCGCTTTCTTCAGCTTCTGCCCAATGTGCTCACCTTTTTCCTCGGCCTCGTTCTGTGCCTGTTCCTCCGCGCCGAAGTGCGGGACCCGGCGGGCGTTGGGGTTCTCTGCGGCCGCGAGGGCCTCATGGACCATCTTTTCCGGCTCGTCGATGCCGCGTTTGACGGGGGCGTTGATAACCGGCAGGCCGGCGAAGCGCTCCTTGCCGCGGACATCCACGTCGACGGCGAAGATGACGGCGTCGGCTGCGGCGATCACTGCCGGATCCAGCGGCTTTGCCCCTGAAGATCCTTGGGTCTCCACCTGCAGGTCCACGCCGATTTCCTTGGCCGCGGCCACAAGCGAATCGGCGGCCATGTAGGTGTGGGCGATGCCGGTGGGGCAGGCAGTGACAGCGACAAGGCGCTTGGACCGGGAAGCTCCGGTCCCGGTCGCGGCGCCGCTTACGGCCGGTGCCGGTGCGGAGTGGGCGGCAGGCTTATCGGCAAGGGCGCCTTCGACGAGCCCGACGACCTCGGCCGCCGAACCGGCGTCGCGCAGGGCCTGGGTGAAGTCCTTTTTGATCAGGGAGCGGGCCAGCTTGGAGAGCAGCTTGAGGTGTTCCTGGTCCGCGCCATCGGGGGCCGCAATAAAGAAGATGAGGTCCGCGGGGCCGTCCTTGGCGCCGAAGTCGACGGACTGGGAGAGCCGAGCCATCACCAGGGTGGGTTCGGTCACCGCCGTCGAACGGCAATGCGGGATGGCGATGCCGCCCGGAACCCCGGTGGCGGTCTTCTGTTCCCGGGCGAAGGCGTCGGCGAAGAGGCCTTCCACCTCGGTGGCGCGACCGTTGGCGGCGACTTTGCCTGCCAGGTGCCGGATCACGGCTTCGGGCGAGTCGCCCAGGTTCTGGTCGAGCTCGACCAGTTCGGTAGTAATGAGCGCAGTCACTGTCAATCCTTCGTCAGGGCCGTGATGGTTACGGCGTTGGGGGTGGTTTGGTGGACTGCCGGGACTGTGGAGCCCGGCAGCGAAGCGGCGGCGGCACCGTGTGCCACAGCCTGGCGGAGACAATCGGCCGGGGCGGCGCCCTGGCTGGAAGCGAGCAGGTAACCGGCCAGTGACGAATCGCCGGCGCCTACCGTGCTCACCGCGGTGACCGGCGGATGCGTGGCCAGCCACGCGCCGTCGGCCGTGACGAGCACCGCACCCTTGGAGCCGAGTGTTGCCAGCACGGCACCGACTCCGGATCGCACGACGGCGGAAGCGGCCGCCGCGGCCGCCCCCGGATCCGCTTCGAGTTCCTCGGCGGACTTGTGCGTGGCGAACCCGGCTGCGGCAGCCAGTTCCACCAGTTCCTCGGCATTGGGTTTGATGAGATCCGGTTTCCCCAGCGCATCGCCGCAGATCGCGGCGGCGAGCGGTTCGCCGGAGGAGTCCACGGCGACAAGGGGAGCCTCTTTGCCGTGATCCATGCTGCGCAGCCGCCGGGTGACGGTGGCGTAGAAGTTGGCCGGGACCCCGGGTGGGAGCGATCCAGCCAGGACAACCCAGCTGGCTCCCCGGGAGTGGTCCAGGAGCAGCCCGATCAGGGCTTCCTGCTGGTCCGCACTCAGCGCCGGTCCGGGTTCGTTGATCTTGGTGGTCACGCCGCCGGGTTCGGTGAGCGCCACGTTGCTGCGCAGCGGCTCTCCGATGGGGAGGGCGGCGAATGGGACGTCGACTTCGCGGAGACCGGCGAGGACGGGGTCCGCCTCGGCGCCCGGGAGCACGGCGACGGTCTTCAGCCCGGAGGCGACCAGGGCGCGGGAGACGTTTACGCCCTTGCCGCCGGATTCCTGCCGGACGGAGACGGCGCGCTGGACTTCGCCGCGGACCAGGGGTCCCGGCAGTGCCACGGTGCGGTCCAGGCTTGGGTTGGCGGTCAGGGTGACAATCATGCGACCACTACCTCCACTCCGGCATCCGCGAGGGCGTCGGCCAGGTCCTGGCCGGGTTTCGTGTCAGTGATCAAAGTGTCCAGATCTTTCAACGAGGCGAACTGGACCAGGGTTTCGGCATCCAGCTTGGAGGAATCAGCGAGCACCACTATGCGGCGGGCTGAATGGACGAAGGCGGCTTTGACAGCGGCTTCTTCAGGATCGGGGGTGCTCAGCCCGAAGGCTGCGTGGATGCCGTTGGTGCCGATGAAAGCGATATCCGGGCGGATCCTGCGGGCGGCTTCCACCGTGGACTGGCCGACGGCGGCCTGGGTGATTCCGCGGACCCTGCCGCCAAGCAGGTGCAAGGCGATGCCGGCCTCACCGGAGAGCTTTGCCGCGACGGGCAGCGAGTGGGTGATGACCACGAGTTCCGCGCCGGGTGCTGCAGCGGCTGACGTCGCTGCAGTCCGCGCGGCCAGGCGGTCGGCGAGGGTCTCGGTGGTGGAGCCGGCGTCGATCAGGATGCTGCCGGTTCGGTTTTCCGGGATCAGTGCGAGGGCCGCTTCGGCGATCCGGGTCTTTTCCGGTTGCCGCTGGTCGGCGCGGACCAGGATGCTTTCTTCGCTGGTGCTGAAGCGGTCCGGGGAGACGGCGCCGCCGTGTACCCGGCGCACACTGCCGGCGGATTCGAGGGCGGCCAGGTCCCGGCGGACGGTTTCGGTGGTGATGCTGAAACGCTCGGCGAGGTCCGTGACGCTGGCACGGCCGCTGGCAACAATGAGCCCCACGATCAGCTGTTGGCGTTCCTCGGCGAACACTGGCTCTCCCTTGCGTCAGTACTGCGGACCTCCCCCGCACTTCCGTGATGACCATCACAATGAAGTGGAGTTGATTGACTTTATCTGTGAATATGTGGCTTTGTCAATGAAAAACAACATGAACACAGAAATGTCCCGTACGCGGCCGATGGGCATGCCCAGTTTTCGGATCGAGGAGTGGGCATATCTGGACTATGTCCATCCGTGGGGCCGGGCGCAGGGCATGTCCGCCGCCGGGCCCGGGCGCGGGGCATGCGCAGGGGTAGGGGTAGAGGTAGCGGGTAGGGGTGGAGACGGGTTCGGCCGGTGTTCACGCACGGGACGGTGCGCGTGCTGGAAGGGCGGGAAGGGCCATACAACGGCCGACGCCGGGCCGGGCCCGGTAAAGGGTTCGGCCCGGCGTCGGGTGGCTTATGCGGTGCGCGGCGGCGCGCTCGGACTAGATGCCGGCGTCGCGGCTTTCGTTCCGGGTGATGGTCTCGCCGGTATTGGGGTCCACAACGGAGCGTGTCTCGCTGACCCGGCGGGTGCGGCTGCGCCCTGGTGAGGCCAGGACCAGGGAAGCGATCAGCCCGATGACACCGACCGCCATCAGGATGTAGCCGATCATGGTCTGGTCCACATTGGGGATCAGGCCGGGGGTGATGGCCCAGGCGAGGATGGCGCCGAGGGCGATGAGGAAAATGGCGGAACCGATTCTCATGACTTGCTCCTTGTGTCCGGTCGGACGGTTAAGTATTGCTAAGCATGCTGTCCAGCGTCAGGCTACAGCCCGGTGCGTGTTGTTTCAACGATCTCATTGACGCCACTCCGGCCAGTTTTCGCACGTAGTCTTGAAGCGTCCGCTGCGGCCGGCCAGATACGTGCCGCCGTTTACCGCACTGCCGCACCAGCCCCGCACCCCGGCGGGTTACGCAACGTGCCTCACAGAAATCCGGTGCCCATGCTTACAGCTTTCCCCAGAGTCGTCGTCACCGGACTGGGAGCAGTGACTCCCGTCGGTGCGACGGCGGCCGAGACCCGGGCCGCGTTGCTGGCCGGGCGCTCAGGAATCGCGGCACTTGAGGATGACTGGGCGCAGGAGCTTCCGGTCCGGATGGCGGGCCGGGCGGACGTTGATGTTCCCGCGCTGCTCTCCACCCCGGAATATAAGAGGATGGACCGGTGCGGGCACCTCGCGTTGATTGCGGCCCGGGAAGCGTGGGCGCAGGCAGGCCGTCCCGCAGCCGACCCGGAACGCCTGGCCGTGGTGATCGGATCCGGCTATGGCGGCCTGGACACAACCCTGGAGCAGGCCCGGGCCCTTGATGCCCGCGGGCCGCGGCGCGTCTCCCCGCACACGCTGACCCGGATCATGACCAACGCGCCCGCGGCCTGGGTGTCCATGGATGTCGGCGCCAAAGGCGGGGCGCGCACCCCGGTGAGCGCCTGTGCCTCCGGGGCGGAAGCCATCTCCCAGGCGGCAGACATGATCCGTGCCGGGACAGCGGATGTTGTGATCGCCGGCGGCGTGGATTCCTGCATCAACGGCCTCATCCTCAGCGGCTTCGCCCAAATTCGGGCCCTGTCCACCCGCAACGGAGACCCGGAGTCCGCTTCGCGGCCGTTCGACCGGGACCGGGACGGATTCGTACTGGCGGAGGGCGCCGCGATCCTGGTCCTGGAACGCGAAGACCACGCCCGCGCCCGGGGAGCGGAAGTGCTCGGTGTCGTGGCCGGAACTGCTGTGACATCCGACGCCGTCGACATCGTCGCCGCCGATCCGGTCATGCAGCGGCGGGTGATGGAAAAGGCCATCGCCGCCGCAGGCCTTGGTGCCGGAGACATCGGGCTGGTCCATGCCCACGCGACCTCCACCCCGGTCGGCGATCGCCTGGAAGCCGACGCGATCAGTGCCGTACTTGGAAACCAGGTACCCGTTACCTCCACAAAATCCCTCACCGGGCACCTCCTTGGCGGCGCAGGCGCCCTCGGCGCCGTCGTCCTGATCCAGGCGCTGAAAACCGGGGACTTTCCGGGGTCCGGCAACCTTGACCAACCCGACGACGGGATCGACCTGAACCTTCTGCGGAAAACGGTGGCAGGCCAGGGAGCCAGGGCAGGCATCGCCAACGCCTTCGGATTCGGCGGTCACAGCACCGCCTTGGTGATCACCGAAAGCTAGGCTGTTGCGATGGAGCGAGTCCTCTGGTCCAAACCGGAACACGAACGCGACGGGACCCCGTTGCTGGTCATGATGCACGGCTACGGCCGGGATGAATCCCGGATGGTGAAACTCTTTGGCAGCCTGCCGTCCGGGTTCAGTTGCGCGGCGCTGCGTGGCCCCAAGGAGATCGGCGACGGGTACGGCTGGTTCCTGCTGGACTACTTCCTGACCCATGACTTCGCTGACGTCATCGCTGCCGCCAACGCCGTGTTCAGCTGGATCGAATCAGTCAAGTCCCAACACACCAGCATCAGCCTGCTCGGCTACTCGCAGGGCATGGCCATGGCCACGACACTGCTCCGGTTGCGGCCGGCGGAGTTCCGCGCCGCCGTCGGGCTGTCAGGATTTGTACTGGACAACGAACTCCTGGCGATGAGCGAATCGTTCGAGTCCCGGCCGCCCTTCTTCTGGGGCCGGGACCGGGATGACCTGGTGATAAACGCCGCCGCAGGGGAGCACACCGAGGAGTGGCTCCACGAGCACACACAGCTCACGGCGAGGACCTACCCGGGAACGGGCCACGCCATTTCGGCCGCGGAACTGGTGGACGTCAGCGCGTTCCTCCGCCACTATGTGCTGAACCCGGGAAACTGACTCCGCCCGCGGCCGGACTCCAAGTGGGGTGGCGATAGTGCCAAAGGTCCTTTTATCCAATTGCGCGTCAATTTTGTAAGCGCTTACACTCAACGTGGGCCGTATTTCTGGCCGTCAACTGACTTCAGGGGGAAGAAAGGGCTGAGCCCTGTGTTGCAGGCTAAGGCGCCGCGTCACCGTCGAGGACGTCGGCGCACTCTCCGGATTTTCCATCTGCACCGACTCCCGCAGCTTCGAAGACCGCCGTGCGCCCTTCGGGAGGTATCCGATCCCGGCGCCCCACGGCTACGCAGCAATTGAAGGGCTCCACCGCCCTGGAGTGCCAAAACCCCGTCACGCCAGCTTCGGGAGACCAAACTGACAGCGGGCCAGCGCACCCGCCGGCGTTAAACGGCGCCCGGTTGCGACCGGGAATGCCCGCTATCTTCAGCGCTGGGGCCCCGTTCCGGTCCGCCCCCTTAAAACGCCGGCCCCGGCCTGCCGGCCCACCGACTGAAAAATGCCGTCTGAAAGGACAACCGAACCATGACTGAGCTTTCCAACAGCACCGCGTCGAGCTGGGCCGGGGCGTCTGCCATCCTCTTTGACCTCGACGGCGTCCTGACCCCAACCGCGATTGTGCACGAGCGCGCCTGGCGCGAACTTTTTGACGGCTACCTCCAGTCCGTTCCCGGGGCCGCCGCCTACCGCGCAAGCGACTATTTCGACCACATCGACGGCAAACCCCGTTTCGATGGCGTCCGGGACTTCCTCGCCTCCCGCGACATCGTCCTGCCCGAAGGCCCGCTGGAGGACGAACCGGAGCACAACACCGTCCACGGCCTGGGTAACCGCAAAAACCAGGTCTTTAACGACATCGTCGCCGCCGGCGGGGTTCGGCCCTACGCAGGCTCTGTGCGGTTCGTCGACGCGGCACTGGCCCGCGGGCTGAAGCTCGCCGTCGTTTCCTCTTCCCGCAACGCCCCGGCGGTGCTCAAGGCCGCCGGACTTTCGGATTACTTCCCGGTAGTGGTCGACGGGGTCGTCGCCGTGGCCGAGGGCCTGCCCGGCAAGCCCAGCCCGGCGACCTACGAATATGCCGCCCGGTTGCTGGGCCTGCCCAGCGACGAGTGCGTTGTGGTCGAGGATGCCGTGTCCGGCGTCCAATCCGGCCGGGCCGGGAACTTCCATTCGGTGATCGGCGTGGACCGCGGGGCGGGCCGGCAGACCCTGCTGGCCGCCGGAGCCACGCTCGTCGTCAACGACCTCGACGAGCTGCTCTAGCCCGTCACCCTTCCGTCCCGACCAGGACGCTGCAAGGCCCTGCAAGACCGCACAAAAACCTCTCATCAGCAGCCTTTTTACCGCCTGAAGGATAAACCATGGCCCTTATCACCTCTGACCGCGCGCGGTTCCCCAATGACCCCTGGCAGCTGGTCGAGACTGTGCACCTCCCCGGCAACGCCGGCACGCTGGAGACCCTCTTCAGCCTCGGCAACGGCCACCTCGGTATCCGCGGCGCCCACTGGGCCGCCGCCGACGCCGAGCTGCCGGGCAGCTTCGTCAACGGCTTCCACGAGACCTGGGACATCAAGCACGCGGAGAACGCCTACGGCTTCGCCCGCACCGGCCAGCGGATCCTCTACATCCCCGACGCCAACAACTTCACCGTGATCATCGACGGCGAAACCTTGAGCCTGGACGAATCCACAGTGCTCGACTACCGCCGCAGTGTCGACTTCGCCACCGGCGTGTACGAATGCCGGATCGTCTGGCAGTGCCGCTCGGGCGCCACCGTGACCACCATCGAACGACGCGCTGTCGGCTACCAGTCCCGCGGTGCGCTTGGCATCTCGCTGGAACTCGGCGCGGACCGGGATATCTCCGCGGACGTGACCTCCTCGGTGATAAACCGCCAGGACCAGCCGGTGGATGATCACTCGGCCCACGACCCCCGGCGTGCCGGCCGGCACGCCGGGCGGGTGCTGCTGCCGGTGCGGCTCGACGGCGGCGACGGCTCGCTGCGGCTGTCCTGGGAGACCGCCGAATCCAAACAGCGCATTGGCCTGGCTGTCGACCACTGGACCAACGCCGGCGTGCAGCCTTTCGACACCCAGGTGCATGAGGACGACAGCAGTGTCCGCTACGTTCTGGCCGTAAGCGCCGACGAGCCGTTTGTGCTGGAAAAGAGTGTCAGCTACGCCGTCGGGCAAGCCTCCGAAGACCTTGCCGACGACGCGGAAGCGGGTCTGAGGCCGCTGTCGGAGATTTTCGCCGAAAGCGCGGAGCATTACCGAAACTACTGGACCACCAGCGACATCATCCTCGCCGGCCAGACCGAGCTGCAGCAGGCCGTCCGCTGGAACCTCTTCCAGTTGGCCCAGGCCACCGCCTGCGCCGACGTCGCCGGCATCCCGGCGAAGGGTGTGTCCGGTTCCGGCTATGACGGGCACTACTTCTGGGACCAGGAGGTGTACCTGATGCCCTACCTGACGTACACCAGCCCCGGCAACGCCCGCCAGGTCCTGCAGTTCCGCCATGAGATGCTGCCCGAAGCCAAGATCCGGGCCAAGGAACTCAGCGTGGACGGCGCCCTGTTCCCTTGGCGCACCATTAACGGGCTGGAGGCCAGCGCCTACTACGCCGCCGGCACGGCCCAGTTCCACATCGCCGCCGCGATCGCCTTCGCGACCAACCGCTACATCTGGGCCAGCGGCGACCAGGAGTTCCAGGAAACCCTCGGCGCCGAGCTGCTGATCGAGACCGCCCGGATGTGGGTGTCCCTGGGTTTCTTTGGCAAGGACGGGCAGTTCCATATTCACGGCGTCACCGGCCCGGATGAGTACACCGCCGTTGTCAACGACAACGTCTATACCAACGTGATGGCGCGCTTTAACCTGCGGGCGGCGGCGGCGCTGGATCACCCCGGGATTGACGATGCCGAACGCCAGGTGTGGGAGCAGGCCGCCAACCGGATGCAGCTGCCCTATGACGAGGACCTCCAGGTCCACGCTCAGGACAACGACTTTATGACCCTGGAGCCGTGGGACTGGACGACACCGCGTTCCAAGTACCCGCTGCTGCTGCACTTCCACCCGCTGGTGATCTACCGCCACCAGGTGCTGAAGCAGGCCGATACCGTGCTGGCCATGTTCCTGCAGTGGCAGGACTTCACGGCCGAGGAAAAGCGCCGCGCCTTCGATTTCTACGACCCGATCACCACCGGCGACTCCACCCTGTCCGCCTGTGTGCAGGGCATCATGGCGGCCGAGGTCGGCTACGGCGACGCCGCGCTGGACCACTTCACGCACGCGTTGTTCATCGACCTGGACGACACACACGGCAACACGATCGACGGCGTGCACATCGCGTCCACCGGCGGCGTGTGGAGCTCGCTGGTCAGCGGCTTCGCCGGCCTCCGGGACCAGGGTGCGGTGCCCTACTTCGACCCGCGGCTGCCCGCTGGCTGGGAAGGGCTCTCGTTCCACCTGAAGATCCAGGGCCGGCTGCTGCAGCTTGAACTGGAGCAGGGTGCCATCAGCCTGACGGTGCGCGGGGGCCCACCGCTCGAGATCGACGTCCGCGGCGAGCTGTTTACGGTCGACGGTGATCCGGTCCGGGTGCCGCTGGCCCCGGTGGCGGTCCCGGAGCCCACGATCTTCCCGAGCGGACTGCCGACGGCGTCCCTGCCGATGGTGCGCGCAGCCGGCTAGGCCTGCTGCTGCCGTTCGGCGGCGCCGCTGCTGCCGAGGTGCCCGTCGCCAGCCAGGCGCTCCGGGCCGTCGTCGAGCGGGTTGGCGATCTCGTCGGCCGGCATCTTCGCGACGGCCAGTGCGATGACCGCCACAACCGGACACACGGTCCCGGCCACCAGGAAGATGAGCCCGACCGGCAGCACCTCGGCGGCCGGGCCGGCGAGGGCCATGGAGACCGGCATCAGGGCCAGCGAGACGAAGAAGTCCAGGCTTGAGACGCGGCCCAGCAGGTGCGGGGGAACCCGGCGCTGCAGCAGGGTGCCCCAAATGACCATGCCCATCCCGCCGGTGGCACCGAAGACGAAGAGCGCGGCAGCCAGCGCCCAAAAGCTGTCGATGATGCCGACGGCGGCAAGTGGCAGGCTCCCGGCGCCCCAGCTCACCATCATCGCGCTCAGGTAGCGGCGCGGCAGCGGGAACGAAGCAGTTGCCAGCGACGCGGCGGCGCCGCCGACGCCCATCACCGCGAGCAGGAATCCGAACTGGCGCGAGTCGCCGCCGAGCTGGTCGCGGACCACAAACGGCAGGAGCACCTCGATGGGGCCGATCAGGAAAAGTACGGAGATGCAGGCCCACAGCAGGGTCCACATTAGCCAGGGTGTGCGGACCGTGTAGCTGACTCCTTCGCGGAGGTCCTGCAGCAGGGACGTTGGGGCGCGTTCGCCGGTCCCGGAACCTGCCCCGCCGCCAGCGCCGTCCATATCCGGACGGGGCTGGCGGCGGAGCAGGCTGAGGACGGCGAGGGCCAGCAGGTGGCACACCGCCACCCCGGTCACTGCATGCGCGGGGGAGAGGGCTGCGACCAGGATGCCCGCGACGGCCGGGCCGGTGGCCTGCTGCAGGAGCGGCCGCATGGTCCCTTCCAAACCGTTAGCCGCGAGCAGGTCCTCCGGCGGCAGGATCCGGGGGAGGATGGCGGAGTAGGCGGGGAAGAAGAATGCTGCGCCGGCGCCGAGCACAAACCCGCCGAGCGCCAGATGCCAGAGTTCCAGCCAGCCCAGCATGGCCAGTCCGCTGATGGTGGCGATGACGGCCAGGTTGGCCCCCTCCACCGCGATGATGAGCAGCCGCTGCGGGAACCGGTCCGCGGCGATGCCGCCCATCAGCAAAAACGCGACGAGTCCGGCGCTGCCGGCGGCCGCAACGAGGGAGAGCTCCAACGGCCCCCCGCCGAGCTCGATCACCTCGTAGACCATCGCCACGGCCCACATTCCGGAGCCGAAAATGGAGATGGCCAGTGCTGTAATCAGCACACGGTATTCCCGGTGTGCGAAGGGCCGCAGGGCCCTCGGTGAGCGCATGGTCCCAGTTTAGGCTGCGACTTCGCGTGAGGGCGGCGGTTTCCAGGCGGGAAAATCCGATGGAATAGGCGGGCCGGTGTCCGGGTTGTCGCCTAACGGGACGGGCAATCCAACCAGGACACCCCGTTCCGACGCACGGGGCCGGAAAGCCGCTACGCAGTTCTGCTGCGGCGGCCACAGGCCCGATTGAGCCGGACTACCCAGAATCGGAGATGGTGGATTAATGACTGCTTACAAGACAGTGAACCCCGCGACCGGAGAGACGCTGAAGGAATTTCCGCTTGCTACCGCGGATGAGGTGGAGAATGCCCTCGCGGCCTCGAAGCAGGCCTTCCAGGCCTGGCAGGCTGCGCCCGTAGCGGACCGCGCCGCGGTCATTGCCCGCGTGGCCGAACTGTACCGGGAACGACAGGACGAACTGGCCCGTCTGATCGCCACGGAGATGGGCAAGCCCTTGGCCCAGTCCCGGGGCGAAGTGGGCCTGGTGGCCGACATCTACTCGTACTACGCCGAAGAGGGCCCGGCCTTCCTCGAAGACGAACTGCTTGATGTTAAAGGCGGCGGCGAAGCAATCGTCCGCTCAGCACCGGTCGGGCCGCTCCTGGGCATCATGCCGTGGAACTACCCGTACTACCAAGTGGCCCGGTTCGCCGCCCCCAACCTGGTCCTCGGCAACACCATCCTGCTCAAGCATGCCGGCAGCTGCCCCCAGTCCGCCCTTGCCATTGAACAGATTTTCAAGGATGCCGGGCTCCCGGAGGGTGTCTACCTCAACGTTTTCCTGAGCAACGAACAGGTTGCCGAAGTCGTCGCCGATGACCGGGTCCAGGGTGTCTCCCTGACCGGAAGCGAGCGGGCCGGCTCAGCAGTCGCCGAGGTGGCCGGCCGCAACCTGAAGAAGTATGTGCTCGAACTCGGTGGCAGTGATCCGTTTATCGTCCTCGACTCAGACGACCTGGACGCCACGGTAAAGGCAGCGGTCAGCGGACGGATCGGGAACGCCGGCCAGGCCTGCACGGCTTCGAAGCGTTTTATCATCCTTGAGGACCTGTACGAGGCTTTTGTGGAGAAGTTCACTGCGCGGATGTCCGCGGTCAAGCACGGTGATCCCTTGCTCGCCGACACCCGCTTCGGGCCGCTCTCCTCACAGAGCGCCGCGGACGGCCTCATCGAGCAGATCCAGGACGCCGTGGACAAGGGCGCTACCCTGCGGACCGGCGGACACCACATCGATGGCCCCGGCGCCTTCGTGGAGCCCACGGTGCTGACGGATGTGACCCCCGGGATGCGGGCGTTCTCCGAAGAACTCTTCGGCCCGGCGGCCGTCGTCTACAAGGTCGCCAGCGTTGAGGAGGCCATTGAACTGGCCAACGGGTCCCCGTACGGGCTCGGCGGTGCGGTCTTCAGTGCCGACGCCGAGAAGGCCAAGGCGGTGGCCGATCGGCTGGACACCGGCATGGTCTTTATCAATTCCGTGGCCGAAACCCAGGCGGATCTGCCCTTCGGTGGTGTGAAGCGTTCGGGCGTCGGGCGCGAGCTGGCACGGTTCGGCATGAATGAGTTCGTCAATAAGAAGCTCATCCGGACCCCGCGCTAAACCGGGCAGTTCTTCGCGGCAGTTGAGGGCGGACAGGCGCCGCCGATCCGCCCTCAACTGCCCGCCCGGGCCATCGTCCGCCTCTACCGGCGGCGCCGCTGTGGCCTAGTGTTAAGGCTTGAATCCACAGCAGTGACGGTTCCGATGAGAGGCGATGATGGCCAAGCGAGGCAACCCGGCAATGAAAATTGCCCAGCAGTCAGCACACAACGCGATGTTCGACGCCGAGGGCAAACCCCGGGCAGGTGTGCACAACGTGCTCCTGCGGGCCGTTGAAATCCAGCGCCCCTTGATCCTGGCGAACCTTCGCCGGCTCCAGCGAAAGCACCCGCGGGCCACGGCGGCCCAGCTGGCCGCAACCCTGGAACGGGACTACCTCATTGCCGTCACCGGCGGCGGCGCGCTTGTGGGCGGGGCGGCCGTGATTCCCGGCGTCGGGACTGTGGCCGCACTGGGCCTCTCGGCCGCCGCGACCGCCGGTTTCCTGGAGGCCACAGCACTTTTTGCCACCTCTCTCGCCGAACTTCACGGCGTGCGGATGGTGGATCCGGAGAAGGCCAGCACACTGGTCATGGCCGTAATGCTCGGCGAGGAAGGCACCGCGCTGTTGAGTTCCCTGAGCGGCCAAGCCACCGGGCAGGGCGGCGGGCCCACCCAGGCGTGGGGCACACTGTTCGCACGCCGGGCACCGCTTGTTGGCTTCGGCCAGGTTCGTGAACGGATCCAGCGGGCTTTCCTCCGGAGCCTGCTCAGGCGCCAAGGCGGTGCCTTGCTGGGCCGGGCCCTGCCGTTCGGCGTCGGGGCCGTCGTGGGCGGGGTCGGCAACCGGATGATGGGACGGGCCGTGGTGGCCAATGCCAAGGAAGCGTTCGGACCGCTGCCCCTCGTGATCCCCGGCGAACTGGGAGCGACCGCGGAGCTGGACGGCCCGGCAGCAGCCCCGGCTGACACAAAGGACAGCAAGGACGATTCAGCGCAGAAAGGCGGCACGTTTTGGATTTGAACGCTGACTTGGGGGAGTCCTTCGGGACGTGGACCATGGGCGACGACGCCGCGATGTTTCCGCTTCTGACGAGCGCCAGCGTGGCCTGCGGGCTGCACGCCGGGGACCCCGTGACCATGCTGGACACCTGCCGGGCGGCCTACGAGTCCGACGTGCGGGTGGGCGCTCACCTGGGCTACCCGGACATGGCCGGATTCGGGCTCCGGGCCCTGGACATGACGTTCGATGATCTCTTCGGCGCCGTGCTGTACCAGCTCGGCGCCTTGGACGGGGTGGCGCACGCCGTCGGCGCCTCGGTGGACTACATCAAGCTGCACGGGGCACTCTACGACCGGACAGTGCGCGACGCCGAGCAGGCTTCGGCAGTCGTCGCGGCCATCCAGGCCTACGATCCGGGGCTTGCCGTGCTGGGCTTCCCGGGCTCCGCCCTGCTCGGGATCGCCCAAGAAGCCGGCCATCCGGTCTTTACCGAGGCCTTCGCCGACCGCGCCTACCTGCCCGACGGCACCCTGCTGCCGCGCTCGCAGGATGGTGCACTGCTGGAGGACCTCGGCCGGATCCAGGAACGGGCCGTGCGCCTTGCCGTCGAAGGCGAGGTCGAAGCTGTGGACGGGACGGTGCTCAGGATCGAACCGCACTCGCTGTGCATCCACGGTGACACGCCCGGGTCGGTCGAAACCGCCGCCGCGATCCGCGCGGCCCTCGAAAGCGCAGGCGTGGAGCTGGAAAGCTTCGCTTAGCCGAAGACCAGGTGGGCCACAGCAAAAATCGCGAGGCCGGCAAGGGCGCCCACCACGGTGCCGTTAATTCGGATGAACTGCAGGTCCTTGCCGATCTGAAGCTCGATCTTTTGCGAGGTTTCCTCGGCATCCCAGCGGGATACGGTATCGGTGATCACACCTGCGATGTCCGAGCGGTACGTCTTGACGAGATACCCGGCGGCGTCCCCGATCCACCTGTTCACCTTGCCGGCCAGTTCGCCGTCGACAACGAGCCGGGTGCCGAAGTCATGCACGGCGGCTTTGAACCTGACGGTCAGTTCGCTGTGCGGATCGTCGACGGCGGAGAGCAGCGCGGCCTTGATGGTGCCCCAGGTTCGGGAGGCGAGTTCCCGAATTTCCGGATCTCCCAGGACTTGGGCCTTGATGCCTTCGGCCCGGGCAATCATAACCGGATCGTGCTGCAGGTCCTGTGCCAGATCCTTGAGGTACGTGTCGATCGACCGGCGGACCTGGTGCTGCGGGTCGGTCTGCACAGCGCGGGTGAATTTGAGGATCTCGACGTAGACCTTGTCGCCTACGAGTCCGTCGACGAACGACGGCACCCACGTCGGGGACCGGTCAGTCACCACCCGGTTGACCGTCTCCTGGTTGTCCCGCACCCAGTCCACGGTTCGGTCCACGAGCACGTCCACCAAGGCGTGGTGATGGCCGTCGTCGAAGATCCGCTCGGCGACCCGGCCCACCGGGGGACCCCACGGCGGAGCGAGCAGATGCCGGCGGACCATGCCCTCGATCACGGCCTGGACGTCGTCGTCGTTGAGCACGGTAAAGGCCCCGCGGATGACGGCGGCACCTTCCTTGGCCACCCGCTCCGCGCCGCCGGGCCCGGAGAGCCAAGCTCCGGCTTTGCGGGCGATGTCCACCGAGGCCAGTTTCTCCTGGACCACCTGCTCGGAAAGGAAGTTGGTTTCCACGAATTCACCCAGCGAGGCGCCAATCTGGTCCTTGCGCTGCGGAATGATGGCGGTGTGCGGGATTTTCAAGCCCATCGGGTACTTGAACAGGGCCGTCACCGCGAACCAGTCGGCGAGGGCGCCCACCATACCGCCCTCGGCCGCAGCCCGGACGTATTCGAGCCAGGGGTACTGCTTCTGCAGGGCGAAGGCGACCACAAAGATGATGGCCATCAAAACCAACAGTGAGAGCGCCAGCAGCTTCATCCGCCGGAGCGCGGATTCTTTCGCGGCGTCGCTCCCTGCCATGGATTGGCGGCGGCTGGGGCGGCCGACTGCGGGCGCGTTGGCGCCGGCGGGGCCCTCCGCGCGGGTAGTTGGCTTAGATTTCACCTGCATGTGCCCAGCCTAGCCCGGCTTGGGCGGTGGCCGTCCGCTAACGTGTCAGCATGACGACTGCCGAGTCCACCGCAACCCGTCCGCTGGTCTACGCCCACCGTGGTTCCAGTGCGGCGTTCGCTGAGCACACCCGGGCGGCCTACCTGCAGGCAATTGCCGACGGCGCCGACGGTGTGGAGTGCGATATCCACCTCACCAGGGACCAGCACGCTGTACTGCTGCACGACTCAACCCTGGACCGCACCTCGGATGGCACCGGAGCCGTGGCGGACAGGACCCTCGAGGAGCTCCGGGCGCTGGACTTTTCCTCCTGGAAGGGCGCCAGGATCCCGGAAGAATACGGCAGTAGATCAGCCCAGCTGCTGACGCTCCCGGAGTTGCTGGCCCTCCTGCGGACAGCAGGCCGGGAGATCGGGCTGGCAATTGAACTCAAACACCCGAGTCCCTTTCAGCTCAAGCTCGAAGACCGTGTCCTGGAAATCCTCACGGCCGAAGGCTGGGATCCGGCGACGTCCCGGCTCGGGAACATCGTGGTGTCTTTTATGAGCTTCAGCCCGGACTCCGTGAAGCACCTGCTGGGAACCGTCCCGTCCGCCGCCGTGTGCCAGCTTGTGGACGACGTCGACGTCGAGGAGCTCCGCGAGGAGCTGGGCCTCGGGGCGCTCACCGGCGGAGCGCTCGCCAATGTGATGAAGGCCGCGCAAACGGAAGCCGAACGGATCCTGGATGACTGCGAGACCGGGCTGGCCGGCCCGGGCATCGACTATGTCCGGGGCCATTCCCGGACCATCCGGCGCTGGCTCAACTCCGGCCGGCGGTTCCGGGTGTGGACGGTGGATTCGGAAGCCGACGTCGCCTTGTGCCAGGAGCTTGGGATCCACGAGGTCACCACCAACCGGCCCGGGCAGGTCCTGGCGCAGCTCTCGGCCGGGTCGCGGAGCCTCGGCTTGCACGGGTAGCTCCCGCTGGTCTTTGCGCCTCAGCCCAAGGGAACAGGGGAGGCTACGCTGCAAGGTCCCGGCGCCGCCAGCCGGCGAACCCGAACGCAGCAAGCACGGCCGCTGCCACGGTCAGGACACCCAGCGCCGCACCATCCCCGGATCCCACCGGGAGCAGCGGGGAATGCCTGAACGGGGAGAGGTCCATCAGCCAATTCGGGGCGTTCCACAGCACCCCGAACTCTCCCAAGGCGACGAACGCCAGCAGGAGGCCCCAGGCCGCCCCGGTCAGCCGAGGCGCCCAGCCGAACACCGCCAGAGCGAGGCTGGTAACAACCCATGCGGCCGGCACCTGGGCCAAAGCGGCAACGGTGCTGCGGCCCAGCAGGGAGGCATCGTTGACGGCGAAGGCGGCTCCGGCACCAATCGACAGGCCCGCCAGAAAGAGCAGCAAAACGACGCCGGCCAACGCAAAGGTGAAGTGGCTGCCCGCCCACCGGAACCGGGTAGTGGCCGTGCCCAGCAGGACTTCGGTATGGCCCGCGGCTTCCTCGCTGCGCAGATGGTTCGCCGCCGATACCCCGTAGGCGGCCGCCAGTAGACCCATGATGCTGATTTCCGCGGCCAGGAAGGCCTCCGTCAAAGCGCGGGGGCCGCCCAGCAGCTTGATAAGGTCCTGGGCGTTTGGTGAACTCAGCAGCTCTGCCACATTGGAGACCAGGGAACCGATGACAACGCCGAAAATCACGAACGCCACGGCCCAGCCTAAAAGTACGCGGTACTGCAGCCTTACGGCCAGGCCCCAGACGCCGGAGAGCGAGCCTACGGCAGGTCCGGGACGCCCGGCAGCGATCCCGGCTCCCAGATCCCGCCGTGCCCGAAGCGCGAATGCCGCCGGAACCAGCACGAGAGAGAGTGCAACAGGCAGCGCCAGCACCCACCAGCGGTCTCCGGCGAACGCCCGGATCTGCTGGTTCCACCCGATGGGCGAGAGCCAGGAGAGCGCCGAGGGCCCCGGCTCGGCGAGGTCTCCGACAGCGCGCAAAGCATAGGTCACTGCGACGATACTGACACTGATCCCGGTCGCGGCCCGGGCGCTGGCGGTGAGCTGTGCCGCCACGCCGGCCACGGCGCTGAATACCATCCCGGTGGCGGCCCAGCCCAGGCCGAAGGCGAAGGAACCGGCCGCCGGCAGTCCGCCGGCGGCCAGCGCGGCTGCCGAGAGCAACCCGAGCAGCACGTTGGCCCCCAGGCTGATCGTGAGGGCCGCCGCCAGCGGTGCGTCTCGCCCCAGCCGCCCGCCGCCGAGCAGTTCCAGGCGTCCGCTCTCCTCGTCCCCGCGGGTGTGACGGACGGTGAGGACGATCATCAGGACGGCCAGGATGGCGGCCATAAACGCGGTGTATTTGATGAGCGACAGCGCACCGATCGAGCCGGGGTCGTAGATCCGCCCGAACATGGCCACCATGGAGGCGGTCGCGTTCAGGGCGGTGGAGGCCTCGATGCGGCTCGTGGCATCGGGGTAGAGCTCGACTCCGGCACGCGCGGTCGAGTAGGCGGTCAAGGCGAAACCGACGATCCACGCAGGCAGCATCCAGCGGTCCCGCCGCAGCCCGAGACGGATCAGGACGCCGGTTCCGGCCAGGGTCTCAGGCATCGCCGGCCCGCCGTCGGCCCGGCCTGGCAGGGGCACCGGAGCCGGGCTGTCCGGGCGGGGCGCCGGACGCCGCCGCCGAATCCCCGGCAGTGCCGGCACCATAGTGGCGCAGGAACAGGTCCTCGAGCGTTGGCGGCTGGCTTGTGAGGGACCTCAGTCCCGCCGTCGTCAGTGCCTGCATCAGGTGGTTCAGGCCGGCCGGCTCGACTTGGGCGTTGACCCGGTGGTCCGTTACGACGACGTCGTGGACACCGGGCAGGAGTTCGAGTCCGGGCGGCACCGTGGCGACGTCGGCGGTGACCGAAGTTCGGGTGAGATGCCGCAGTTGCTCCAGCGGGCCGGTCTCCACCAGCCGCCCGGACCGGATAATGCTGACCCGGTCCGAAAGTGCCTCGGCCTCACTGAGGATATGGCTGCTCAGCACCACTGTTCTCCCCTGCGTGCGCAGTTCGCGGACGCAGCTGCGGAATACGTCCGCCATCAGCGGGTCCAGCCCGCTCGTCGGCTCGTCCAGCAGGAAAAGTTCAGCATCGGTGGCCAGGGCAGCAACAAGGGCCACTTTCTGGCGGTTTCCCTTGGAGTACGCCCGGGCCCTCTTGCTGGGGTCCAGTTCGAACAGGTCCAGGAGCTGATCCCGGCGTGCGCGGTCCTGCCCGCCCTGAAGCCGGCCCAGCAGGTCGATGATCTCCCCGCCTGTCAGGTTCGGCCACAGTGCTACGTCCCCGGGGACGTAGGCCAACCGGCGGTGCAAGGTCGATACCTCACGCCAGGGGTCGAGTCCCAGCACCCGGATGGAACCGGCATTGGAGCGCAGCAGACCCAGCAGCAGCCGCAAGGTGGTGGATTTGCCTGATCCGTTGGGCCCGAGGAAACCGTGCACCTCACCGGCAGCCACGTCGAAGTCCAAGCCGTCCAGCGCCTGCACGGTCCCGAACCGCTTCACAACGCCCTTCATTTCCACCGCAGCGCCCATACGCAACAACGTACCCCGATTGACGCTCGTGACACCCTGCAGAAAGTCCTGTTTTGAGGCAGCCAGTCACGGTTAGCGGGGGGACCGCGGCTGTGATTGAGTTAATCCATGCCATCTCGCTGGTCCGGCCGGGACACCCAGACACTTTCCGCGGTCGCGATGAGCGTCCTGCTGCTGGCCAGCGCGTCGAAGCACTTTGATGATCCGGATTTCTTCGCGCCAGTGGTTCCCGATGCGCTGTGCCGGGATGACAGCGGCGGGAAGCCAAACAGCCCCCTCGCGGTCCTGTCCCGGGAGGAATGGGTCGCATTCAGCGGCCTGCTTGAAGTGGCCGCCGCCGTGGGGCTCCTGGTCCCGGTGACACGTCGCGCCGCGGCCGGATGTGTGACGGCCATGTTCACCCTTTTCCTCGCCGGACACCTCGACGCCCTGCGAAAGGCCTACGGCCCGGGCGGGACCCCCGCCCGGCGCCGCACGCACACCCTGCGGTTGCCGCTGCAGGCGCCGCTGATTGCCTGGGCCTGGAGCTTGCGGAAAACCGCACCGGCGCAACGGGCCCGGCAGCAACAGGCCCGGCGGTGAGGCTTCTGCAGTCCCCGGCCGTGCGGGTGGGGCTCTCCATCAGCATCGCCACCGGACTCTACGGCGTCTCTTTCGGAGCGCTGTCCGTTACATCAGGCCTTGACTTTTGGCAGACTATGGCCCTGAGCCTGCTGCTGTTCAGCGGCGGCTCACAATTCGCGTTTATCGGTGTGGTAGCCGGGGGCGGCTCCGCGGTCGCCGCGATGGGGGCGGCCACCCTGTTGGGCATGCGTAACGGGATTTACGGCATGCAGATCAACGCACTGCTGGCGCCGCGGGGCTGGCTGCGGTTTGCGGCCGCCCACGTCACCATCGACGAGTCGACCGCCACCAGCACCGGTCAAACTGATCCGCTGGAGCGCAAGCGTGGCTTCTGGACCGCGGGCGTTGGCATCTTCGTTCTCTGGAACCTGTTCACCGCCGTGGGCGCCCTGGCAGGCGGGGCGCTCGGCGATCCCAAACAGTGGGGCCTCGACGGCGCTGCCGTGGCGGCGTTCCTGGGCCTGTTGTGGCCCCGGCTCAAGGGCCGCGAACCTGTGGCGATCGCCGTCGTCTGTGCCCTGGCCACTGTGCTGGCGGTACCATTGGTGCCCGCCGGGGTGCCGATCCTGGTGGCCGCCGTGGTTGCGGCGGCAATCGGCTGGTTCAGTAATGGCCGCAGCGACGAAGGACTGGAACCGGACGTGGACCCTTATGCGGACCACCCGGACGCACGGGTGCGCCCGGCAGGGGATACCGCATGAGCCTGTGGATGTGGCTGCTGCTTTCCTGTCTGCTGGCCTACGCGTGGAAACTGCTGGGATATCTGGTCCCGGCCAGCGTGCTCCGTGACCCCCGGATGTCCCGGATCGCCGGCACCATGACGATCGGGCTGCTGGCCTCCCTGGCCATTGTTAATACCGTGGCCTCGGGCCAGACGCTGGCGCTGGATGCACGGCTGGGGGCATTGGCTGCGGCGGGCCTCGCCCTGGTGCTCCGGGCACCCTTTCTCGTGGTCGTCCTGGCCGGAGCCGGCGCAGCAGCAATACTGAGGCTGCTGGGCTGGAACTAGCCGTACCGGCTGGCAGCTGTTACCAAAATGCCGCCTGCGAACGAATGGTCGATGGGGCTGGGGTTGGTAAGGTGACCCGGACCTTTGGGAGAATTTTGAAACGAGCTGACTGGCCGGCTGCAGGCATGGTTTTCCGGAGGACCGGACTGCCCGTCGTTGTGATGACACTGGCCTTGGCCGGTTATCTCGCGGGCCGGCTTCTGCATGGCGAGGGCTTCGACGCCGTAGTTGATGGCTGGCTGGCGGCGGCTACGGGGTGGACAACGGCTGCAGTGTGCTGGCTGGCACTGCACCGGTCCGCCGGAGTGCGGATCGAGTACGCACTGGCTACGGTTGCGGTGACGGCGACTGTGGCGGGGGATACGTATTACACCTTGGCGCAGGACGAATCCGGTGTTTTGCCTTCGCCTTCGCTGGCAGACCTTGGATACATGCTCTTTTATGCCCTGATGCTGCTGGCTTTGATCGTTGTTGTGGGAAAGAGGCTGCATGGAGCTGCGTGGCCCGTTTTCCTCGACAGCGCTGTTGCCGCCTGCGGGGCAGCCACGGTGTTGGCGGTAGTCCTTGAACCCGTGGTGGGGTCCTCAGGCGAAGCTGGCCTCTCTGCCCGGACCGTGATTGCCGTCGCGTATCCGCTCTTTGACCTGATGCTTATTGCCGTGGTTGCGGCCATTTTCGCGGCCCGGGGTGAAACGGACGGACACTGGGCTCCGCTCGTGGTTGGTTTGCTCATCTTCGCTGCAGCGGATGTTGTGTTTGCGCTGGGGGAAGCATCGGGAGCATATTCGGTGGGGTCAGCTCTGGACATGGCCTGGGCCGTCGGGATCGCACTGATAGCCGTGTGGGTTGACCGGGCCTCCCGTGCCGGGCAACCGCGCCGGCGCCGGCGAACGGCCCATCAGGCGCTTCTGCTGCCCGGAGCGGCGACAGCGGCGGCGTTGGCGGTTCTGCTGCTGGGGAGCGAGCAACACGTGCCGGTCTACGCGCTGGTGTTAGCCAGCGCCACCCTGGTCCTCGCGGCCGTGCCGATGGCATTCCGCCACCGACTCTTGCGCAGATTGGCCCGGACGGATGATTTGACCGGGCTGCTTAACCGGCGGGCGTTCCACGATGATTGTGTGCAACGATTGGCCGCCGCCGCCGGTGCCGCCGCCGCCGGTGCCGGCGCCGGCAAGCGCAGCGGTGCGCTGCTGTTGCTTGATCTGGACCGCTTCAAGGAAATCAATGACAGTCTGGGCCACGAGGCCGGCGACCGCCTGCTGGTCCAGGTCGGGGAACGGTTGTCGCGGTCGCTTCGCACCGGTGACCTGCTGGCCCGGCTGGGCGGTGATGAGTTCGCGGTGCTTCTGAATGGCAGCAGCGCCGACGAAGCCGACGCTGTGGCCCGCAAGATCCGCGATGCGCTGGCCGGGGGGTTCCCGGTAGCCGGGATTGAACTGCGGACCAGCGTCAGCATCGGCGTTGCGCTCTTCCCGGGCCATGGGGCCGACGCCAACTCACTCCTTCGCAAGGCAGACCTTGCCATGTACCGGGCCAAGACGGCCCGAAGCGGGCACCAGTTATACCATCAGGACGATGACCGGCAGGGCGAGTTGCGGCTGCGCACCATCCAGGAACTACGCACCGCATTGGTCCTCGATCAGCTGGTATTGCATTACCAGCCCCAAATCGATCTCGCCACGAACGAGATCCACGGGGTCGAGGCCCTGGTGCGCTGGGACCATCCCGCCCGGGGGCTGCTGATGCCCGCTGACTTCCTGGACCTCGCGGAAGAATGCGGCCTGATGCATGACCTCACGCTGGTCGTGCTGCAGAAGGCGCTGGATCAAGCCGCTCAGTGGTCTTCTCGACAGGCGAAGCTCACGGTTGCAGTCAACATCTCCGCGAGTTCGCTGGTCGACGTCGGGCTTCCCCGCCGGATCAGTGCCATGCTGCATGAGCGGCAGCTCCCGGCCAGTGCCTTGATCCTGGAAATAACCGAGGACTTCCTGATGGCCGACCGTGACCGCGCGCGGGGAATTCTGACCGAACTCAGGGGCAACGGTATTCAGATTGCCGTCGATGACTTTGGCACGGGCTACAGTTCCCTGGCTTATCTGCGCGAGCTGCCCATCGACGAGCTGAAGCTCGACCAGTCGTTCGTGCAGCCGATGGGCACGGACCCCCGGGCCTCGGCCCTTGTGGCGTCCACCATCGCCCTGGCACACAGCCTGGGACTGCGGATCGTCGCCGAGGGCGTGGAAACCAGGCAGACACAGGACGAACTCAAGGAGCTCGGCTGCAACAACGCCCAAGGACACTATGTCTCGCTCCCGGTCAGCGCCGCGGAACTGGACGGCTGGCTCGTTAGCCGGCGCCAGCTGGAACCCGCCCCGCAGCCCTGAGGCATTCCGGGCCAAGGCCAAGGCCGGGCCCTAGCCAAGGACGGAGTCGAAGGCTGTTCCCGGCAGGGGCGCCTGCGGCGGCAGCGGCCGGTGGGGGCGTTCCGAACGGATCGCGTCCTCGACGAGGGCGGCCGCACGGCGCCAGGCATCCGAACCCGCCTCCATGGTGTCCACCACGCCAATCAGCATGGCCAGCAGCCGGATCAGGTCGGTCATCGAAATGTCGCTGCGCAGCGTACCCTGGCCCTGTCCGCGGCCCAGGAGCACGGCGACGGACTCAATCAAGTCCCCCGTAATGCCGGTCAGCAGCCCGCGCCGGCCAGCGACGGCACCAAGCAGGTTGGCTTCTTCGCTAGCGACGCCCATCAGCGCGTCAATAACACGGAAGAGGCCGTCGGCGGCGTCGGGACCGGCCAGGGCCTCCTCGATGACCGGGTCCACCAGCAAACCGAGCTGGCGGTGCAGTGCGGCGAGGACCAGTTCTTCCTTGTCGGCGAAGTTCCGGAAGAGCGTCGCCGGGCCGACTCCTGCGGTCACGGCGATGGTCTGCAGCGGGACTTCCGGGCCGTGCTCACGGAAGCACAGGCGGGCGGCCGTGATGATCTTGTCCACGTTCCGCGCGGCATCAGCGCGGAGCGGTTTGCGGTCTGCTGCCCGGTTCATTTGCTTAGGGTAGCAACGCGCACCCGGGGCGGGGAGGTTACTCCCGGGTAGGCGGGAATGTGACGGTATGCGCGGCAGCGGTAGCGGCCGGGGGGCGGGTTCCGGGGCCCGGTCCGGGTTCCGGTCCGGGCCCCTGACGCCCCCGCCCGCCAGCCATGCCGCGGGGCGGCGGCGTACGTGAAAGACTGGGCCCATGTTGCTTGCATTCTCCGTCGCACCCTCCGGCCGTCCCGCGCGAACGGCCGATGGCCCGGAAGCCGGTTCCCGGGCCATCGCTTCGGACGAGGCATCGGTGCACGACGCCGTCGCCGAAGCGGTCCGGATCGTGCGGGAGTCGGGCCTGCCGAACCACACGGACTCGATGTTCACCACAATCGAGGGCGAGTGGGATGAAGTCTTCGACGTCGTCAAGCGCGCTACCGAGGCTGTCGGCCGCTACGGCAGCAGGGTCTCGCTGGTCATCAAAGCGGACATTCGCCCGGGCTTTACGGGCGAACTGACCGGAAAGCTCGACCGGTTGGAAGAAGCCATCGGGGGCGCCTCAAGCCCGGCAGCCGGCTAGGAACAGGCCCCGTCGGGCCTACCGCCGGGGCGGGGCAGCTGAAAGACTGGGGCAATGTTCGAGCATCAGCCCACCGCCCGCTGGTCCGCCGTCGAAGACTTCCTGTCCGCCGTTGTGGTCCGGGCGGACAACTCCCTCAAACGCGCCCTCACCACGGCGCTTGAGGCGGGGATGCCGCCCATCGAGGTGGCCCCCAACGCCGGGAAACTGCTCAAACTCCTCGTTCAGCTCTCCGGCGCCCGGCGCGTGCTGGAAATCGGGACCCTGGCGGGGTTCAGTACCATCTGGATGGCACAGGGACTGCCCGACGGCGGGCGGCTGCTCAGCTGTGAATACCTGCCCGAACATGCCCGCGTGGCCCGCGCCAATGTGGACGCCGCCGGCCTGGGCCACCTGGTGGAGATCCGGACCGGGCTCGCGCTTGCGACGCTGCGAGGTCTCGCCGACGAGGACGTTGAGCCCTTTGATTTCGTTTTCATCGACGCGGACAAGGAAAACAACCCGCACTACCTCGACTGGGCCATCCGCCTCGGCAGGCCCGGCACGGCCATCGTGATGGACAACATGGTGTGGGAGGGTGCCGTGCTGGACCCCGCCCTGGACCCCGTCACTGCCCGGGGGATCATCAGCGCCCTGGACATGCTGGGCCAGGATCCGAGGCTGGACGGCACCGTGATCCAGACGGTGGGCACCAAAGGCTGGGACGGCTTCGCCCTCGCGCGGGTGTTGTAGCAGCGGGGGGCCTCCCGCCGGCGCCGGAACTGACGCCGGAATCCGAAAAGTGCTAAGTGTGCTTAGATTTACTGAGCGAGTCGCCCTATGCCGAACAGTTGTCCGGCCGGCAGGCGCGGACGACAAAGCACCAGACACCATTCGAAGGAGAACAGGCCCGAATGAACCGGAAGCCACCCTCCCAGCAGCCCCTGGCCGTGCGGATAAGCTCCGGGCCGGAGCGCCTGGCCGGCCTCGGCCCCCTGCTGGCGGAAGCCCGGTCCGCCGTCGGCGACGTCCCGGCCCTGCTGGAGCTGGCCAAATCCGCAGCCGAAACCGCACCGAACCCCGGCGAGGGAGGGACGGCGTTCCTCTGGGAAATGTTGGCTTCCGTCACGGCCGTCGACGTTGCGGCTGGACGGGCCATTGAACCGCATCTGGACGCGGCGGCAATCCTCGCCCAGTCCGCCGCCCTGGCCGCAGGCAGCCAAGCGGCCCGCCACGCGGCGCTGCCGGACCGGAACGGCCCGGACGCCGGCGCCTGGGGTGTGTTTGCCGCCGAAGCGGCAGGCCTGCGGCTCGAGGCCAAAGCCACTGACGGCAGTTTCCTGCTGCACGGCGCCAAACCATGGTGCTCGCTGGCTGCCCAGCTGGACCACGCCGTCGTGACCGCCCACCTGGACGACGGCGGCAGGGCGGCTTTCGCAGTGGACCTCCATGCCCAGGGCGTCAGCTTCGAAGACCCGCGGTGGAGCAGCCTGGGGCTCCGGGAAATCCCCAGCGGCACAGTGCGCTTCGACGCCGTTCCGGCCGTGCCACTGGGCGCCGCCGGCTGGTATTACCGCCGGCCCGGCTTCGCTTGGGGCGGCATGGGCGTTGCGGCCTGCTGGCTGGGCGGCGCCGTCGCGGTGGCCCGCGGGTTCAAGGAGGCTTTGGTTGCGGCGTCCGACGGCGGCCGCAAACCGGACCAGCTCGCGCTCGCCCACCTCGGCGAGATTGACCGTACCCTGACGGCCCTGACCGGTTACCTGGCCCGGACGGCGGAGGCAATTGATGCCGGGGAACTCTCGGGCAGCGGCGCCTGGAGCGAGGCCCTGCGCGTCCGCGGACAGGTGGCCACCGCCGTCGAACACATCCAGGCCCTTGTCAGCCAGAATCTCGGGCCCGCCCCGCTCGCGTTCGATCCCGTCTATGGGAAGCGTATGGCTGACCTCTCGCTGTACATCCGCCAGCACCACACCATGCGCGACGACGCGCAACTCGGTGCCCGCACGCTCAAAGGGGACCACCCATGGTGAGCTTCACCCATCAGGACGCCGGGACCAGCGAGGCCGCCTGGGCGGCCAGCGGGCTGGTTGCCCGGCCGGAGCTGCTGCTTGAGCCGGGGGAGGGTGCCGGCCGGGTGGTTATTGTCCTGGCCGCGCATCCGGACGACGAATCCCTTGGTGCCGGCGGTCTGATGGCTCGGCTCGAACGGCTCGGCGCACGCGTCACTGTCCTGTTGTGCACGGCCGGGGAGTCCTCCCACCCGGACTCTCCCAGCACGACGCCGGAACAGCTCGCCGGCGTGCGGCTCAAAGAATTCGGCGGTGCTCTCGAGCGCCTGCTGCCGGAACCGGAGTGGCGTTTCCTCGGGCTACCGGACGGCAGGCTCGCCGACCACCGGGAAGAGCTGCGCGCGGCACTCCAGCGCGCGATCGCCGAGGCAACTGCCGCCTCGGGGCTGCCCCCGGCCGGCATTACGCTCGTGGCCCCGTACCGGCACGACGGCCACACAGACCACGAAGAATTGGGCGCCGCCGCGGCCGAGGCCGCCAATGCCGGCGGCCACGGGCTGCTGGAATACCCCATCTGGTACTGGCTCTGGGCGGACGCCACGGACCCCGCATGGCAGTCGTGGCTGCGCCTGCCGCTGGATCCCGCGGAACAACGGGCCAAGGCCGCGGCGATGGCTGCCCACTCGTCGCAGGTCCAGGCACTCTCCGGTCAGCCAGGGGACGAGGCGCTGCTTTCGCCGGCCTTCCTGGGCCACTTCGAACGGCCATTTGAGACGTTCGCCTGGCAGCGCCCCACTGGAGCCACCGGCGCCTACGCCGCCGCCGACGCCGAAGGCGTTTTTGATGCTGTCCACACCGAAACCGACGACCCCTGGGAGTACACCACCAGCTGGTACGAACAGCGAAAACGCTCGCTTACCCTCGCCGCCCTGCCCGGCGAGGTATATACCGCAGGGCTGGAGGTCGGCTGCTCGATCGGGACGCTCAGCGCGGAACTCGCACAACGCTGCACCACGTTCCTGGCTGTCGACGCGAGCAGCGCCGCGTTGGCCCACGCCGCCCGGCGCCTCGACCACCTGCCCGCTGCCCGGACCCGCCAGCTCACTGTCCCGCGGGAGTGGCCGGACGGCCGGTTCGACCTGATTGTGGTCTCCGAGGTGGGCTACTACCTCGCAGCCGGTGAGCTGGCCGGGCTGTTCGCCCGGGTCGAGGCCGCGCTCCTGCCCGGCGGCTCCCTGGTCCTGTGCCACTGGCGTCATCCGATCTCCGGCTGGGAGCTCGACGGCGACGCAGTGCACGCCGCAGCACGCCGCCAACTCGGCTGGAGCGACGCCGGACTGTATCGCGAACGTGACTTCATCCTGGAGGTCCTGACCGCTCCGCTGGAAACCGCCGTCGTTCCGGGCCCGGAGGGTTAGGCGGAATGGCCGCCCATGCGCTGCCGCTGCCCCGCGGATGCGGCATCGACCGGATCGCTGTGGTGATTCCTGCCCACAACGAAGACCAGCACCTCGACGATGCCCTGTTGGCGGTGCAGTGCGCCGCCGACGCGCTGCACCGGATCCGGCCCGACGTGGAAGTTGGCGTGACAGTTGTGCTGGACGGCTGCACCGACGGGTCTGCCGGCATCACGGCACGCTACACTGCCACGGACGGGCGTTTTAGTGCCCTCGAAGTGGACTTCCACAGCGCCGGAGCCAGCCGGGCGGCCGGGGCCCGGGCCGCCGGCATCGGCTCACCCCGGCGGCGGCCGCCCGGCAAGCGGTGGACCCCGCCGCCGTGGGCGGGCCGGACGTGGCTGGCCAACACTGATGCCGACTCGCGGGTTCCGGAACATTGGCTGGTCCGCCAGCTGGAGTTCGCCGAGGCCGGAGCCGACGCCGTATTGGGTTCGGTGGAACCGGACCCCGCAGGGATGGACCCGGAGCTGCTGCGGCGCTGGCTGCAACGCCACCCCTTCGAGGAGGACCACCCGCACATCTACGGCGCCAACTTCGGTGTCAGGGCCTCTGCCTACCTGGCCGCCGGAGGATTCCCGAAACTCGTCTCGCACGAGGACCGGACCCTGGTGCAAAGCCTTCGGAGCCGCGCTTTCACCGTGACTGCCACCGACAGTATGCGAGTGCTAACCTCAGGCCGGATCCAGGCGAGGGCGCCGCACGGTTTTGCCGCATATCTGCGGACGCTGGGCAGGCATCAGCTACCTGCGGATGACTGACGGGGACCTAGGGCGCTTCGGGGTGAGCCCGACCAGTTAGTCCCTGGATGGATCTTCTTTGACCGCTCTCCTGAGCTGTTACCCGATCTTGCTCTCAGCAACGGAAGCCATATCAAATTCCTCGACGCCGCTCCGCTCTTTGCTCAAGAGATTGAGCATGCGCGTAGCAACGGCGTAGATGCGTTGTTTGATGTCTGGAACGCGGAGGAAGTGGAAGTTTGGAACCACGAGCGGTCTCTCCCTCGTCTTCTGGGCAGCGCAGAATCGCCGTAAGGCATCCAGATGGGGGTCCTTTAACGGACGTAGGTACTCAGTCGAATCTGATGAAGGCCCTGACCGATCCTCCTTGGAATTCCTCGGTCTGGGTGTAGCCGAGCGCTTCATAGAACGCTTTCTGCTTCAGCTGGTCGTCGGTGATTAGGACTTTCTGACGCACGTGCGGGTACTGTTCGAGCGCTCGTTCAGCGAGGGCTCGTCCTATACCTCTTCTGTGATGGGACGGCCGCACGAGGATGTCCTGGAGGTAGCAAATCGAAGCACCATCGGAAATGACGCGAGCTAGTCCAACCAGCGTGTGGCCATCATGAGCGGCCACGAGTGTGGAAGATCCTTCCAAGGCTCGTATTAGATTGTCAGGGTCCTTCGTGTAGGCAAGCCATTCCACCGCACGGTATAGCTCTAGGACTTCGCTGAGTGGCAGGTCTTTGGCCTTCACTACTTTGATGGTGGTCATGCTTCATCCAAACACGCAACTTAGTTATTGGGTGGCTACGAGATGCGCGCCCGTAGGCCGATCGTCTTATGGGCACACGTCGGAGTGGCTGGGCATGGGCACATGCCGTCCCTAGGTTTGGCCTTCACTTATTCCGGGGGAAGAACCGGGGGGCGGTGTTGACTCCCCGTCAAAGGGTGGACAGTGCTAGCCTCTGAGACTTGCGCCGTAGGTTCGTCGCATCAAAAAACTGGGGGCTTAGCGTGGTTTCGATTGGAATACTGGGAATTCTCTACTCCGTGGTGATGGTGGCAATCGTAGTGCTGGCTGTTTACGCCTTGGTGCTCGGCATCATCTTCCTCCGCCTCCGTATCAAGGAGCTCCGGAGGGCAGCCCTGCCGGGTCCGGACAAGGAAGCCTAGGACACCCCTGAATAGCCGACCTGCACCCGCTCATCGATGTCCGGCGGCCAGGGCGGACCTTGCCAGTTGTGCCCGGTGGCGGTGGCGTTCCCTTCCCCGCACGCATTACTCGAAAGGTGGCCGCATGGCCAACAAGATTCCAAGCCCTTGGATAAGTGCCTCATTCTTCGCCTGGGCGGTCCTGTTCGCACTGTGGCAGCCCTTTGTCTGGTGGCGTGGAGTTGCATCCGTATTCGCCGTTGCACTCGGGTTCTGGGGTCTTTACCTGTGGCGGCGCTATAGGGGAAAGAATTCAAGAACCGCGCCTCCGAAAGCCTAAGAAGAATCCCCACTTGAGACTGGCCGGACCCGCCTGCGGCGTCGTCGCTGCGGTGCGCCATCCTCCTGACGTAGCAACCGCGGACAGCATCTCGTGGCTGACTTCACCGCCAGTCTGGCTGGGCCGCCAGAAACTCACACAGCCCCTGCGTACTAGCTTTCGGACGCCGAGTTGCCTTGGTTCTGGCGACGTTCCTTGAGTCCTGACCGCAGGGTGGTGAAGATCGCGATGCCCATGGCCACTGCGGTGAACCACAGACCCTCCGATCCCTGAAGGGCGAGAGTTACCGAGACGATCATGAGTACTACGGCAACTATGAGAAGTGCCCATCGTCCTGCGGCCATCATTTCCCCTGTTCGGTGGATTGGTGGAGCGTGCGGGGTGTGCGGGACTTCGCATCGTGCCTGCGAAAGATCAGAGCGACCACCAGCATTGCTACGACGCCGATCAGCACGGACGGCACGAAGCCGATGGAACGCCAAAAGAGAGCGAACGGCAGGAACCCGGCCGTGTAGACGGCCAAGTTACGGAGCGCTCGGGTCCTAGTGGTCATCGGCTGAGGCCATGGAGTGCTCGCGTTTCGCGGGTCGGCTGCCGATGAAGTGCTTGAGGATCAGTGCCAGGCCGATCGGCACGAAGATGATGCCCGTGACCAGGCGGAGAGTGTCCACCGGCGCCCACGTCAGAAGGATTGCCGCCCAGAGCAGGAAAAACACTCCAGCAATGAGCGCCGGCAGTGCGGAACTGCTCATTGATTTCTCCCTCGGTGCGGAGCCCGGACCGGGCTTTGCTGAGTCAGACCGACCTTGTGACATGCCGCGAGCCTACCCACGTGGGCATCGAACGCAAGTCACAGCTAAGGTTCCCCGCCAGACGACAGGATTGATCTGATTTCTTGCGCGTAAGCAGCAATAAGCCGGCGCCGCCCGAGCATCGAAGGCACCATCTCTCGTCACGCAGGCGTCCCGTGGAGGGATCCCTTTTGGACAGTGCCGCAGACGGTTCGCATCGTGCGTCACCCGACTCGAAGACGGCTACGGCTGCGGTCAGCGGCCCCGAGGCGGTGCGAAGGAAGCGGCGGGCCCGGGGCGGTCCGATGGCCCAGGACGTACCGCGGATGGGACGGCGCTTCCACCACATGAAGTATCCGCCGATGGCGCTTCCGGCGAGACCGAGCGCAATCGCAGGAAGAACGATCGGGTTGGCGAGACCGAAGAGAACGCCCGTGTGCGCGTCGATGCCCCAGCGCGTGAGTTTCGCTGCGACGTTGAAATCGTTGAAGACGAGTCGCCCGCTCACCATCACGGTGGCAGGGTCGACCGCGACCGCGTCAGCCTGGGTCACGGTCCAGGCTTTGCCCTCCTTCGCGGGCGGCTTAATTTCTACCTTTCCGGCATCGATCACCGGTTCCGTCCATGCCGCGGCAAGACCGTGGTCACACAGGGTCCGATCCGACCCCACCGGCCGGGGGCGGTAGCATCGGGAAAATGACCAGTGGGTAATGATTGGCTCGTAAGGATCCACCAGTCGCGCGGGATAGAGAGGACAATCAAGCCATGGACACAACTCAGACAGCAATCGCGGCCTTCGTTATCACGGCTTTGATCGCAACGGCCATCTACTTCCTCGTCATCAAACGCAAGAAGGCGGGCGCTGGTAACAAGCACCCTCACTTCGAGCCACGTGCCACCCGAGATCGCGAGCTGGGCAATGACGGCCGCAATTACCCGAACGCCACCCGGGTCAACGGTGGCTACAATGGCGGCGGCGGTCTCCCAGGCTGAAAGACGTGGGGGCGGGTGCCACCCACGGTCTAGCGCCCCTTGTCCGCTGGGCGTGCATCCGGGCCTTCTTCGGGACAGACTTGAGCATCCGCGACGCCTGTACCTCGAACGGTGCAAGCGCGAAAGCCGGGCGTTACTCGAACCCGGCAAGCACCCACAGCACCACGACGAGGGAGCGGCCGTCGCCGCCGCCGCCGAGGTCGACGGTGCCGGCCATGTCCTCGTCGACCTCCAGGTAATCCCCGTCCGGTGGCTTTCCACTTTCGCAACGGGTGCCCATTTCGAGGGTTCTTAGCAGACCGACCCTGGCGCTCCGAGGAAAAAGCATCCCTGGAGTCCCCGGTCATGCAGTCAGTCACTCCCGCCATCCAACGGGATCTCGAGGCCATGGAGAACGCGCGCCCGTGGCCGGTGCTTCGTCAGAGAGCCGAACTGGAAGGCAGAAATTGGGCGTCCACGGTGCTGCAGTGCATCGGATTATCCGCCCGCTCAAGGATCCTTTACCGTGCACTCATCAGGCCGGACTTTTGTCGGGATGGACGCTAGCTAACGAGCTGCTGGAGCGCGCCGGGAATGAACATTAACGTATTGATCAACGCGAACGTGGCGATGCCGTAACCGATGGCCAGGGCAACAATGGCCAGACCACGGCCGCGTTCTCCCTTCAACCTAATCTGGCTGAGGGCCATGTGTCCGGACCCCACCGCAAAGACAGCAACAACTGCGGCGCCAAAGATCCAGACGCCGGAGGCAGCGATTACGGCGAAGATGATGGCTGCGACGGACAGCCGGTTCAGTCGAGTAGTCGACGTTTTGGCCGGCACTATTGGCGTACTCATATCGGTTCCCCAAACCTCGTTGTTCAAGCGAGTCTAGTTGGCCCCTCCAATACCTCGAGCGGATCCGTAGGCCAGGCGCTCGGAACTCATATGGCGTTGCTTCGATCAACAGAACCCCGCGTGCCCTATGCGCCACGGTCAAAACGACCGATTTTTGAGGCTGTTCCCGGCAGGCCGGCAGAACCGGGTGGGAACGGTAAGGCTACGGGAGGTAGCTGAGCTGTGGGTTGTTCAGAGGAGCCACGGCGATACAGATCAGCAGGACCGCAGCGAGCCATAGCATCCAGCCGCGGTCGAACCAGGCCCCCGAAGCCAGTCTGATCCCGTTGAAGACCAGGATGGGCAGGGCTACAAGCTGGGCGAGGGTGATAGTCATTTCAAACTGCCGCCACACCGACGTAGAGGCGCAGGAGGCCGACCGGTATTCGCCATCGCAGGCAATTCCGGACCAGCTCTGCGCTCCGGCGATCGATAGGAAGGTGCCAGCGTAGGCGCCCCAACCGAGGACGAGGATCGCTGCCACGGCCGCCCCCGCGAGGACATTCCTCCTGCGGCTGCCCGGTATCAAATTGGAAATTGGCTCGCGTGTCGTTTCCCCCATAGTTCCACCCTAGATGCATCGGAAGCAGGTGCGTCGTCGGTCTCACTGCGCCCATGCGCCAGAACAGTCGCCGGTCAAAAAGGACCGTTATCGAAATTCTGGTGCTGCAAAACTGGTGGCTGATGAGTTTTGACTGATGTGGGTCGAAACCGGAGCGAGATTGGGTTGTCGTTTTCACAATTGTGGGGGAGCGGGAGCTGCCGCGGAGTGCGAGGATTGATCGATGAAATCTGAAGCAGATGCGCGCCTGGACGCCGTCTTGATAGGTGGCCGCGAAGCGCGAGCCATCGTCATCGTGGACTACGACCCTTCCTGGCCCGAACGCTTCGAAGCTCTCGCCCAAACCATCCGGGATGCTGCCGGGGAGAAGGCGGTGTCCGTAGAACATATTGGCTCTACAGCGGTTCCGGGCTTATCGGCCAAGCCCATCATCGACGTCCTCCTGACCGTCATGGACGTTGAGGACGAGTCAGGATATATTCCGGCTCTGGAAGACGCCGGTTTTGTTCTCCGAGTCCGCGAGGAAGGGCACCGCATGCTCAGGACGCCTGCCAAAGATGTTCACGTCCATGTATTTAACCCTGAGGACGAGGCCGTCTCGAAGTACAGAGACCTGCGCGATTGGCTTCGGGTCGATGAAACCGACCGTACCCTGTATGCCTATACGAAGAAGTTGCTGGCACGACAACGATGGTCCGATATGAATGACTACGCGGATGCGAAGACCGACGTCATCTCGCAAATCCTCGCGCACGCCACGGTCTGGCGCGCGAACCGTTCCGAGAGTAGCCGCGTATGACCACGGCAACCGCTGCACCCGACCCCGTCCTGGTGCCGGAACTTCTCATCACGGATCTCGACAAGAGCCTGGATTTCTGGTGCGGGCTATGCGGGTTCGCGGTGCTCTATCACCGGATGAACGAGGGTTTTGCCTATATCGCCATAGGCTCGGCGCACGTCATGCTGGAGCAGGTCGGAATGGGTCGAAACTGGATCACCGGGCCTCTTGAACGTCCGCTGGGGCGCGGGGTCAACTTTCAGGTTTCGGTTCCGTCGATCGAGCCGATTGTGAAGGCCCTCGATGCCGGAGGATGGCCGCTCTTCATGGCACCGGAGACCAAGTGGTACAGAACCGGCGAGCACGAAGCCGGCGTCACACAGTTTCTGGTGGCAGATCCCGACGGGTACTTGATTCGGTTCCAGGCGTCTCTGGGACAAAGACTCGCCTTTCACGAGAAGGCATGAGGATCCACAGGATCGGAATCCGCTGGGCGTGAGTCAGTTGCTGTTGTTGTCGACTGCGGCGGACGTGTTTTTGTGAATGAAGGCGTGAACCATGGGGATGAAGCCCGGTGCCAGTTGCGACGCTCTGTCTTTTGTCGGATCGGGGTCTTCTATGAACAGGCCGTGTCCGGCGCCAGGGAACACGGCTATGCCGTGGGGATTGCCTGGCAGTGGCCGGAGCAGTGACGAGAAGGCTGCCAGGCTTTCGGGGACTGGAACCATTGCGTCGGATGCTCCCAGCAGTGCCAGCACCGGGCACTGGACCCTGGGCAGGATCTGTGCGGGGTCAAAGTCGAGAACCTGCCGGAGGAATCCCAGCATCTCAACAGTGTCGAAGTAACGCGTCGCGATTTCGTACCAGGTTCTGCCGCTGAAGGTTTCTTGACGGGTCAGGACCTCCCCGGGGGCCTGCCCGGAAAGCAGCCGGTCTGCCCGGTCATCGAGCCACCGTCCGGCTTCCGCTAAGGAGATGTCATCCTGTCCGTCCTGGCGGAGGTTGTTCAGGATTCGGAAGCGGTCCTGGAACGCGGGCGAGACACCGGGCCCGGAGTTGGAGATGACGAACTGGATCCGGGCATCGAGGGCCGCTGCGATCAGCGCCACCCACCCGCCCTGGCTCACTCCGTAGAAGCCGCACCCGACGCCTGCTACCGCTGGGTGGGACCTCAGCAGCGCCGCTGCCGCAAGGGATTCGTCCGCCCGGGCAGTCAGGGATTGTGTCCTCCAGTCACCGGAGGAATTGCCGCACCCGGGTTTGTCGTGTGTGAGGACCACTGTTCCGCACGAGACGAGCAGATCAACGGCACCACCCCAGCCATCGGCTGTGCCGTCTCCGGAGCCGTCCACCAGGACCAGTCCCGGCTGGGGGAGGGGTGAAGGACGGTAGTGAATCAGGGCGTTGAGGTCGCCGGCGGCGGTGCTGACTCGGGCGCTCTCCCTGACTATTGGTTCCATAGCCCGGACTGTACATCACCAGATGGGCTCGTCCATATGCTCGGCGACGAAGGCCTGCCGTGATGAAGTTCAGTCGATCGAACCTGTTAGTTCCCAGACTCGTCGGAGTTGCGGCGCAAGGCCAGTGCCATCAGCACTTCGTCTCTGTCTCCCGCGGTCAACCGGAGGGCGGTCGCCGGGTCTCGTGCCACGCGCAAGGCGCGAAGAAGCCCTCCGGTACGCCGATCCGTTAACGTGTTGATGGGAGGAGCGCTTCGACCCAGATGCGTTGGTGCTGTTTTGCGTATTGAGTTGCGGTTCTCCAGTGGTCGCCGTGCCCATTGGCATACATGGTCCCCCACGGTTCCTGACCTGTCTCGTGAGAAGACCTGAGAAGGTTGTGCATGGCTGCGGCGCGGCGATACATTGCGGCGGGGAGGCCGGCGCGCAGGCCAGGGTCTGCTGCATAGCCATCGACGAATGCTGCGAGATTTTGTGCCGCTTCCTTGGGAGCCTGCTGGGTGTTGGAGAGCGTGAAGGCTTGGGCGGCGTAGGCAAGGTCCCATAGCCGGGTGCTCGGCGCGGCAGCGTCCCAGTCGATAAATGCCCATCGTTCACCGATGATGAGGTTCCACGGCGCGAGGTCGTTGTGGCAGATTAGCTCTTCGCCGGGACTGGGAATCGCCGTGATCCACGACGCGCCAGGGTCTGGGGTGAATGCTTCGCTTGCGTCGTGGATGGCCCGCACCATCGCTCCGACCCTGCCGAGTTCTGCATGGGTGAGTGGATCCGAATCGAGGGCAAGCCGGCCTGGAATGAATTCCGTGACCTGCCTGCCTTGGGCATCTTGGCCGAGGGCAGCGGGGACATCGACCCCGGCCGCCCGGACTGCTGTCATGAAGGCCAGGACATGAGGGGTCGCCTCGGTCCACGGTTTACGGACGGTTGACCCCACACGCACGACGACGCCGCTGGCGTTGCCTCCGCTGAGTATTTGCTCGTCTGTCACAGCTAAAGACTAGTTTTCGACAGGCGGGTTTCCGGAAGCTGACCGTCGTCGGGCAGGCTGCCGGGTGGTGTGTGCCGTTGGCGGCTAAGGACTGAATCCGCGATCCGTTGCGCAGCTTGGTCCGCCGTGATGTGCGTGGTGTCGATGACCTCGGCTTCATGGTGCAGCCAAGTATGAGCTGCCTCGGCGTACGGTTCCAGGTACGCGAAGCGGAACGTCGAAGGGGCAAGGTCCTTATCGTTCTGTATTCGGTCGCGGAGCGTTGCCTGGTCGGCGTGGAGAACAAAATGCTGGATCGGTATGCCGTGAGCGCTCAGCCCCTCGCTGATCTCCCGCCAGTAGGTCTCCACCAAGACCGTCATCGGCATCACGAGCGTTCCGCCGGTGTACTCGAGCACACGCCTGGCGGTTTCGACAACGAGCGTCCGCCACGGGTCCCAGTGCTGGAAGTTATCCGTCGCCGGAAGCCCGGGTTTGATGTCCATGAGTACCTCACCGACCTTTTCAGCGTCGAAGACGCGGGATCCGGGCAGCAACTGCTGCACGAGCGCGCTCGTCGTTGTTTTACCCGCCCCGTGGGTGCCGTTGAGCCAGATAATCATGGACCGAAGCCTAGCGCCAAAAGACGTTTGCTTCCCCGCCCGGCCGGCAGCCCGGGAGGGTCTCTTGGCGGAGGACTGGGTCTAGTTTGCTTCTGCCGGGACTGCAGGACGCATGCGCAGAAGGAGTCCGACGAGTAGTGCTGTGGCGAGGCAGAGGCCGGCGTTGATGCCGATGGCCGGTAATACGGCGTCCAGGACCTGCTGCGGGGCGTTGTCGCTGCCGTGCCGGAGTAGGGACGCGGCGATGATGGTGCTCATGACCGGGATGCCCATGGTGATGCCGACCTGCTGGCTCATGGTCGTCAGCCCGGTGGCGAGGCCCTGTTCGGTGTCCGGCAGCCCGGTGGTGGCGGTGACCATGAAACCGACGATAGCGGCGAGGTTGGCGACGCCGCCGATGAAGGTTCCGATCAGCACGATGATCAGGGATCCTTGGCTGGTGTTGATGAGGAGCAGGGATCCGGTGGCGGCGGCCTGGATGGTGAGGCCGAGGATGATGGTGTTTTTGTTGCCGAGCCTGCCGATGAGCTTCGGCGCGATCAGGCCCCCGACGATGGTGCCGGCGCCGAGCACGGCGAAGGACAGGCCGGCCCCGAGCGGGGTGTAGCCGAGGACCTGCTGGAGGTAGAGGGTGAGGACGAAGACCAGGGAGGTTTCGGTGGCGAACGCGAGGATTCCGGCGATGTTGCCCCAGGCGATGTTGTTTCGGCGCAGGATACTCACGGGGACGAGGGCATGGGCGGTGTTCTTTTCGATGAAGAAGAACACGATGAACAATGCCGCGCCTGCGGTCAGGGTGCCCCACGCCAGTGGGTCGTCCCAGCCCTTCTCGCCGGCCGTGGTCAGGCCGAAGACGAGTGCGAGCAGGGCAATGGTGACGGTGACGGCGCCTGGGACATCGAGCTTCGTCCTGTTCCCCCGGGCGGATTCGGTCAGGAGTTTCGGTGCCAGGATCAGAACGAAGGCCGCGACGGGGATGTTGATGAAGAACGCCCACCGCCAGGAGAGCAGGTCGGTCAGGAGTCCGCCGAGGATCGCGCCGGTGGTGAAGCCGGCGGCCATTAGGGAGCCGTTCAGTCCCAGGGCTTTGTCCCGCAGCGGTCCCTCGGGGAAGGACGTCGTGAGCAGGGACAGGGCGGCCGGGGTGACGGCGGCGGTGGCGAGGCCCTGGGCGACACGTGCGGCCAGCAACAGGCCGGGATCGGTGGCGAGGCCGCCGAGAAGGGAACCAATCCCGAGCAGAGCCATGCCGGCGATGAAGAGGCGTTTGCGGCCGAAGAGGTCAGCGACCCGGCCGAAGAACAGGGTGAATCCTGCCGCGCAGAGCGCGAAGGACGTCGCGATCCACTGCAGGTGTTCGAGGGAGAATCCGACGTCGGCCCCGATGCGGGGGAGTGCGACGTTGAGGATGGAGAAGTCCACCGCGAGGGTGAAGCTGGCGGTCAGCAGCAGGACCATGATGAGCCGCTGCCGGCCGGTCATCCGGGGAGGCGCTGCGGGAGCTGGCGGGGCCGGTGGTGCGGTGAGCTGGGGGAGTGGTGAGGTGTCGCGGGCTGTCATGGCGGGGATGTCCGATCGCTGAAGTCTGGGATGGGTTCCCTTCCACCCTGCCGGTCCCGGGCACGGACAGCCACGCCGTGCTGTGGGTAGCACTGGCAGTGCTACCCACAGTTGGTGATGTTCGGGAATACTCACAGGTATGAATCAACCGGCAGCCATGGGCGAGTTCCTGCGCAAACGACGGGCCTCCCTGAGCCCGGGCGATGTCGGGCTCATGGACTACGGGACGCGGCGGGTGCCTGGCCTGCGGCGTGAGGAGGTGGCGATGATGGCCGGGATGAGCGTGACCTACTATGCCCGGCTGGAACAGGGCCAGCACCTGAACGCCTCCGACGCCGTCATTAACTCCCTTTCCAGGGCGCTGGCGTTGACCGACGTCGAACGCAAGCACCTCGCGGACCTCTCCGGAATCCGGCGCCGGAACGCGAAGCCTTCCCGCAGCCGCCCGGACCATGTCCGGCCCGGAACGAAACGGCTGATCGAGTCCATGCACCCGGTCCCGGCGGTGGTGCTGGGTAAACGCACGGAGGTCCTGGCCTGGAACGCCGCCGGCCACGGCCTGGTCGCCCCGCATCTGGACTTCGAATCCCCGGAAACGCCGACACAGCGGCCGAACATGACCCGGATGCTCTTCCTGGACGAAGCCACACGGAACCTGTATGCGCACTGGCGGACCGAGGCCGGCCGCGCCGTGGCCTCCCTGCGGCTCCTGTCGGGCCGGTTCGCCGACGACGCCGAGCTCGCCGCGCTGGTCGGTGAGCTGACCCTCAAAAGCCCGGAATTCGCCGTGATGTGGGCCGAACACCCGGTCGAGAACTGCATGTCCGGTAGCAAAACCCTGCACCACCCTGCGCTCGGACCGCTGGAGCTCGGGTTTGAGGTCCTGACCATGCCGGACGATTCCGGTCATCGGATCCTGACCTACACGGCCGAACCCGGCAGCGCCGAGGCCCGCGCACTGGCCCGGCTCACAGACGAACGAACTGTTTTGACGCTCTGATCAAGAGAAGCTCGCTTCGCGAGCCGACAGACGTGACCCGATGGACAGAAAAGTGGGGCAACCACAATGGAGGCAAACATGGCGCGAGTGGTCAGTCTCATTCGTTCGGACTCTCTGGCAGACGTTGCGCAGTACGCATACGCAGCAACCGCCCCCAGCGGCGCCCGCCTTATCTTCCTGGCCGGCGCATGTCCGCTGAACGCGGATGGTTCGACGGCGGGGGTAGGTGACTACACGGCCCAGGCGGAGAAGGCGATAGCGAACATGCGCCTTGCTTTGGAGGCGGCCGGTGCGGGCTTGGAGGATGTGATCAGCACTCGCGTTCTCGTCGCGTCTAACGACAGGGTCGACCTGGTGGCTGCGTGGGACGTTGTCCGCACCTCGTTCGGTGACCACGATGTTCCCAGCACCCTGATGGGAGTCACTGTTCTCGGCTACCCCGACCAGCTCGTGGAAGTCGAAGCGGTAGCCGCAGTCCTCGACTGAACGCGGCACCAGCCGGCAACGAAGCTGGGGACGCTTGCCGGGGGTGGGTGGTTGAACAAGGATCAGCCCCGCCCCGCAGGAACGAATGGCCCATCGGTGCACCAATGCGGTCTGTCTTGAGGCGAGCCACTCACCCTTCATCAGCCGGTCCGGGCAGCTCACCGAACCAATCGCTGGGATCTAGACCAAGCGCGAGAGCCGCCGACCGCGGGAGCGCCTGAGGCCCCAGGGGACGCGGAAAGGACAGTCGTGTCAGCTCCGGCTACCGGGCAGTAATCTGCGTTGCCCGTTCTAGCAGATCCGATGTGGTCACGACTGTGGCGAACTCTTCGTGGAGATTCACCCCTGTCATCCGTGACAGGTCAGCCGCGGTGACGTTTTGTCTGTCCGGGGCGGTGCGGTCGAAGGTGTGGGTCGCGTCGAGGGGGAAGTAGACCCGGTAGCCCAGATTGCCCCCGACTCGAGCCGTGGTTTCGCAGCAATGGTTGGTGGTGATTCCGCAGACGACCAGCTCCTTGATGTCGTTTTCCTGAAGCCACGCGTGTAGATCGGGGGTGCCGTGGAAGCTGGAGTTGACGTTCTTGCGCACCAGAAGATCCGGTGTGCCGGTGATGATGTCCTTGAACGCGTTGCCGGGGTTGTTCGGGTGCAGGGGGGAGGAGGGCGTGGTCGAATCGTGGCGGACGAAAACGATGGGACGGCCGGTTTCCCGCCAGCGCATCAGCAGGGCCGCGATGTTCGCCTCGCAGGAGGGGTTATCGCGAGGACCCCAGTACGCGGCGTCGTCGAAGGCCCGTTGCGCATCGATGATCACCAGTGCGGCACGGGGGTCAATGGTGGGATTTCGCGCGTGGCTCATGGATGTTCCTGTCGGGTGTTGGTTAGCGATGGGGGACTGTTTCATTCGGCCAGACGGTCTCTCAACTGTTACGTGTATGGTCCACCCGCAGCATCGTAAGGTCCTCGGCTGCGTTGATGATGACCCCACATCCGGGTTCAGTGACAGCGAAGACGGTCCCTGGCTCCAGGGCGTACCGGGCATGTCCTCCAGGAAGGGACGCCCAGCCGCGGCCGCCGATGCAATAGAGGGACGTTCCCTCCCCGGCTTCTACCCGTTTTTCGCCATCGGTTGTGGAGATGCCGAGTTCCTGTATCGCGTACCCGAACTGCTGATCCTTGGATATGACCTTGCCGGCGCCGCATGCGTCACGGTCGGCCGTTGTTGCGTGGAACATTGAATTCTCTTTTTCGATTGGGATGGGGACGCGGGGGCGGGACGTCCGCGGCTGATCTTTTATGCTCGTGCTGTCCTGGTGCGGCCTGAGCTGATCCTGGAGTGCCGTGAATCGTTGGCAGCTGCTTTAGGGGTGTTTGAACCCTGGGCGGGTGCTGCGTGTCTGGATGTCTTCCAGTTCCTGGAACAAGGTCAGCTGCAACCCCCCGGGACCGGTCAACCTGGAGTTCAATGACTTCCATGGCGTTTCGCGCGGCTCGGCAACGAGGGTGGCGCCGCCCGCGACGAGATCCTTCGTTGCCGTGGCCGAATCGTCCACTTCGAAGGCGACCCGGATTTTTGCGCTCCGTTGGCCGTCGGCCTCGATATCGTCGATCATCCGGATCTGGGCCGGGTTGGAGAGTTCGAGCGTGGCGCGACCGACCTCGAGGATGGTGACTCTGGCATCGCCGTCACCTTCAAAGGCGGCTTGTTCAGTGAGGCCCAGCACGTCTCGGTAGAACGTCACCGCGGCCTCGTAATCTTCGGCTTCGACGATGAGGCGCAGCTGGCGCACAGGGGCTGTGGTTCTCTTCTCTGTAGTCATGCTCGTACCCTAGAACCTGACACCAATGTGAGAGGCAAGGCATAGATGCGTATCGGAGAACTTTCGGCCGCGACAGGGGTCAGTGTGCGTTCACTGCGGTACTACGAGGACCAGGGCCTGCTAAGCGCGGACCGCACCGGATCAGGGCAAAGGGTCTACGGCCCGGATGCGGCGGCCCGTGTGGGGCTCATCCAGGAGCTCTTCGGAGCCGGCATATGCAGCGCAACGATGGTCGATCTGCTCCCGTGCATGAGTGATCCCGGCGTGAGGACACCCAAGCTGCGGAGCCGGTTGCTCCAGGAACGCGACCGGATCTCGGACACCATCACAAACCTCGCGACAACCCAGGCAGCCTTGGACCGGATCATCAACGAAATCTGAGTATGCCAACCTAATTGGGGACCACTGAGACGGCTTGATTCAGGACCACCCACGAGCCCACGCCCCGGAGTCGGTCCCGTCCGATGGGCCGCTCCCGGAGGACGACGGCGCTGCTAAGTTTGTCGTATCGGTGCGGCTTCCGTTCGGACGGCATCCGAGTGACGAAAATTCTGCCCAAGGAGCACCCCTCTGGTACACCCGGAACGCACTACAACCTCTGCCCCGGCCGACCTGGTCTTCTCGTTCGGCACCCTGTTGGATGAGAAGGTGCTGCAGTCGCTGTTCGGCACCCGGCTCAACACGGTCAAGGACTCCCTGATCGGGCACGGAACCACCGAGGTCGTCATCACCGACCTGGATGTGATTGCCAAGAGCGGCAAGAACGTTCACCTCGGCCTCGTCCGGCGTGAAGGTAACTCAGTATCCGGCGGCCTGCTGGCTCTAACCCCTGACCAGCTGGCCACGGCCGACGCCTACGAGGTCGGCGCCTACGCCCGCCGCCGCGTGCCCACCGGAGCCCACGGGCAGGCCTGGTGTTACGTCTCCGCCGAGCCTCTGGCCGTGGCCGAACGCATTGCCCTGATCGGCGATAGCATTGCCTACGGGCGCTGCACCCCGGAAGGCGGCTGGGCCGCCCGGGTCGCCTCGCGACACATCGCCCGCGACGAGGAGAACAACCGGTTCTTCAACCTGGCCTGGCCGGGCGCCACCATGCTCGAGGTCCTGGACGCCGCCGAGGCCGAGGTGTCCGCCCGCCGCGCCGACACGATCCTGGTGGCGGCCGGCATCAATGACCTTCTCCATGTCGAGGGACGAAGCGGGGCAAAAGTGAGCCAGGACGTAATCGCCCGGCTGGAGTCCTTCTGTGATGCCATGGAGTCCCAGGGACGGCGCGTGGTGGTGATGAGCCCGAACTGGGTAGACACCACAGTGATACCCGGCCTCCATCTGGACGAGATCCTAGACCTGCGGGAGAGCATGCGGTCCTGGTGCCAGCGGACCTTCCGGGACTTCCTGGACACCTGGAACGTCCTGGCCGACCGCCCGGCCCTGTTCAGCGACGGCATCCATCCCTCGACCGAGGGCCACCGACTGCTGGCCGAAGCTGTCGGCAGCATCTGAGCTGATCCCCGGGCCGCGTGTAGATTATCCGGGACAGCTGTCAGGGCGGTGGAAGTGCCTCTTGGCGGACGCATATGAAGATGTGCGGTCCGACCCCACCATCGCTCACTGGCGATCTTGTCAGTGGATTCAAGGTCAACGATGGACGAGATTCTTCAAGGAGGTTTGTAGTGAACCGTAGCGAACTGAAAACAGTTCTGGAGTCTGAAGGCTACAAAACAAATGCCTATGAACTTGAGGGTGGCACCCCTGACGATACGTACTGTCTAGAGGATCGCGGCCATGAATGGGCGGTCTACTATTCCGAACGCGGGTGCCGGTTTGAGGAACAGATATTCTTCACCGAGAATGACGCCTGCAAAGATTTCCTGCGGCTCATGAGGCGGACGCCGTCTGCCCGCGTGAGGAACGGGGAAGAACTACCTCGGCCGCCGATGTTCTGAACTCGGCTCTCACCGGTATTCGAAAGGTGACGCGGCCTCATGGCGCTTAGAGCTTTACTCGGCGGTCATTTCGGACTTGATGCGCCGAGCCCCTGGGGCTCACTACGGTTGGTTTGCGTGTTTGGTGGGCGATGGTGTGGGCGAGTCGGCGCCGGATTCGATGATGGAGCCGTTGAAGGTTAGCCTGTCCACGATCGCGGCGCAGAGACGAGGGTCCGTGAAGGTCTTGGTCCAGCCGGAGAAGCATTCGTTGCTTGCGATCGCGATGGAGTTCGCCGTCGCAGCGTTCGTTCCGGCGTATACCGGCGAGTAGTTGGTGGTCTTGGTTCAAGCCGTCCCACCGGTACTGAATCAAACTGCCATATTCACCCGACTCATACCCGCGATCGTATGGGCAGGTGCGGCACCTCTCCCCATCGCATGGAGACGGACCCCAGCGGGCTAAGTGACAAAAAACGATGCGAAAAGCCGCCATTTATCGCCGTGAGTCACAGCCAGGGCGTCAGGGCAGGAAACGCAGGTCAAAAACGACCGTTTCCGCTACAAGCAATCAGGCGCGTTCAAGAGTGTCGTTTTTCGGAGTCGTCTGCACAAGCACCCGTTAAAGTACGGGGTTGTGCAGACGACTCTGAACATTTAGTTGCTTGAACCCGCCTGCGCAACTCGGCGTTTTGCATCGAAGATGTCTGCACGGAACGGTTGCGGCTATTGCGTTAAGGCCTTCGCTCGGGGCTCCGACGAAATTCCACGCTAAGCGGTCCCGTGGGGTCGCCTGCGCGTTTGATGGTGCCGTAGACGGTGGAACGCGCGACCGCGAAGAGTTCGGCCAGTTCCACGGTCGTGTGGGTCGCTGCCCGGTGTACGCAGACCAGGTGCGCTTCCTGTTTTTTGAGAGCGTGGGCTGCTTCCCCCGCAGGCGGCCCTTCGCCTTGGCGACGGCCATTCCCTCACGGGTTCGTGAGCGGATCAGGTCGGCTTCGAATTCGGCGACCATGGCCAGGACGTTAAAGAGGAGCAACTCATCCGGGCGTGCGTGTTGAGCCAGATCAGGGCCACCGCTACTGTCCACCGTCGCAGGCGTCGACGGGATGGCTGGACAACAAGCCTAAGCGTGCATGCCGGAGATATTTGCGACGGCGGGGTCGACACCACGCATTACCTGGCGGACGGATGCCCACCAGGCAGTGAAACCGCTTGGTCGAGAAGTGTTCCGTGGGACGTTCCCTACGGAAATTTAGTGGGTAGTGCAGACGAGTGTGGACATTCCGTGCAGACGACTTCGGAAACTGACATTTTGTGGCTCACAACCACCTGACCGAATTGCCGCTGCCATGAGCCGGTGCAGCCGTTTCGGTGACTGCGGGATTCCTCGTGGCAGTCCCTCGTCCACACCCGCCGTGACCTTTGGCCCTAACGTGGGCCGGGCGTGGAGGCGCACCCTCAAGCCATGAGCTACCTGATCCGGGTTGGTCCGCAATGTTGCGCCTAAGCGGCTCCGGGGAGCCGTGACGCCGGGGGCCACTTCCGGACGGAGCGGCGTCGGCGGCCCGAGCGCCGGAGCCGTGCCGGGCGTCGCGGGACTGAGTTCGGCGGAGGCCGCCCGGAGGCTGGAACACTTCGGGGCGAACAAGCTCCCGGAGGCCGGCACGGTACCCGGCTGGCGCAGGCTGCTGGCCGAACTCACGCATTTCTTCGCCGTGCTGCTGTGGTGCGCCTCCGTGCTGGCCTACCTGGCAGGGATGCCGCAGTTGGCCATCGCGATCGTCGTTGTGATCCTGGTGAACGGAGTGTTCGCCTACATCCAGCAGGAGCGCGCTCAGCATGCCGCAGCGAAGCTGCGCGAACTGCTCCCGGCGATGGTCTCGGTCCGGCGGGATAACCGCATCATCAAGGTCCACACCACCGAGCTGGTGCCCGACGACGCCGTCGTACTGGTTGCCGGCGACCGGGTCCCGGCGGATCTCCGGCTGGCGTTGGCGGCAGGCTGTTCCGTGGATGAATCGATGCTCACAGGTGAAAGCGAGGCGCTCGCCAAGATCCCCGGCGACACCGTGTTTGGCGGGACTTTTTTGGTTAACGGCCAGGCTGAAGGTGTGGTCGCGAGCACCGGCGGGAAGACCCGGCTCGCCGAAATCGCGGCCCTGACCGGAAAGGTCGAGGCGCCGCCCAGCCCCCTGGCCCGGGAACTGCAACGGATCGTCCGCATCACGGCCGCGATGGCACTGGGCATCGGCGTACTGTTTTTTGTCCTCTCCCTTTTGGTGGGAATCTCCTGGCGGGACGCCTTCCTGTTTGCCATCGGGGTCGCCGTGGCACTTGTGCCCGAGGGCCTGCTGCCGACGGTCACGCTGTCCTTGGCGGTGGGGGCGCAGCGGATGGCGCGGCGCAACGCACTCGTCCGGAACCTGGAAGCGGTGGAGACCCTCGGCTCCACCACCTTTATCTGCACGGACAAGACCGGGACCCTGACCCAGAACCGGATGAACGCCGTCGAGGTCTGGACCCCTGCCGGATTGGTCAGCATCATCGGCGCAGGGTACGGCCCGGAGGCCGAGGTCACCGGAACGGGAACCGGGGAGGCAGGGCACCTCAGCACCGCGGCGCTGGCCGCGTCCGTGGGCCGTGCGGTGCTCCACGAGGGGCAGTGGATCGTCGAGGGCGATCCGATGGAGGCCGCCATCGATGCGCTGGCGGCCCGGCTGGCAGGAACCGGACAGCGCCCCGCTGAGCCCGCGGTGTCGCACCGCTTCGCCTTCGATCCCCGGCGGCTGCGGGAATCCGCAATCGCTGGGACCACCTTGTACGTCAAGGGCGCCCCGGAGTCCGTGATTCCGCTGTGTGGCGGGGCGGGCGGGGACGGTGCCGACGGCGCCGACCGCGCCGTGCAAATGGTCGACCAGATGGCCTCGCACGGGCTCCGGGTACTGGCCGTCGCCGAGCGGAGCCTGCCTGGCCTGCCCGGCGCCGATTTCAAGCTTGAGGACGTTGAACGCGGACTGACGCTGCTGGGGCTGATCGGCCTGCACGACCCACCCCGCGCCGAGGTCCGGGTGGCGCTCGAGGCGGCCCGCGGGGCCGGAATCAAAGTGGCCATGGTTACCGGAGACCATGCCTTCACGGCAGCCGCCATCGCCCGGGAGACCGGGCTGATCGGAACCCCGGAGCTTGTGCTGGAGGGACACCACCTGCCCGAGGACGACGCCGTCCTGACCGCGCTGCTGGACCGCGACGGGGTGGTGGTCAGCCGGGTTACCCCGGAACAGAAACTCCGGGTCGCCCGCCTGCTGCAACGCCGCGGCCACGTCGTGGCAATGACCGGCGACGGCGTCAACGACGGCCCGGCACTCCGGCAGGCGGATATCGGTGTGGCGATGGGGCGCAGCGGCACGGACGTGGCCCGGGAGGCGGCGGACCTGGTGCTGCTCGATGACGACTTCGCCACCATCATCGCCGCAGTGGAGCAGGGACGCGCCACCTACGCGAACATCCGGCGCTTCCTGACCTACCACCTGACGGACAACGTCGCCGAACTTACTCCCTTTGTCATTTGGGCGCTCTCCGGCGGGCGGTTTCCGCTGGCGCTGAGCGTGCTGCAGGTCCTGGCCCTCGACATCGGCACCGACCTGCTGCCCGCGCTGGCGCTGGGCAGCGAGGCCCCGAGCAAGGGAACACTGAAACGGCCCCCGGAGCGGCGGCACCTGATGGACCGGGGGCTGATGATCCGCGTGTTCGGAGTGCTGGGGCCGGTCGAGGCGGTCTTCGAAATGACGGCGTACACCGCTGTCCTGTTCGGTGCGGGCTGGACCCCCGGGGCGGCACTGCCCGCGGCGGATGTGCTGATGGCCGCCTCCGGAGCCGCGTTCACCACAGTGGTCTTGGCCCAGCTCGCTAACGCCTTCGCCTGCCGCAGCGCCAGCGTGCCGCCGTGGCGGCTGGGCTGGTTCAGCAACCGGCTGCTGATCTGGGCGGTGCTGGCGGAGCTGGGACTGTTGGCGGTCTTCCTGTTCCTCGGGCCGCTGGCAACGCTGCTGGGCCAAGCCCCGCCCTCGCCCGGCGGTCTGGCCGTGGCCCTTGCCGCCATCCCAGCCGTGCTGCTTGCGGACTGGCTCTACAAAACGGTCCGTCACCGCCGGGTCGCTCGGGCCGCCGCGGCATTCAAGGTCCAAAGCCTCTGACATCGGATGGTCCGCCGCCACAGGATGGCTCCAGGGGCGCCGGACGCCAGCGGTCACCATCGTGTCCAGTGTTTTCCTTCCCAATTGCCGAAAGCAGGAGTTGCGACATGGCTGAATCCCCGGTGCTGTGGTTTGAAGAGATCGGTATGGGTGACGTCCCGCAGGTGGGGGGCAAAAACGCCTCCCTCGGCGAACTCATCCAGTCCCTCAAAACCAAGGGTGTGCGCGTGCCGGGCGGCTTTGCGACCACCGCGGACGCCTACCGCCGGTTCATCGAGGCCAACGGCATCGAATCGGCGATGCGCTCACAGATCCAGTCCTACCGCGCCGGCGAAACGTCCCTGCGCGCCACCGGGGAAGCCATCAGGGAGCTCTTCCTGGACAGTGAGTTTCCCGAGGACACCGCCGCGTCCATCCGCTCCCACTACCGGGAACTCGGGGAGCGGGCCGGGGTGGACCGGCTCTCCGTTGCTGTCCGCAGCAGCGCCACCGCCGAGGACCTGCCGGATGCGAGCTTCGCCGGGCAGCAGGAGACCTTCCTGAACATCGCCGGGGAACGCGAACTCCTGGACGCCTGCCGGCGCTGCTACGCCTCACTGTTCACCGACCGTGCCATCAGCTACCGCGAGGTCAAGGGCTTCGACCACCTCGACGTTGCGCTCTCGATCGGTGTGCAGCGGATGGTGCGCTCCGACGTCGGCGCCTCCGGCGTGATGTTCTCCATCGACACTGATTCCGGCTTCCCGGGCGTGGCAGTGGTCAGCGCCGCCTGGGGGCTTGGCGAAACCGTGGTCCAAGGCACCATCAATCCGGACAAATACGTCGTCTTCAAGCCGCTCCTGGCCCAGCCGGAGTTCGCTCCGATTATCGAAAAGACGCTGGGCTCCAAGGACCGGAAAATGGTCTACAGCCGGGGCGGCCACGCCCGCACCAAAATGGTGGACACCTCCGACGCGGAACGCCGCGCTTTTGTCCTGGACGACGCCGAGATTCTCGCGCTGGCGCGCTGGGCCGTGAGCGTGGAAGAGCACTATGCCCGGCCGATGGACATGGAGTGGGCCCGGGATGGTGTGACCGGCGAACTGTTTATGGTCCAGGCCCGGCCGGAAACGGTCCAGTCGCAAAAAACCGGCTCCCGGTTCACCCTCCACCACCTGCTGGAGGCGGGCAGCGTACTGGTGCGCGGCGCCGCGATCGGCGATTCCATCGCCCACGGCACGGCCTGCGTGATCCGCAGCGCCGCTGACATTGACAACTTCCGCGACGGCGCCATCCTGGTCACCGAGATGACCGACCCGGACTGGGTTCCGATTATGAAGCGGGCAGCAGGCATCGTGACCGACCGCGGCGGCCCTACCAGCCACGCGGCGATCGTGAGCCGGGAACTCGGGGTACCCGCAGTCGTGGGTACAGGCAATGCCACCACTGTCCTCGCGGAAGACCAGTCCGTGACGATTTCCTGCGCCGAAGGCGACGAAGGCCGGGTCTACCAGGGCAGCCTCGCGTTTGAGACCGAGGACGTGGACCTCGGTGAACTGCCCGAGACGCACACCAAAGTTATGGTCAACATCGCCAGCCCCGCGGCAGCCTTCCAGTGGTGGCGGCTGCCGGCCGACGGCGTCGGGCTCGCCCGGATGGAATTCATCATCAGCGCCCTGATCCGGGTCCACCCGATGGCGCTGGTTCACCCCGAGCGGGTCACCGACCCCCACGAGGCCGAGCAGATCCGTGCCCTGACCAGCGGCTTTGCCGACCCGAAGGACTACTTCGTGGACGCCCTGGCTCTTGGCATCGCCAAGATCGCAGCACCCCACTTCCCCCGGCCCGTGATCGTCCGGCTCAGCGACTTCAAAACCAACGAGTACGCGCACCTGATCGGCGGTTCCGCCTTCGAGGAACCGGAGGAAAACCCCATGCTCGGCTTCCGCGGCGCCTCCCGCTACTACGACGAGCGGTACCGCGAGGGATTTGCCCTGGAGTGTGCCGCCCTCAAACGGGTCCGCGAGAAGCTCGGGTTTAGCAACATTATTGTGATGGTGCCGTTCTGCCGCACCCCCCGGGAAGCGGACAAGGTGCTGGCCGTGATGGCGGAGCACGGCCTGGTTCGGGGCCAGAACGGCCTGCAGGTCTACATGATGTGTGAGATCCCGTCCAACGTCGTCCTCGCCGACAAGTTCGCCACCCGCTTCGACGGCTTCTCCATCGGCTCCAACGACCTCACCCAGCTTGTCCTGGGCGTGGACCGGGATTCGGCGCAGCTGGCCGCACTCTTTGACGAGCGGGATGAGGCCGTGATGGCCATGATCAGCGAGGCTATCCAAAAGGCGCATGCGGCCGGCATCAAGATCGGCATCTGCGGCCAGGGACCCAGCAACCACCCGGAGTTCGCGGCGTTCCTGGTCGGTGAAGGCATCGATTCGATCTCGCTGAATCCGGACAGCTACCTCAGGACCGTTCCGCGGATCGCGGAAGCCGAGAAACTGCCTGCTTCCCGGTAGCGGCGGGCGCCTGCTTCCCGGCCTTCGCTGAGGTGCCCGGACTGAGTGCGCGCAGCGCATTGAGGATTGTCGCCAGGTCCACGAGTTCCTGGGACAAGGCACCTGCGATGGCCGGGACGAAGCCTGCAGCCGCGGCGAGCATCAGCGCCACGCTCAGCGCTATGCCGATCCAGATGCTTTGCAGCGCCACCTTGATGGTGCGCTGGCCGATCCGCACGGCCGCGGCTACCTTGGACAGGTCGTCCAGGATGATCACGACGTCGGCCGACTCGCCGGCCGCCGTCGAGCCGCGGGCACCCATCGCGATGCCGACGTCGGCGGCGGCCAGCACGGGGGCATCGTTGACGCCGTCCCCCACCATCATGACCGGTCGCAGCGGCAGGTCCCGGACGGCTTCGACCTTGTCCGCCGGCAGGCACTCGGCGCGGACATCGGTGAGCCCGGCCGCGTCCGCGATGTGTTCGGCGGTCGCAAGCGCATCGCCGGTCAGCATCACCGTCTGGATAACGCCGAGTTCGGTTAGCTCGGCCAAGGTGCGGCGGGTTTCCCCGCGGATGGGGTCGCTCATCACCAGGGCCCCGGCGAATTCCCCGGCGACGCCGACATAGATGGCGAGTTCGCCGCTGGCCAGCTCGATTTCCTCGACGCCGCCGGCCGATTCAGCCACGAACTTCGGCTTGCCAACCACCACGTCGCGGCCGTCGAAGCGTGCCCGGACGCCGTGCGTGGCGAATTCGTTGGCCTCCGTTGCGGTTTCGAAGACGAGCCCGCGGTTCCGTGCAGCCTCCATTACGGAGGCGGCGAGCACGTGGGAGGAATATTGTTCGGCGGAGGCCGCCAGGGCCAGGACGTCGTCCTTGGTGAAGGACCCGGAGGTCCGGACGCCGACCAGGGAGGGGCGGCCGTAGGTCAGGGTCCCGGTCTTGTCGAAGGCGACCGTTTTGATCCGGCTCAACTGCTCCAGCACGCCGGCGTATTTGACGATGATGCCGCCGCGCGCGGCACGGCTCATGCCGCCCAGGAACGCCACGGGGGCGGCGATCAACAGCGGGCACGGGGTGGCGACCACAAGCACCTCCGCGAACCGGGCCGGGCTGCCGCTGATGATCCAGCCGATCGCGCCGAGAAGGTACGCGAGGGCGGTGAACGGGACGGCATACCGGTCCGCGAGCCGCACCATGGGTGCCTTGCTGTCCGCGGCTTCCTTGACCAGGGCGACGATGCGGCTGTACTGCGAATCCGCCATCAGGGCCGTGACCCGCATCCGGACCGCGGCTTCGCCGTTGAGGGAGCCGCTCATCAGCCCGTCCCCGGCAACCCGTTCCACCGGAAGGCTTTCCCCGGTGAGGGAGGACTCGTCGAAGCTGCCGGATTCAGAAAGCAGGATGCCGTCCAGCGGCACCACTTCACCGGGTCTGACCAGCAGGATGTCTCCGATCCGGACGTCGGTGGCGGCAACATCCTCGAGCTGGCCGCCTGTGCTGGTTTCGGCGGCGGAGCTGCCGTCCCCTTCCCGGTGGGCAGTCTGCGGGACGCGTTCCAGCAGGGAGGTCAGTTCCTTTTTGGCCCGGCCGGCGGCGAAGTCCTCGAGGGCTGTGCCGCCGGCCATCATCAGGACAATGATCATGGCGGCGATGAATTCGCCCACCAGGACGGTGCTGACAATGGCGGTGACCGCCAGGATGTCGATGCCCCACTGGCCACCCATCAGCCGGCGGACCATGCCGACGGCCAGATAGGCCGCTACCGCCAGGGCGTAGCTGCTGGCTGTGATCTGCGCAATCGGCTCCTGCCCGGACAGGAGCAGGATAAGCACGGCGAGCAGGGCCGCGACTGTGCCTGCAACGAGCGGATATCGGAGAAGGATTTTCACGGATATCCTGCCTTAGCATTCGCTGGTTGGTGAGGCGCACTCCACTGCCTTTATCCTACTGCCCGCCCCGTTCGGTCTGTGAGAGGCTGGAGCGGGCGGAGAATGACCTTGGTCTGGCCCGCCGTGCCCCCTGTTGGGACGGCGAGGCGCAGCGGACAGTACGAGGAGGAACAGCGTGGCAAGCAGTTCAGGCACCATTGATACGAGGACCGCCTTGGTGGTCGGGGCCAGCGGCATTGCCGGATCGGCTCTGGTTGACCGGCTGGCCGATGAGGGCTGGGACGTTGTGGCCCTCTCGCGGCACCCGATCCGGCGCGGCGATGTCCGGCACGTGAGCGCGGACCTGACCTCCGTGGAGAGCCTGCGTGAAGCCTTGGCGGGTGAACGGCTCAGTCACGTGTTCTACACCGCGTGGTCGCGGATGGACACGGAACAGGAAAACATCGACACCAACGCTGCCATGCTGCGGAACCTGCTCGCGAGCCTCAGCGGCCAGCCAGTGAAACACGTGGCCCTGATGACCGGGTTGAAGCACTATCTGGGTCCGTTTGAAGCGTACGCGGCGGGGGAGATGCCGGACACGCCGTTCCGCGAATGCGAGCCCAGGTTGCCGACGCCTAACTTCTACTACGCCCAGGAAGACGAGTTATGGGCTGGCGCGGGCCGGCAGGGCTTTGGCTGGTCCGTGCACCGGGCGCATACGGTCATCGGGCATGCGGTCGGCAACGCCATGAACATGGGTCTAACGCTCGCGGTCCAGGCGTCCATCTGCCGGGAACTCGGCCTGCCGTTCATCTTCCCGGGTTCCGAGACGCAGTGGAACTCCCTGACGGACATGACCGACAGCGGGCTTCTGGCAGAACACATGGTCTGGGCGGCCACCGCCGACGGGGTAGCCGACCAGGCGTACAACATCGTCAACGGAGACCTCTTCCGCTGGCGCCGCATGTGGCCTGCGCTGGCCGCCTATTTCGGCGTCGAACCCGTTGGGTACGAGGGCCGGCCACGCCCGCTGGAACAGCAGATGTCCGGCCAGGAGGGCGTCTGGGCAGGCATCGCCGCCCGCCACGGGCTGGCCGAACCCGAGCTCGCCCGGGTCGCGTCCTGGTGGCACACAGACGGTGACCTGGGCCGTAACCTCGAAGTTGTCACGGATATGAGCAAGAGCCGGCTTGCGGGTTTCACCGGCTACCGCCGCACGGAAGACTCTTTCATCCGCTTGTTCGACCGGTACCGGGCCGACCGGCTGACACCGGCAGCGTCGCCGCCCGCCCGGGCCTTTCAGCCCTAGTCCGGCTGTCGCCGGCGGTGCCACAGTCAAGCATGTGGCCGAACCTTTCCGGCCGACGCCGGTGGCTGGTGGCCGCCGCTGCGGTGCTCTTGCTGGCCGCCGCCGTGGTGCTTGCAGTTGTGTTGAGAGCCAACCCGCCGGCGGCTGCCCCGACATCACCGCCGCCGGCGTCGTCAGCTCCGGCGTCGTCAGCTCCGGCGTCGTCACCTGTGGACACCGCCGGCCCGTCGGAGGAGCCGCCGGGCAGCCCGACGCCGGGTTCGTCGCCGTCGGACGCTCCGGTCCGCACCCCCAGCGAAACGGCTCCGGCCGGGCCGGTACCGTTGCCTGCCATCCCGGCGCCCGAGCCGCCCCCGCCCCCGGCGCCGGAGCCGCCCCCGGCCCCGTTCCCCGCCGCGCTCGCCGGCCGCGATCTGGAGGTAGTCCCGGGTGTGGGTGCAGTGGTGGCGCTGACCTTCGACGCCGGAGCCAACGCCGCAGGGTTGCCCAGCATCCTGCAGACACTGGCCACCACTGGCGTTCGCGGCACGTTTTTCCTGACCGGCAACTGGGCGGCCGGCAACCCGGCGGGTGTCGCGGCGATCGTCGCGGGCGGCCACCGGGTGGGGAACCATTCGATGACCCACCCTGGTTTTACCGGGCTCCCCGACGCCGCGATCGGGGACCAGCTGGTTCGGGCGCAGCAGGCCATCCTCGCGGGCGGAGGTGACCCCCGGCCCCTGTTCCGCTTTCCCTTCGGTGAACGCGACGCCCGGACCATCGCTGCCGTGAACGCCTACGGCTACGTGGCCGTCCGCTGGAGCGTGGACACCCTGGGCTGGAAGGGCAGCAGCGGCGGGATCTCGGCGCGCATCGTGGCTGACCGGACACTCGCCGGCCTTCAGCCCGGGGAGATCGTGCTGATGCACATCGGTTCCAATCCCGACGACGGGACCACCCTGGACGCCGATGCCCTGCCCGGGATCATCGATCGGATCCGCCAGGCCGGCTATGGCTTTACCACCCTCGATTCGCTGCTTGGCTGACGGCTATCAGGCCGGCGGGCCGGAATAGCGGTACAACGCCACTGTCGCAGTTGCCGCAGGCCTGATACGACTGAGGAATGACGGAGTCGCCCACCCTAGCCGCAGCCCTGGCGCCCGTCGATGCCGTGATCCTTGACCTGGACGGGGTGGTCACCGACACCGCCGGTCTTCGCTCGGCGGCATGGAAGCAACTCTTCGACGCAGTCCTCCAGGACCCGCGGCTTCCAGCCGGGACCCGCCGGGATCCGTTCTGCACCGAAGACTACCTGGACCTCGTGGCAGGCCGGACGTGGGAAGACGCGGTAACCTCTTTCCTGGCCTCCCGCGGCGGGGCAGTCCCGGACGGCAACCCCTCAGATGGCTCGGGGGAATGGACCGTCTTCGGGCTCGCCGCACGCCAGAACGAACTGTTCGAAAAGCTGCTCGGTGACCAACCGGTCCGGGCGTTCCCGGGCACAGTGGACCTCCTCGGCCGGCTGAAAGCGGGGCGAATTCCGGTGGTGCTTGCCACCTGCGCCAGAAACGCCGGCGCGCTGCTGGCCGCCGCCGGCCTCGGGGACTTCTTCGACCACGTCGTCGACGGTCAGACGGCCCTGGACCGCGACGTTGCGGGCAAGCCGGCCCCCGCGCTGCAGTTGGAAGCGGTGCGGCGGCTCGGGATCCCGCCCGCCCGGGCCATGGTCATCGAGGAATCAGCGGCCGGGGTGGAAGCCGGCCGGCGCGGCGGCTTTGGGCTGGTCGTTGGCATCGACCGGTCCGGGCGCCGGGGACCGCTGGAAGCGGCGGGCGCCGACGTCGTCGTCGAGGATGTCAGCCAACTGGACATTGGACTCGTCATCACGCACCCGTGGCTGCTGGTCTACGAAGGCTTCGACCCGGTGCATGAGGGCCACCGCGAAGCCCTCACCACCCTGGGCAACGGCTACCTGGCCACGCGGGGCGCCGCCCCCGAACACCGGGCCGGGGCCGTGCACTATCCCGGCAGCTATCTCGCCGGCGTTTACAACAGCCTGCGCAGCGTTGTGGCGGACCAGGAAACTGTCGACGAACACATGGTCAACATTCCCGACTGGCTGCCGCTGGACCTCCGGATCGGCGAAGGGGCGTGGTGGTCCGAGGGCGGACTTTCGCTCCGCAGCGAGCGCCGCACCCTGGACCTGAAACGGGCGGTGCTGACCCGGGAGGCGCTTTTGGAGGACAACACCGGCCGGCAGCTTCTGCTGGTGCAGCGCCGCTTGGTGTCCATGGCCGTCCCGCACCTCGCCGCGATGGAAACGGTCGTCACGGCCGTCGGCTGGGACGGCGGCGTCAGCGTTCGCAGCGGCTGTGACACCGGGGTCACCAACTCCAATGTCCCCGAGGACGCGGCGCTGTCCAAGCGGCACCTGGGTTCCGTCCGGGCTACGGCGGCCGGGGACGGCCCGGGTGCCGCCGAACTCACAGTGGAGGTCCGGACCGTCACCAGCGGAATCGGGATCGCCCTGGCGCTCCGGACGGAAATCTCCGGGTCCGACGGGCCGCCCGGGGCAGGGATTCCCGAACAGCTGAATGGGCTGCACACCCACCGCTTCGAAGTTTTCGTGACAGCGGGTGCGCCGCTGACGATCCTCAAGACAGTGGCCGTGACCTCCTCCCGCGATCACGCCATCGCATCTCCCCGAACGGCGGCCCGGGCCGTCCTGGCCCGCGCCTCGGGCGGTTTCACGGCGCTGCAGGCCGAGCACGACGCCGCATGGGCCGTCCTGCTCCAACCCTTTGTCATAGAGTTCGACGCCAGCTCGCAGGCCCAGCTGATCCTGAACCTGCACGTCTTCCACCTGTTGCAGACCCTCACCACCCACACCGCCGAAGTCGACGCCGGTGTACCGGCCCGCGGGCTGCACGGCGAAGGGTACCGGGGGCACGTCTTCTGGGATGAGCTTTTTGTCCTCCCACTGCTGAATTCGAGGCTGCCCGCCCTCGCCCGCGAGCTCCTCGATTACCGCTGGAGGCGGCTCGGCGCGGCCCGGGACGCGGCGCGGGACGCGGGACTTAAGGGGGCCCTGTTCCCATGGCAAAGCGGCAGTGACGGCACTGAACAGACGCCGAAGCTGTTGTTCAACCTGCGGTCCGGGCACTGGATGAAGGACTATTCGCGGCTCCAGCGCCATGTCGGCCTCGCTGTCGCCTACAACGCCTGGCAGTACTTCGAGGCCACCCAGGACCGCGGGTGGCTCACCGGGCATGGGGCGGAAATCATCGTGGAAGTCGCCCGGCTGTTCGCGTCCATGGCGGAATTCGACCCGGTCGAAGACCGCTTCCACCTCCGGGGAGTTATGGGCCCGGATGAATACCATACCGGCAACCCGGGTGACCCGGGCGGCGGGCTGAACGACAATGCGTACACCAACGTGATGGCGGCCTGGGTGTTCGACCAAGCCGTCTGGATGATGCATTCCGTGCGTGGATTCGACATGGACGAACTGCGGACCAGGCTGCTGGTCACCGCCGCCGAGATGACGGCCTGGGAACACCTCAGCCGCCGCATGTTCGTTCCGTTCCACGACGACGGCGTCATCAGCCAGTTCGACGGCTACGCCGCGCTCCGGGAACTTGACTGGGACCACTACCGCCGAAGCTACGGGCTCATCGAGCGGCTGGACCTGATCCTGGAGGCGGAAGGGGACAGCACCAACCACTACCGGCTGGCCAAACAAGCCGACGTCCTGATGCTGCTTTACGTCCTGGGCGAGGACCAGCTGATCCGGTTCCTGGCCCGGATGGACTATACCGTTACCGCAGCGCAGATGGCAGCCACTGTGGACTTCTACCTGGCCAGGACAGCGCACGGATCAACGCTCAGCCGGGTGGCCCACGCCTCGGTGCTGGCGCAGCGGAATCCCGAGCGGGCGTGGGAAACGTTCCGGGAGGCGCTGGACGCGGACCTGGATGACACCCAAGGCGGAACTACCCGCTGCGGCATCCATCTCGGCGCCATGGCCGGCACGATCGACGTAGTGCAGCGCAGTTTTGCCGGGCTGCAGATTACGCGCGATGCCCTCGACTTCGTCCCCCGGCTGCCCGTCGAGCTCAGCCGCGTGGACTTCCAGGTCCGCTACCGGGACCAGATGCTCGCCGTTCACCTGGAGCGCGACCGTCTCAGGGTATCGGCAGCGCCTGGCGACGCGGCCCCGGTGCTGGTGCGGGTGGGCGCCCGCAGCGTCCTGATCCAGCCGGGCCAGGAACACGAATTCCTGCGCGCGGACGACCGATCCGGCCTGCCCGCCACTGGCCGGCTACGTTGAGTCCATCCGGAGCACCGCCGCTCCGGTGACCCGGTCCTCGGACAGATCCAGCAGCGCCCGGTCCGCGGCCTCAAACGGGTAGGCCACTGTGGTGGGCCGGAGCGGGATCTCCGCGGCGACGCGCAGGAACTCCTCGCCGTCGGCCCGGGTGTTGGCTGTGACGCTGCGCAGCTGGCGTTCCTGGAACAAGTCCGTGGCATAGTTCAGCGCCGGAATATCACTTAGATGGATGCCGGCAACAGCGAGGGTGCCGCCACGGTCCAGGGCGCGCAGTGCTACCGGAACCAGGCCGCCGGCCGGGGCGAACAGGATCGCCGAGTCCAGCGGATCCGGCGGCTGCTCATCGGCGCCGCCGGCGAAGGTCGCGCCGAGCTCCAGGGCGAGGGTCCGGGCCTCCTTGGATCGGGTCATTACATACACACGCGCGCCCTGGAAAAGGGCAATCTGGGCCGCCAAATGCGCGGATCCGCCGAAACCGTAGATCCCCAGCCGACCGCCGATGGGCAGATCGGCCCGGCAGAGCGCCCGGTAGCCGATGATCCCCGCGCACAGCAACGGCGCGGCCTCCTCATCCGAGAAGCCCGACGGGAGCCGGTAGGCGAAGTCTTCGGCCACCGTGATGAGTTCGGCGTAACCGCCGTCGCGGTCCCAGCCGGTGAACACGGGGGAGAGGCAGAGGTTTTCATCTCCGCGCAGGCAAAAACGGCAGGAGCCGCAGGTCCCGCCAAGCCAAGGGACGCCGACCCGGTTTCCCGGTGAGAACCGCGTGGCGCCGTCCCCGCACTTAATGACATCCCCAACGACCTCGTGGCCGGGGATGACACCGGGCCGGCGCGGGGCGAGATCGCCCTCAGCCAGGTGCAGGTCCGTGCGGCAGACTCCACACACCCTTACCCGCAGCAATACCTCCCCGGGGCCCGGTTTGGGGTCGGGGCACTCGGCTTGCACAAGGGGGCCTGTCCTCATCGGCCCGGGCTGCCCTACCCGCCATGCTCGCACGGGCGTCCTCCTCTCCAAGTCACCTCCAGCTCCCCTCTGAAGGATTGGTCCGGTGAAGCATGGTCAGCGCACAGTCAAGGCATTGCCGCGCGCTTTGTTCAGGTCAGCCGTGTCCGCCTCCGGTCGGTACTGCGCCCAGTAGAACTCAATGGGTCGGAGCGGGCTAGGGGCTTTGGTCCCGCGGGTTGGGCCGATCCCCCTCGGTAGCGGCAGTGCGACCCGGGACGGCCCCCGCGCCCGCTGTGCTGTGCTGTTCACGGAGTTCGCGGCCCCGTTTGATGTCCTCCTCTTCACGCGCCTGCAGCTTGTCACTCTGCTTGGTGTCCCGGGGTGGCAGCTGGATGGTTTCCTCAGCCTCAATCCCGGCCTGCAGTTGGCGGCCGCGTTCCATTTCGGCGTCGAATTCGGCGCCGAAGAGCAGTGACAGGTTCAGGATCCAGAGCCAGAGCAGCGAGATGATGACGCCGCCGATCGCGCCGTAGGTCCGGTTGTAGCTGCTGAAGTTGGCAACGTAGAACGCGAAGGCCAAGGATGCCAGCAGGAAGATCACCAGGGCGATCAGCGAGCCCAGGCTCATCCAGCGGAATTTGGGCTGCTTTACGTTTGGGGTCGCGTAGTAGAGGATGGCGATCGCAAGCACCACAAGCAACAAAATGACGGGCCATTTGAGGATGTTCCACGCTGTCAGGACGGCACCGCCCAAACCAATGGCGCTGCCGATGGACTCGGCCACGGGGCCGCTGAGGACGAGCATGGCCGCCAGCAGTACAACAATCAGCACGGTGGCGATCGTGACGGCGAGCATCGTGCCCCGGAGTTTGATGAACGGCCGGCCCTCGTCGATTTCGTAGATCCGGTTCATGGCCCGCCCGAACGCCCCGACATACCCGGATGCGGACCAGAGAGCGGTAAGAAGTCCGATCACCAGGGTGAGTCCGGCGGCGGAGGAGCTGCTGAGCTGCTCGATTGGCTGGCGGATCGCTTCCACGGTTTCAGCAGGCGCGAATCCCCGGGCGATCTCCAGGAACGCGGCGGTGGTCTTTTCGGCTTGCCCAAAAATCCCCAGCAAGGACACCAGCGCCAAGAGCGCCGGAAAAACTGAGAGGACCGAGTAGTACGTCAGGGCCGCGGCGAGGTCGGGGCACTGGTCCTTGGTGAATTCCCGCAGCGTTTTCTTCGCGATGAACTTCCACGACGGTTTGGTGACGTCCGTGGGGCTGTCCGGCTTGCGCGAATCGTCCGGAGCGGGCGCCGTGCGGGCCTTGGCTGTGCTGCTCTCCTGGGTTTCGGCGTCGTTTATGCTGCTATTTTCTGCCGTGGCAGGGTTTTGGGTCATGGGATTTTTTCCTTTGTCGGGTTAAGCGCATCGGCCGGCCGTCCGGCGCGTGAGCGCAGGTCGGCCGGCCGGGTTCTCGCGGGATCAGGCCTGCTGGACGGTGTCCTTGGCCTCTGCGGTCCGCTCTTTGACGTCCGCGACCGCGCCTTGGCCCTCGGCTTTGACGGCCTCGGTGGCATCTGCAGCGCTGGCCTTGACGCTTTCCATCGCAGCCTGGGCGGGCTCTTTCAGTCCCTCGGCCATGTGTTTGGCGGCCTCGGTCAGTTCGGTGGTGAACGGCTCGGCCGCTGTCTTGAGGGCATCAGCAGCTTCGCGTTCCTTCTGGCTGGCCGGGATCAGGGCGGAGGCCAACAGGCCCGCGCCGAAGGCAATCAGGCCCGCCGCGAGCGGGTTGCCCCGGGTCCTCGTTTTGACCTGCGCGGGGGCGCCCCCCATCGCTGCCCCGGCGTTGCCGAGGTGCGCACCCGTGTTTCCGGCGGCGGTGTGGACGTTGCCGGCGGTGTGGTCGGCAGCGCCCATGACTTTTTCCTTCACTCCGAAGACGGCGTCCTTGACGTTCGCTTTGACCCTGTCGGTCTGCCGCTGGACGATGTGCGACGGTGTGACCTTGTCCGCTACGGCATCGACGTTCGTGCCCAGCCGTGCGCGGGTTGCTTCAATATCTGCTCGGATGGCATCCGGGTTTTCACTCATCGTGTTTCCTCGCTGGATCTAGGGGGTGGGTTTGAGCGTGGGAGGGATTTCCTGCAGCGTAGCGACGGTCTGGGGCAAGCCCCTGATGGCGTTGAGTTCCTTGCGGCCCGTGGCTGCCAGGGCTGCGGCGATGATTCCCCAGATGACGGCGACGACGACGCCGGACCAGCCCAGTCCCAGGAGCGTCCCGAGCGCCCACCAAAGCGCCAGGGACAGGAATAGCAGGACGAAGTGGCCCGCGACGCCGGCACCGGCCAGCATCCCGCCGCCCTTGCCGGCGCGGGCCGCTGACTGTTTGAGCTCGACCTTGGCCAGCTCCACTTCCTGCCGCATCAGGGTGGACATGTCCCGCGTTACCTCGCCCAGGAGGTCACCCAAGGACGAGGATTCAGCTTTGGCGTGCGCGGCGGTCTGAGGCATGTCGCTGGTCATCGACGGCCGCCGTCAAAGGGGTCATCGCGGAGCGGATCCTGCCGGAGCGGCTCAGTCACGACAGGCTCGGAGGCCCAGCGGTCCTGCCGGGCGGTGTCACCGAACGGGTCATTCCCGGCGGGAGCCGGCGGGTACGTGTCCGCGAAGCCCGCCGTCGTGGTTTCCGGGGCGGGCAGCTGCACGGGCGGCGGCGGGACTGCCCTGCCGGTGTCCGGGACCCTGGTGCCGGGGTTTGCGGTGGCGCCGGCGGCGGCCGGTTCCGGTGCGCCGGCGCTGAGGCTGCGGCTGAGCCGGCCGGCCAGCACGCCGGCTCCGGCCGCCAGGAGCAGGAAGGTGCCGGGCCGCTCGCGGGCAAAGGACTTCACCTCGGTCAGCAGCGAGCCCGGATCGCGGCCATCGAGCCACCCGGCGACGGCCGAGGAGCGTTCGGCGGCCTGGCGCACCAGGTCGGTGGCGACGCCGGGCTGTTCGGAAGCTGCGGCCATGGTGTGCAGTTCGGTGGAAATGGAGTGCAGGCCCGCGGCTACCTTCTGCTGCTGCGTGCCGGCCTGATCCGTGAGGTCCGACTTCGCCTGCTGCAGGAGATCCCGGGCGTTCGTCTTCACCTCGGCGGCAACAGTGGCTGCTTCCGTCTTGGCCGTCTCGGACACGTTCCGGGCCGAATCCGCGGCCTGGCGCTTCACATCCGCCGCCTCATCCTTGGCGGCGTCGGTCTTTGCGGACCCGTTGGACGGCGGCGGGAACGTGGATTCCGGCCGGAGGGCCGTCTGCTGGGTAGCCGCAGGAGTGCCGTTGCTGCCGCCCTGGGGCCAGTGGTTCTCTGTCATCTTCGCGCTCTTTTCACGATCGGCTGCTGATCACAAACCAGCAATTGCTGGGGAGTAAATACTAAGCATGATTACTACCTAATAGTAAGTACCCTTTGCTTTATTTCTTTTGTGATGACGGATCGGCGTGCGCCCGCCGCCTCCGGCTCATGGTGACGGCCGCGCAGAGCGGTGAACTACGCTTGAATCATGAGCAAAACGGTGCACAGCTGATGGCGAAGCGGGGCCGGGCTGCTGGCCGAAGCAGCACCGAAAGGACGGCTGGGGTGGTGGAACTCCCGAAGGGAACCCGCCCCGACGGGCCGGTAGAAGGCGTCTATTACATCGACACCGGTGACTGCGAGCTGATCGCGGACCAGGACAACTCCAACGGCTGGCTGTTGCGGATCAATGGTGTGATGAGCTCGCACATCGATCTGGCCGATCCCTTGTTCCTTGACTTCGAGTACATGCGCTGGATCTCGGCCCTGGTGGAATCCCGCTGGGCCCGGGATTCCCGGCCCAAACTGCGTGCCCTGCACCTTGGCGGCGGAGCGTGCTCGCTGGCGCGCTACTTCCACGCCGCCTACCCGGACGCGCGCCAGGTGGTGGTGGAGCTCGACGGCAAACTGGCCGGGTATGTCCGGGGCTGGTTCGACCTGCCGAAGGCCCCGCTGATGCGACTCCGGGTGGGGGAGGCCCGCGCGGTTACCGAAAGCCTGACGCCGCAGACCCGGGACCTGATCATCAGGGACGTTTTCGCCGGCTCGCTGACGCCGCGCCCACTTACTACCAGGGAGTTCAACGAGTACGCCCGGGGCGTCCTGGCACCCGGTGGGATGTACGTGGTCAACTCGGGTGACGCGCCGGACCTTCGGAATGCCCGCGAGGACGCGGCGACGATCGCTGACGCTTTTAAGTACACAGTGATCATCGCCGATCCGGCCATGCTTAAGGGCAGGCGCTTCGGGAATATGATCATGGCCGGAAGCGATGTGCCGTTCGACGACGATCCCGGGCTGGCTCGACGCCTGCTGGGCGGCGGGGTGCCTGCCCATATCTGGAACGACGCCAAGGTTCGGGCGTTTGCCGCCGGCGCGTCAGTCCGTCACGACCCTCCGGCCGCGGACCCGCCGTCGCAGGCTGCTTCTTAGCGGTCCTGCTGCGGCGGGGACGGCGCGGCGCCTACGGGGCCGCGGGCGACATCCGTCCCCGGCCCATCAGCGACTCATGGTGCGCTGTCGTCTGCTCCCGAAGCGCCTGCACCACGGCGGCGACGGCGGGCCGGCGCATGGAGTCAGGCCGCAGCACCATCCAGTACGGCAGCAGTTCGGCGAACTGCGCCGGCAGCAGGCGGACCAGGTCCGGGTGCAGGTCGGCCGCAAAACAGGGCAGGAAGCCGATGCCGGCACCGGCACGGGTCGCCTCCACGTGGACAAAGACGTTGGTGGAGCTCAGCCCGTCCCGCATGGTCGGCACCAGCCGCCGCGGTGCGTCAAGATCGTCCACCTGGAGCATGGAATCGACGAAATACACCAGTGAATGGGCGGTCAGTTCCTCGATAGTTGTGGGCGTGCCGTATTCAGCGAGGTAGCCGCGGGAGGCGTACATGCCGAGCATGTACTCACCCAGCCTGGCGGCCGCGGCCCGGTGCACCTGCGGTTCGCCCACCACGACTTCGATGTCCAGCCCGGAACGCTGCTGGAGTGCCCGCCGGGTCACTGTGATGATCTCGACGCTGAGTCCCGGATGGTCCCGGCGCAGCCTCGCCACGGCCGGGGCCGCAATGTAAGCGCTGAAGCCGTCAGTCGCGGTCATCCGGACGACGCCTGTGATCGGGTCCGGGGCCCGTCCCGGCTGTTCGAGTGTGCGGATCGCAGCCTCCACCCGCTCGGCGACCTGCACTGCTTCCGCACCCAGATCCGTCAGCTCCCAGCCGCCGGAGGCACGCGAGAGCACCCGCCCGCCCAAAGCCTTCTCCAGGGCAGCGATCCGGCGCGAGACCGTCGTATGGTTCAGCCCGAGGGCTTGGGCTGCAGTGGTGAACTTCGCGGAGCGGGAGACGGCTAGGAGCACCAGCAAGTCGTCAGGGTTTGCATTCATATCTGCAATTCTGCACATAAGACGTGCTTGTTTGACCATTGAATCGCCCACTTTGTGCGGCAATACTCAGTGAAGCTGCTCAGTGACGTGCCTCGCGCCTCCTCTGGGCCGTTGACGACCGCGAAACTGAGGAGTGCAGACATGGAGAGCAGCTTGAACGGGCGCAAAGCGCTGGTGACCGGCGGAGCCGGCGGAATCGGAGCCGCCAGCGTCCGCGCCCTCGCAGCACGCGGTGCGAAAGTGGTGATCGCGGATCTGGATGAGGCCGGCGCAGCAGCGCTCGCCGACGAGGTGGGCGGCACCTCCTGGGCGGTCAATCTGCTCGACGTCGAGGCGCTTGAGACCGTCAGCCTGGACTGCGACATCCTTGTCAACAACGCCGGCATCCAGCGGATCAGCCCGATTGAGGACTTCGACCCGGCAGACTTCCGGCGCATCATCACGTTGATGCTGGAGGCGCCCTTCCTGCTGATCCGGGCAGCGCTGCCGCACATGTACGCGAACAACTTCGGCCGGATCATCAACCTGTCGTCAGTGCACGGGCTCCGCGCCTCGCCGTTCAAGAGTGCCTACGTCTCCGCCAAACACGGTCTCGAAGGCCTGAGCAAGGTCACCGCGCTCGAAGGCGGCCAGCATGGCGTCACTTCCAACTGCATCAACCCCGGCTATGTCCGGACGCCGCTGGTCGAGTCCCAGATTGCAGACCAGGCCAAGGTGCACGGGATCCCGGAGTCCGAGGTCCTCGCCAACATCATGCTGACCGAGGCCGCCATCAAGCGGCTGGTGGAACCGGAGGAGGTCGCCTCCCTCGTCGCTTGGCTGTCCTCCGACGGCGCCGGTATGGTCACCGGAGCGAGCTACACGATGGACGGCGGCTGGTCGGCCCGCTAGTGCGCAGCCGACGGGTCCTCGCCGGTGTCGCTGTCCGGTCGCGGCGTGGCCGGTTCTGTGGAGCGGCGGATGTAGTCGTTGACGGCGTCCTCGGGAACCCGGAAGGACCGGCCCACCCGCACCGCCGCGATGGCATGTGACTTCACCAGCCGGTACACGGTCATTTTGGAGACCCGCATGGCCGCCGCGACTTCCGCGATGGTCAGGAAGTGCGAGGACACGTTCGCTGCGCTCATTTCTTCTGGCCTGTCCACTAGTCGGGGCTCTGGAGTTGGCGGTAATCGTAGAAGACCACGTCATCGGGGGAATTGCCGGTTGTCCGGAGGCCCACGTAGGGAGCCTCGATGACAGCCACTTTGCCCAGGTGCCGGCCGTTGAAGGGATCATCGCCAATCAGGACCTGTCCCACCCGGAACGGAATCCGTGGAGTTCCTGCCCGGCCCACTTTTCCGGAGAGAAAACCGGCCATGGTGCGTCTTTGGCGTTGTGTGTGTGGAGATGCGGGGAAAACCATCTGAACCACTCCCTCGGTAGGCGTGCCATTCGGAGATACGGCGAGCCCGGGCCGGCCGCGGCAGGGCTCCCCAGCCAGCGTTCCGGCCGGTCCGGTGCCGCCGTGCAGCCAATGTAACCTTCAGTCCCTTTCGTCACACGAGTAACTTCTACCCCTACCGAAGCTGGCACCACTTGGGTTGCAGCGCCGACTACTTGTCAACCGCAATGCCGGGAGCCGGCCCGGGATCCCGGCGGGCAGCTCACTGGATGTCCGGCATACCAGACACTGCAGCGGGCTTGGGCTGTGCGGGGCGCCCTCCCGGGGGCATGCTTAAGTACGGGATACCGGACACCGTGCAACGTAAATGAGGATCCATGCCAGCCCCCACCAGCACCACAACAGCCAGCGCCGCACCGGCCAGCGACACCACCTCGAAGTCGGTCTCCAAGGTTCCGGCCGCGGAAAACACCCTCCGCATCCTCAAGCTGCTCGCCTCCAGGCGGGGGCCGATGGCGGCCTCAAACATAGCCACCGCGTTGGGCCTGCCGCGCTCCAGCGTCTACCACCTGCTGGGTGTGATGGAGGCCAATGGCTTTGTGATGCATCTGCATGAGGAGCAGCGCTACGGGCTGGGCATCAGTGCCTTCGAACTCAGTTCGGCGTATTCGCGGCAGGAGCCGCTGTCCCGGTTAGGCCGGCCGATGCTCGCCTCGCTGGTGGACGTGATCGGCGAGAGTGCGCACCTGGCCGTGTTGCACGGCCGCGATGTGCTCTACATCGTCGAGGAACGGGCGAAGAACCGCCCGTCGCTGGTGACCGACGTCGGGGTCCGGCTGCCGAGCCACCTCACCGCGAGCGGGCGCGCCATTCTCGCAGCGCTGCCCAAGTCCCAGGTCCGGGCGCTGTACCCGAACGCCGCGGCCTTCAGCGCCCGGCACGAGACGGAATCGCCCATCATGAAGTACTCGGCACTGTCCTCGCATCTGGACCAGGTCCGGCAGCGCGGCTACGCCACCGAGCACGGGGAAGTCACACCGGACTTCGGTTCGATCGCCGCCGCGGTCACCGACCACGTGGGCTGGCCGACGGCCGCCGTTGCCGTGACGTTCCTGGAGGACAAACTGCCGGCGGACCAGTGGCCGGCCCTGGCCGCCAGGGTGCGGAAGGTCGCGGACGAGCTCTCAGTCCGGATCCACGGCCGCCCCGGCCCAACTAGCTCGCAGTAGGTGTCGTTTTGAGCGCCCAAAACGACAATAACTGCGAGCTAGTTGGGTCTGGGATCCCGGACAGCTCCCGCTGATACCCCCTGTTTCCGGGGCTCCGGACAAGCTTTAGTTGATACAGAACCTCATCCCCAAACCAGCAACAGAACAAAGGAGCCCCTGATGGCACCCGCCGATTTCACCACCGGTGCCCGCCCGGTCAAAGCAGCCCGCGGCACCGAGCTCACCGCCAAGTCCTGGCAGACCGAAGCCCCGCTGCGCATGCTGATGAACAACCTGGACCCCGAGGTGGCCGAACGCCCGGACGACCTCGTAGTTTACGGCGGTACCGGCCGCGCCGTCCGCTCCTGGGCCGCGTTCGACGCCATCACCCGCACCCTGGAAACCATGGAAAAGGACGAGACTTTGCTGGTCCAGTCCGGCAAGCCGGTCGGCGTTTTCCGCACCAACGAATGGGCCCCGCGCGTGCTGCTGGCCAACTCCAACCTCGTCGGTGACTGGGCCACCTGGCCCGAATTCCGCCGGCTCGAGGCCGAGGGCCTGATGATGTACGGCCAGATGACCGCCGGATCCTGGATTTACATCGGCACCCAGGGCATCCTGCAGGGCACCTTCGAGACCTTCGCGGCGATCGCCCGCAAGCTCACCGGGGACGAGGACGGCACCCTCGCCGGCACCCTGACCCTCACCGGCGGCTGCGGCGGCATGGGCGGCGCGCAGCCGCTCGCCGTCACCCTGAACGACGGCGCCTGCCTGATTGTCGACGTCGACGAAAGCCACCTCCGACGCCGGGCCGGCAAGCGCTACCTCGACGAGGTGGAAACCGACCTCGACGCCGCGATCGCCAAGGTGCTCAAAGCCAAGGAGGAACGCCGCGGCTGGTCCGTCGGCTACGTCGGCAACGCCGCCGAGGTCTTTCCGGAGCTCCTGCGCCGCCAACGTGCCGGCGAGCTCACGGTCGACATCGTCACGGACCAGACCTCCGCCCATGACCCCCTGAGCTACCTGCCCGAGGGTGTCACGGTGGAGGAATGGCACCGCGAGGCCGCGGCCGACCCGGAAGGCTTCACCAAAAAGGCCCAAGTCTCGATGGCCAGGCACGTGGCGGCCATGGTCGAATTCCAGGACGCCGGCGCCGAGGTCTTCGACTACGGCAACTCCATCCGCGACGAGGCCCGCAAGGGCGGCTACAACCGGGCCTTCGAATTCCCCGGCTTCGTCCCGGCCTACATCCGGCCGCTGTTCTGCGAGGGCCTTGGCCCCTTCCGCTGGGTGGCGCTCTCCGGCGACCCCGAGGACATTGCGGTCACGGATGCGGCCATCAAGGAACTCTTCCCGGAGAACAAGCACCTGCACCGCTGGATCGACGCGGCGCAGGAACGGGTCGAATTCGAGGGCCTGCCGGCGCGCATTTGCTGGCTGGGCTACGGCGACCGCGCCAAGGCTGGGCTGCTGTTCAACCAACTGGTCAAAGAGGGCAAGGTCAAGGCGCCGATTGTGATCGGGCGCGACCACCTCGACTCCGGCTCCGTCGCCTCCCCGTACCGCGAGACCGAGGCGATGGCCGACGGCTCCGACGCGATCGCCGACTGGCCGTTGCTGAACGCCCTGCTCAACACCGCCTCCGGTGCCACCTGGGTCTCCATCCACCACGGCGGCGGCGTTGGCATCGGCCGCTCCATCCACGCGGGGCAGGTTTCCGTCGCGGACGGCACGGACCTCGCCGCGCAGAAGCTCGAACGCCTGCTCACCAACGACCCCGGGATGGGCGTGATCCGCCACGTCGATGCCGGCTACGACCGCGCCGTCGAGGTTGCCGCCGAGCGCGGCGTCCGCATCCCGATGAACGAAGGAACCACAAAGTGACGATCCTCCCCACGAACTCCCGAACCTCGCAAGTCTCCACCCACGAACCACTCACCGTCACCCTCGGCTCCAGCGGTGTCACCCCCGAGGATGTTGTCGCCGTCGCCCGCCACGGCGCCCACGTGGTGATCTCCCGGGAAGCCCTCGACGCCGTCGCCAAGGTCCGCGCCCACATCGACAACCTCGCGCACAGCGGAACTCCGGCCTATGGCATCTCTACCGGCTTCGGCGCCCTGGCCAACCGGCACATCCCGAACGAGCTGCGCACCCAGCTGCAGAAGTCGCTGATCCGCAGCCACGCCGCCGGTATGGGCCCGGCCGTAGAGCGGGAGGTGGTGCGCGGCATTATGTTCCTGCGCGCCAAGACCCTCGCCTCCGGCCGGACGGGCGTTCGCCCCGTGGTGCTGCAGACCATGGTGGATGTGCTGAACGCCAGCATTACCCCGGTGGTCCGCGAATTCGGCTCCCTTGGCTGCTCGGGTGACCTTGCGCCGCTCTCGCACTGCGCCCTGGTCCTGATGGGTGAAGGCGAAGCGATGGGTCCCGACGGCGAGCTGTACGGAGCCAAGGGCGGCCGTCCGGTTGCTGAACTCCTCGCCGCGCACGGGATTGAACCGGTCACCCTGGCCGAGAAGGAAGGCCTGGCCCTGGTCAACGGCACCGAAGGTATGTTGGGCATGCTGCTGATGGCCATCGCGGACCTCCGGCAATTGCTCACGACGGCGGACATTACGGCAGCACTCAGTGTCGAGGCGTTGCTGGGCACGGACCAGGTGTTCCTGCCCGAGCTGCACGCCGCGCTGCGGCCGCATCCGGGCCAGGCCGCCGCCGCGGACAACATGCTCCGGGTGCTGTCCGATTCCCCGATCGTGGCCTCGCACCGGATCAACGACACCAAGGTCCAGGACGCATACTCGCTGCGCTGCGCACCCCAGGTGGCCGGCGCCGCCCGCGACACCGTGGACCACGCCGCACTTGTCGCCTCCCGTGAACTGGCCGCGGCGATCGACAACCCGGTGGTGCTGCCCGACGGCCGGGTCAGCTCCAACGGCAACTTCCATGGCGCCCCGGTGGCCTACGTACTGGACTTCCTGGCCATCGTCGTCGCGGACCTGAGTTCGATCGCCGAGCGCCGCACGGACCGGATGCTGGATCCGGCCCGCTCGCACGGGCTGCCTGCTTTCCTGGCCGCTGACCCCGGCGTTGATTCCGGCCTGATGATCGCCCAGTACACCCAGGCCGGGCTGGTCTCGGACAACAAACGGCTGGCCGTACCGGCGTCGGTGGACTCGATCCCGAGCTCCGCGATGCAGGAGGACCACGTGTCGATGGGCTGGCACGCGGCCCGCAAGCTCCGCCGTGCGGTGGAGAACCTGCGCCGGGTGCTGGCGATCGAGCTGGTGACGTCAACGCGGGCGCTGGACATCCGCAGCCAGCTCTCCGGCGGCCAGCTGAGTCCCGGCCCCGCGGCGGCGGCCGTGATCGCGGCCGTGCGCGACGTGGTCGACGGCCCGGGTACGGACCGTTTCCTCTCGCCGGAACTGGAGGCGGCAGATCACCTTGTTGCCTCGGGCAAGGTCCGGGCGGCCGCCGAATCCGCGGTGGGGAATCTTGCCTGAAAGCAAACAAAGTGCAGGACGGGTGACATTTTCCGGCGCCCCCGAAATAGACGGCAACACGGCGGGCGGGGGCCCGGGAACTGTAGTACAAAGGGGAAATCACAACAATGAAGTTGTGAGCACGAACCAATACAAAGGGGTAGACGTTCATGAAAGCACGCGGGACGGTTATGACCAGGCGCCTGGCATCGGCCAGTACGGTTTCCGATTGGCGGAGCCTGCAAGCCGGTGACCGGGTCGAAGTCATCAAAAACGCGCAGATTTTGGCGGCCGGTGAAATCGAGGAAGTCTCATTAAGCGGCAGTGTTTTCTGGCTGCTCGCGGCGGACCCGTCCGAGGCCCAGCTCTTCTTAAAATCCGACGGCGTTCAGGTCCGGCGTAGTTAGCCGCGTCTCGTGCTTGTCCGCGCAGAAAGCTGAGTGCCGGCGCCATTGCGCTGCGGGAGGACACGCTGGATAGGGGCAGACCCGGCGGCTAAGATAGGGGCACGAAGTCTTGGGGATAGCTTCCGGGACATTTTCGCCTTCCCGTCGTTCTCGGATCGACGGGACCATCGGTCCAGGAGTTGTTCCAGCGTGTTTTTGAAGACTTTCGGTTGGTCGTTTGCGATCACCAGCATTGCGTTGGTGGTCGCCTTTCTCTATGGCGGCCCCCAAGCCCTGATTCTCTGCCTCATTCTGGGTGTCCTGGAGATCAGCCTGAGCTTTGACAATGCAGTTGTCAACGCCCGCATCCTCGAGCGGATGAACCCGTTCTGGCAGAAAATGTTCCTCAGCGTGGGCATCATCATCGCAGTCTTTGGCATGCGGATCTTGTTCCCGCTCCTAATCGTGGGCGTCACCGCGCAACTGAACCCGGTGGAGGCTGTTAGCCTCGCGATGGAAAAGGGCGATCCCACGGTGCCCGGCACCTACGGTTACGTGCTGCACGAGGCGCACCCGCAGATCGCGGCTTTCGGCGGTATGTTCCTGCTGATGCTGTTCCTGGACTTCATCATGGCTCATCGTGAGATCAAGTGGATCAAGTTCCTGGAGATTCCGCTGGCCCGGCTGGGCAAGCTTGAAGGCGCGTCCCTTATTACCGGATTGGTTGCCCTGGCAATCGCCGGCGCGGCCTCGGGAGACAAGCAGGGAATTGTGCTGCTGTCCGGGCTGCTGGGCCTCATCACCTACTTCCTGGTGAACGGCCTCGGCAACTTGTTCGACGTCGACCAGGACGGCGATGTAGACGCGGACGACGCCAACGCCGTGGTCCATTCCGGGCCCACCGGTGCCGCCAAAGTGGCTGGCAAGGCCGCCTTTATGCTTTTCCTTTACCTGGAAGTCATTGACGCCTCGTTCTCCTTCGACGGAGTCATCGGCGCCTTCGCCATCACCTCGGATCCGATCATCATTGCCCTCGGACTCGGCTTCATCGGCGCGATGTTCGTCCGTTCCCTCACAGTCTTCCTGGTCCGGCAAGGCACCCTTGATGAGTTCGAATACCTCGACCACGGCGCGCACTGGGCCATTGGTGCGCTGGCGGTCATCCTGCTGGTCACCATCGTGGTCCCGATCAACGAAGTCGTCACCGGCCTGATCGGGGTGGTCTTCATCGGCGCCGCGTTCGCAGGCTCGATCCGGCGCAATCGGCGCGCCACCGCTGCCGGCGAGCACGGCAGCCTGCAACCAACTGACGCGGGCAGCTAGTCCACGCTTCAGGATCCACAACCACCACCAAGGAAAGCGAGTACGGCAATGGGTTTGAGTTTGAAAAAAGGCCAGTCACTGTCCCTGACGAAGCAGAACGGTGAATCCCTGACCAACGTCCGGTTGGGGCTCGGGTGGGATTCCGCGGTTCCGGCGAAGCGGGGCTTCTTCGGCGGCACCAAAACCGTCGAGATCGACCTGGACGCGTCGGCCCTTATGTTCGACGCCGCGGGCACTCACCTCGACACGGTGTTTTTCAACCAGCTCACCAGCAAGGACGGCGCCATCCGCCACACCGGTGACAACCTCACCGGCGCCGGCGAGGGCGACGATGAGACCCTGATGGTGAACCTGCCCGGGGTCTCCCCGGCGGTCGCGCACATTGTTTTTGTCATCACGAGCTACAGCCAGCAGACCTTCAATATGGTCGAAAATGCGTTCTGCCGCGTGATCGACGACTCGGTAGCCGGTAGCCCGGAGGTCGCCCGCTACGCCCTCACGGAGTCGGGACCGAACACGGCAATGGTTATGTCCAAGCTCTCGCGCAACGGCAGTGTTTGGAACTTCACGGCCATCGGCGCCCCCGCCAACGGCAGGACCGCCGGCGAGGTCCTCGGCGCCGCTGCCGCCGCCCTCTGATTCCCGTTCAGTACCAGAGCACCTAAGGAGCACCACGTGGCTAGCCTGACCCTGAGCAAGGGAAGCAATCTTTCATTGACAAAAGCGGACCCCGGGCTTCGCAAGGCCATGATCGGCCTCGGCTGGGACCCGCGGACAACGGCCGGGGAACAGTTTGACCTGGACGCCTCGGCGCTGCTTGTCCGGGCTGACGGCAAGGTCCGTTCCAATGACGATTTCATCTTCTACAACCAGCTCTCGTCCGCCGACGGATCGGTCGTTCACCAGGGCGATAACCGCACCGGTGAGGGCGACGGTGACGACGAGCAGGTACTGATCGATCTTGATGCCGTTTCACCGGAAATCCAGAAGATCGTCATTGTCGTTTCAATCGACCAGGCCGAGGTCCGCCGCCAGAATTTCGGGCAGGTGCGCGACGCTTTCTGCCGGGTCGTGAACCAGGAGACCGACAACGAAGTGGTCCGCTACGACCTCACCGAGGATGCTGCCGCCGAAACGTGTATGGTCTTCGCCGAGATCTACCGCAACAACGGTGAATGGAAGTTCCGCGCCGTGGGGCAGGGCTATGCTGCCGGCCTTCACGGTGTCGCCACGGACTTCGGCATCGTACTGGACTAGCACCTGGGGCCCGCGTAGCCGGGCCCGTCAGCACCACCACACAGACCGAACGAGGAGAAAAAGTATGGCTGGCTTGACCCTTACCAAAGGCAGTAACCTCTCGCTCACCAAGACCGATCCGGGGCTGAACAAGGTTCTGATCGGGCTGGGCTGGGATCCCCGGACGACCACAGGCGATGCGTTCGACCTGGATGCCTCCGCGCTCCTGCTCGGCGCCGACGGAAAGGTCCGCAGTTCCGCGGATTTCATCTTCTACAACCAGCCGGCAGCAGCCGACGGCTCGGTAGTCCACCAGGGGGACAACCGTTCCGGCGAGGGCGACGGCGACGACGAGGTCATAGCGGTCCAGCTCTCCGGTGTGGCCGCTGATGTTGAGCGCATCGTCTTTGTGGTCTCGATTGACCAGGCAGAGACCCGCCGCCAGAACTTCGGCCAGGTGCGCGCCGCCTATTGCCGGGTCGTGAACCAGGAGACCGACGCGGAAGTCGTGCGTTATGACCTCAGCGAAGATGCAGCGCCGGAGACCTGCATGATCTTCTCCGAGCTCTACCGAAACAACGGTGAATGGAAGTTCAAAGCGGTGGGCCAAGGCTACGCCACCGGCCTTGCAGGTGTTGCCGCCGATTTCGGCGTCCAGCTCGGCTGACCTGCGACCACAGAAGGAGAACGATACGCATGCAACTCACACCCCCGGAAGCTACGTCCGCTGCGCTGGTACTGAACGCCCCTGAACCCCTGAGCATCGTCAAGGAAGACGACGCGCCGGGGATGGTGCCGGTTCCCGCCGAACGCCAGCAGGAGATCAACGCCCAGGCGCGCGCTTTTATCGGCGAGATCGCGGCGATGAACCCGCACAGCCCCGAATACACCAGCAAGATCGACGGCATCAACCGGCTCGGCGGCGCGGAGCTGGTGGCGTCCGCAAATACCTCCAGCCGCCTGCTGGAACGGTCGTCCACGTCCCTGGCCGGCGCCAAGAAATCGGGCAGCAGTGCCCAGGTCCAGGTGGCGTCCACACTCGGCGAACTCCGCTCCACAGTGGAGGATCTCACACCGAACCACAGCGATTTGAGTGTTGGCCGCAAAATTCTCGGCATCATTCCCGGCGGGAACAAACTGGCCAAATACTTCCAGAAGTATGAGTCGGCCCAGACCCAGCTGGACAAGATCATCAAGTCGCTGATGGCAGGGCAGGACTCGCTGCTGAAAGACAATGCCTCCCTGGCGCAGGAAAAAACCCAGCTCTGGGAGACCATGCAGGGCCTGAGCGAGTACGCCGTTTTCGCGAAGGCTTTGGACGCCGCCACCGCTGCCAAGGTCGATGAAATGAAAGTGTCGGGCCAGCTGGACGAGGCCGGCAAGCTCGATTCGGATGTTTTGTTCCCCATCCGGCAGCGGCACCAGGACATCCTTACGCAGTTGGCGGTATCGGTCCAGGGCTACCTGGCCATCGACATGATCCGCAAAAACAACACCGAGCTGATCAAGGGCGTGGAACGGGCCCGCACCACAACCATCTCGGCGCTGCGGACAGCAGTTATTGTGGCCCAGGCCCTGGCCAACCAGAAGATGGTCCTGGACCAGATCGATGCGATCAACACCACGACGAACAACATGATCCTCAAGACCAGCGAGATGCTCAAGGATCAGACCGGCCGCATCCACCAGCAGGCCGCGAGTTCCGGGGTCAGCGTCGAAACCCTGCAGAAGGCGTTCGACAACGTATTCCAAACCATGGACGCGATCGACACCTTCCGGTCCCAAGCCAACAAGAGTATGGAAGGCACAGTCCATGCCCTTGAATCGGGCCTGGAGCGCGCCCGTCCGTACCTGGACCGGGTCCGCCAGCAGGAGGGGAATTAGCGGCCGCCAGTCCTGAGCAATAGGCTTACGGGCTATGGTCGCAAAATTCTTAGGCTCACTGTTCGGCAGCGGATCGGGTCCCCGTTCCGCTGCCGACGCCGGCTTGCCCGGTGCGGAGTCCGCAGCCCCTGATCCTGCGGCGGACGAGCTGGCCGTCACGGAGGCGGCACTGCACGATCTGCGCCGGACGGTGCTGGGCAGGGGCGCCGAACTGCCCACTTTGGTGGTCTCCCAAATCCTGCTGCTACTGGACACCCTGAACGCGCTGATCGGCTACATTGTCAGCTCCGGGGCCTCCACCGAACAACGTGTGCTGCTGAACGCGATCATCACCGATTACCTGCCGTCCCCGCTGCGCGCCTACCTGAAGCTGTCGGCGTCGGCGCGGGAGACTGGTTCCGCCGACACCGCTGTGCTGCTCGACCAGCTGGACACGCTGTACGCCACCGTCGGCAACCTGGACAACCAGGTCCGGACGGGGGCCGTCACGGAACTCGCCGTTCACGGCCAGTTCCTCAGGGATAAATTCAACGTCGACGGTCTTCGCTTGGAAGGACACTAGTGGCTTCAATGGTCGCGGGCAGCAACGCCGCCCTCACTGCAGAGAACCCGTGCCTGCGGACGGTGCTGCTGGGGATCGGCTGGGACACGGTGCCCAGCCGCGGTCCGCAATCCGAACCGGTCCCCATGATCATTATGTGTGGACCGGACGGGCATGCTGTCTCGGATGAGCATCTTGTGTTCTTCAACCAGCTCGCCAGTCCCGAGGGCAGCATCGCGTTTGCCGGCACAGAGGACCAGGAGCAGATCGACGTAGACCTCAACCGGGTACCCGAGGCCGTCAGCAAAATTGCGGTACTGATCTACATCGACCCGGATGTTCGCGGGCCCGGCACCTTCGGCGCCGTCAGGAACACCTATCTTCGGATCGCCGACGAGAAGGACCGTGAGCTGCTCCGCTTCCAGGTTCCGCCGGTCAACCTGGACAAAATCAACGCCATGATCCTTGGCGAGCTGTACCGGCACGCCGGAGGCTGGAAATTCCGGGCCGTGGGCCAGGGCTACGAAACCGGGCTTGCGGCAGTTGCCGCCGACTTCCGGCTGAAGCTCTAACGTGGTCCGGGACCGCAACGCCCCCAGGGCGGACCTTGACTATCTCAGCCGCAGGCAAAGGCCTCAGGCCACGCGGCAGCAGGCGGTGGCGCCGGCCGCTGAACCGTCCGCTGAACCGGCCGCGGCAGCGGCCAGCCTGAGTCTCGGAACCCGCGGGACCAGGGCCCCGGCTGCTGTTCCGGCCGCGCACGGCGGCGGCCGGCAAGGTGCCGGCGCCCCGGCTGCGGGCGCAGGGCTCGAGCTCCGGCCCGGCGGTGCCCCGCCGGCGAAGGACCGCCCCGCGACGGCGACACAGTCCAGCGTTCCGAAGCCCGGGCAGCCCTTCCCTGCACCCGCCTTCGGTGAGCTCCGACAACTGGACCAGGCACACCCGGTCGTGCGCCTGAATACCCGGCAGTCGGCGATCGGCTCGCTTCTGGTGACCGGGGCCCGCTCGGTCGCGTGGGAGGATGAACACTTCACCACCGGGGCGCACCACAGTGGCGGGCACCGGGCGGGAACCTCGGTTACTACGCCCGGGAACCGTCCCTTGGCCGGTCTCCAGGACGGGGCCGGGGTGGTGGCCCTGCGCCACGTGCGGCAGCTCCGCCGGGCCTTGTTCATTGCGGGCGAGACCCCGCTCACCATCGGCGTCTTCGACGGGGCGGCTGCGGCGGTTGCGCCGAGGAACGACGCCGGGCTCCGGACGGTGCTCTACCTCGCCCGCATCGGCGCGGTCCTTGAACTGCGTGCCGAGTTCGTTCCGGCCGATGCATCCGATCTGGCCGTGTGGACCTGGTTCGGCTTCAGCATGACGTTACCGTTGGATGAGCGCGTTCTGCGACATTAGTGCGGCGCCGGACCGGCACCACACCCGCAGCTATCACTAAGGGGATTATGCAGCATTTCAGAGCGTTGGCAGAGTCCGTCAAGGAGCGGCTGTTCCATGTGCGGCCCGAGGCACTGGACCGGGCATCGGATCCCGGACTGCTGGCCGTGGCCCTGGGGGCCACGCTCTACACGCCGGCCACCCGGAAGGACCTGGCCGGCGGAATCCGCAAGCAGACAGCGGCAGGCTGCGTGAGTACAGTCATTTGCCTGGAGGACGCCGTGCCGGACGGGGAGGTGCCGGCGGCCGAGGAGAATCTCCTGGCCGCGCTGACAGAGCTTGCTGCCACGGACCGGCCGGACGAATTGCCGCTGATCTTCATCCGCTGCCGGACACCGGAGCAACTGCTGGATGTCGGACGCCGGGCCGGTGCGGCGCTGTGCGCCGTCTACGGGTTTGTGCTGCCCAAATTTGAGAACGAAACCGGGCGGGCGAGGGCCTTTATGGAAGCGCTGCAGCAGTTAAACCGGGATTCCGGCCGCGCCGGGGATCCGCAGCGGCCCCCGCTGCTGGCCATGCCGATCATCGAGGACCCGGCTACCACCCACCTGGAATCGCGGGTCCGTGTGCTGACGGACAACCTGGCGCTCGTCAACGAGTTCCGCGCGTCGGTCCTCTGCATCCGTATCGGCGCAACGGACATGTCCAGTGCTTTCGGGCTGCGGCGCTCCCGTGACCTGACGATCTATCACGTGAAGGTCGTGGCCAGCGTCATCGGCGACATCGTTAACATCTTCGGCCGGCCGGAGGACGGCTGGGTCATCTCCGGTCCCGTGTGGGAGCACTTCGTCAACACGGAACGGGTGCTGCGGCCGCAGCTGCGCTCCACCCCCTTTGAGGCCGCAAACGAGGGAGAACTCCGGAAGCGGCTCCTGACGGAGAACCTCGACGGACTCATCCGCGAGATCGAATTGGACCAGGCCAACGGGCTGCTGGGCAAGACAGTGATCCATCCGAGCCATGTGCCAGTGGTCCACTCCCTGTCCGTGGTGAGCCATGAGGAGTACCTTGACGCCCTGGACATTGCCGGAGACCCCGGCGGCGGCGCCAAGGCCTCGTCGTACGGCAACAAAATGAACGAAGCGAAGCCGCACCGGGCCTGGGCCGAGCGGACGTTGCTGCGCGCCCGTGCGTTCGGAGTCGCCAGGCCCGGTGTCACGTTTGTGGACCTGCTCGAAGCGAGCATGCGATGAGCGCGCGGCGGACCGAAGGTTCCTGGCATGGAAGCTATGTGCGCGACGCACTGGCCGTCCACATCGAAACCGCACCGGACAGCCTGCTGCCGGTGCCAACCCTGGTGGGGCTGGCTCTTCGGCGCAACCCCAAACGTGCCCACCTGCTCGTATCCCGTGTGCTCGCCAAGCACGTGCCCACCGAACCCGGGATCACGACGGCGGCCGGCCGCCTGCTCGGTCTCCTGGTCCGGGCGGAACTGCAGGCGGACGCCCCGGGCGCAGCTGGCAGCGCCCGCGGCGGCGGCACCGGGACGGCCGGGCCGCTGCGGGCAGCCATCGACCACGCTGCCGCAGCGCTGGCAGGACTCCTGGCCCCGGCCCCGGCGCCCTCCGGCGAGGCCCCGTCCCCGGACGTGGACGCCCGGCAGCAACAGCAAACGCGGCGGGCCAGGACCGCTGCCGCCATGGATCTCTGCGACCAGCTGGAAGCGGAACGGGCGGTGTTTACCGGCGTGGCCACGATCGGCTACGCAGAGACCGCCACCGGGCTGGGGCAGCTGGTGGCAGAGCAGCTGGACAGCTATTACATCCACTCCACCCGGCTCGCCGGGGACAGCCTCGCCCCGGCGCCCTACGGCGTCTTCGAGGAATCGCATTCCCATGCCACCTCGCACCGGCTCCTGCCAACCAGCCACGCCGCCCTGGACCTGGCCGGGACGGTGGTCCTGGTCGATGACGAGCTCAGCACCGGCGAGACGATCATCAACACCATCCGGGAGCTGCACCGCAAGGCCCCGCACAGCCGCTACGTCGTCGCCTCGCTGGTTGACCTGCGTTCAGCGGCCGCCAGGACGCGGCTTGCGGAGCTGGCCGGGGAATTGGGCTGCGCCGTCAGCGCCGTCGCCCTGGCTCACGGCAGCATCCGGCTGCCGGCGACACTGGCGGCCGACGCGGCTGAACTGATCCGAACGGCCCCGGTCCCGGAACCCGCCGTCTGCAGCATCGGGAAGATCCGGCAACTGGACCTGAACGACGTCGTCCCGCCGGTCAGGAGCGGACGCTTCGGCGTTGCCGGCAGGCCGGATGCCCGGCAGGCAGGCGACATCGCAACGGCCCTCGCAGCGGACCTTGGCGCGGGCGCCGGGCCGGGGGAACGGCTGCTGGTGCTTGCCACGGAGGAATTCATGGCATTGCCGCTGGCCGTGGCGCTCCGGCTGCAGCAACTGCTCCCCGGCGTTGACGTCCGGTACTCGACCAGTACCAGGAGCCCGGTCGCGGCCATGGACGAACCGGGCTACGCGATCCGATCAGCCCTGGCTTTTGACAGCGGCGACGGGCCGCCGGACGGCCCCGGGCCCCGGTTCGCCTACAACTTCGCGCACCCCGGGGGACGCTTCGACACGGTAGTCATCATGGCTGAGCCTGGCACGCCCGTCGACGGGCTCACAGCCCCCGGACGGATCGCGGAGGCCGTGGCCGGCGCCGGCTCCGACGTCAGGCTGGTGCTGCTTCCCCGCCAGGAGCAGTTTCCGGCGCCGCTTGCCGGCCCCGGCTTCGGCTCGTACGCGGCCAGCGACGTGCAGTGGCTGCTGAAGGATCTGAGTTTCGCACGGCTGGAGGCGCCGACGGCGGAGCGCGAAGCGGCCATCCAGTCCGGCAAGGCCAGCTACGCGGAATCGTTGCCGCAGGAGTACGAGCCTTCGGCTGAATACGCGGTGTTGTTCCATCAGGCGCTGGAGAGCTCGGCGGCCAGGCTCGCGCACGCCGTCGGGGCCCTTACGGAGCAGGTCCTGAGGCTGCGCGGCAACGCCCCGGTACTGGTCTCGCTGGCCCGGGCCGGAACACCCGTGGGGATCCTGATGAAGCGTTGGGCCCGGGACATCCATGGCCTCGACCTCCCGCACTATGCGGTCAGCATCGTGCGCGGGCTCGGCATGGATCAAACGGCGCTCGGCTACCTCGCCGCACGGCACCAGCCGGAACAGATCATGTTCGTCGACGGCTGGACCGGCAAAGGCGCGATCGCCCGCGAACTGGCGGACGCCGTCGCGCTCTTTCGGAAAACAGACGCCGCTTCCTTCCGGCCGGATCTGGCGGTCCTGGCGGATCCGGGGCACTGTGTCCGGATTTTTGGCACCCGGGAGGACTACCTGGTTCCCTCGGCCTGCCTGAATTCCACAGTCTCCGGGCTCGTTTCACGCACCGTCTTTAACCGGGAACTGATCGGCCCCGGCGATTTCCACGGGGCGAAGTTCTACGCCCACCTCGCGTCCAGCGACGTGTCCACCACGTTCATGGACGCCGTCACGGCGCACTTCCCAGCGGTCCGGGACGACGTGCTGGCGGCGGCATCCGCAGCACCGGCCAGGGTGGAAGAGCTCCCGGAGCCCGACTGGTCGGGATGGTCCGCCGTCGAGCGCATCAGCAGGGATTTCGGAATCAACAACGTGAACCTCGTTAAGCCGGGAGTCGGGGAGACCACGCGTGTGCTGCTCCGGCGCGTGCCCTGGAAGGTCCTTGTGCGCCCGGACGCGGCGGCCGACATCGGCCATGTGCTGCACCTTGCGCACCAGCGGGGAGTCGAGGTGGTGGAAGTGCCGGGGCTGCCGTACAGCTGCGTCGGCCTGATCCATCCCATCCATACCCCTGGCGCTACCGGTGCCGACGGAAAGAGTGTGATCGACGTATGAGTCCGTCAATCCATCCGCAGCCGCGGGCAACAGCCATTGTGGCGAGCGACCTTGACCGGACCCTGATCTACTCGGCGAACTCGATGGCGCTCCCCGGCGCCGACGACGCGGCGCCGCGGATGGTGGTTTCGGAAGTTTATAACGCGGCGCCGCTGTCATTTATGACGCGGGCGGCCGAGGATCTGCTGGCGGGGATTGTGGAGCGCAGCCACTTTGTCCCGGTCACTACCCGCACCCAGGCCCAGTTCGCCCGGGTCCGGCTGCCCGGCAGCGGCAGCGGGTATGCCGTGACGACAAACGGGGCCGTGCTGTTGGACCACGGGCAGCCTGACCCTGACTGGTCCGCCCATATCCAGCGCTCGATCCGGGGACAGTGCGCCCCCTTGGGCGAGGTCCTGGAACATCTGACCGGCGCGGCGGCCGTTTCCGGGATCCTGCGGGTGCGGACGGCGGAGGATCTTTTTGCCTATTCGATCGTCGACCGGGACGCGCTTTCTGCCGGTTATCTGGAAGAACTGGCGGCCTGGTGTCTTGACCGGGGCTGGACTACGTCCCTGCAGGGCCGCAAGCTGTACTGCGTGCCGGTCCCGATCACCAAGGAAGCCGCCGTCGCCGAAGTGCGGCGCCGGAACGGTGGCGGGATCGTCATCGCGGCCGGCGACTCCCGGCTCGATGCCGGACTCCTGGAAATGGCGGACCTGGCCGTCCGTCCGGCACACGGTGAGCTGGACTCGGACGGATTTACCCGCGCGAACCTGACAGTGACCGCGGCGTCCGGGGTGCTGGCGGGCGAGGAGATCCTCCGGCACATCAGCGGGGTGCTGGAACGGATGCTTCAGCGGACACCGGACGCCCCCGCGGAAGTCCGCGAAGCGCCTACCGCAGCAGTGTATTAATCAGCCGCGCGGCCACCTTCGCGGTGCGGCCGTCAATGTCGAAATCCGGGTTCAGTTCCGCGACATCCAGGTGCAGGAGCTTCCCGCTCGCCCCCACCTGGCGGCACACCGCGCTGATCACAGGCAACGGTACCCCGTACGCCGCAGGGGCGCTGACCCCGGGCGCCACCGATGCCGGGAGGACGTCCAGGTCGATCGTCAGGTACAGGGCGTCCAGCTGCGCCAAAAAGGCCGCCACAAAGGTCTGGGCATTCCCGGCTGAGCAGTCCTCGTCAAGCAGATACTCGACGCCGAGTTCCGCGGCGGTCCGGAAGAGCGCCCTGGTGTTGTTCGGCTCGGAGATTCCGAGGACGGCGTACCTCAGTTCCCGCCCCGCGGCGGCTTCCGTCCGGGCCATCTGCAGGAACGGGGTGCCGGAGCTCGGCCGGGCCTCGTCGCGGAGGTCGAAGTGGGCATCGAGGTTCAGGACGCCAACACGCAGGCCGCCGCGCACCGCAGCGGAGCCGGCCACGCCCAAGTAGCTCGCAAACGCGGTCTCGTGCCCGCCGCCGAGCACCACGGGCAACTGCCCGTCATCGAGCAAGCCGGTGATGGCGGCCCCGGCACGGGCCTGTCCGGCCTCCAGGGCGTCCCCGGTCACCGTAACGTCGCCGGCGTCGTGGACGTCCCGGCCCAGGTGGAAAGCGAGCGGACCGAGCGCGGAGCGGATCGCGGCGGGGGCCGACGCTGCCCCGGTCCGGCCCTTGTTCCGGCGGACCCCGGCGTCGCTGCCGAAACCAAGAATCACCGCCGGACGCGCGGACGCGGGGCGCCCTGATGCTGCCTGGACAGGACGCGGGGCATACGGGGTGACGGCCTGCCACCAGCGCCGGTCCTCGGGGCCGTCCCCGTCGAACCGCCCGGTCCAGGGCTGTGGGGGGACATTAACGGCGGGCAGGGGAGGAACCATGCCCCTAGCTCACCGCAGCCGGGGCCGAAAAACCAGCCGCGCCGCCGCCGTGCTGTCCGAAATCCCGGAACCTGCACGTTTAACGGCGCCGAGATGGCATTTCGTGGCAATGTTCCCGGGGGACACTGCCACGAAATGCCATCTCGGCGGGCGGGTAGGCGAGGAGGTGCGGGGGTTCCTTAGTGGATGCCCAGCGCAGCCTCGATCGGGCCGATCCCAAAGAACAGCAGGAACGCCGCGGCGACGGCCCACATCAGCGGGTGCACTTCGCGGCCGCGGCCCTGGACCAGCCGGATCAGCACAAAGGAGATAAAGCCGGCGCCGAGGCCGTTGGCGATGGAGTAGGTAAACGGCATCAGCGTGAAGGTCAGGAACGCCGGGATCGCGATGCCCCAGTCCTGCCAGTCGATCTTGCCGACCTGGGAGACCATCATAAAGCCCACAACGACGAGCGCCGGGGCCACCGCTTCGAACGGCACCAGGTTGATCAGCGGGGTGAAGAACATCGCGACCAGGAACAGCAGGCCGGTGACGATCGAGGCCAGGCCGGTGCGGGCACCTTCGCCAATGCCTGCGCCGGATTCCACGTAGATCTGGTTCGAGGAGACGGAGGCGCCGCCGCCGATTATCGCGCCCAGGGCATCAATCTGCAGCACACGGTCCACATTGGGGATGTTGCCGTCCTTGTCGATGGTGCCGGCTTCGGTGGCCAGGCCCACCATGGTGCCCATCGCGTCGAAGAAGATGCTCAGCAGGATTACGAAGGCCAGCAGGGTCGCTGCGACGAAGCCGAGGTGTTCGAAGGCGCCGAAGGGGTTGGCCTTGCCGATCAGGGACAGGTCCGGCGCGGCCCATTCGGTGAACTTGGGCGCCACAAGGGACCAGCCCTGCGGGTTGAAGTTCTTGCCGTCGAAGCTGGGTCCAATATGGAGCGTGAATTCCAGGATGACGGACAGGACCGTGGAGGTGACGATGCCGATCAGGATGGCGCCCTTGACCTTGCGGACCACGAGGCCGATGGTGAGGACCAGTCCGACGACGAACACCAGCGTGGGCCAGCCCAGCAGTTTGCCGTCGAAGCCGAGGCCGACGGGGACCGTGGTGCCTGCGACGTCCGGGATGCGCCGGACGAAGCCGGCGTTAACCAGGCCGATCAGGGCGATGAACAGGCCGATGCCCACCACAATTGCGGTCTTCAACCCTTCCGGGACGGCCTTGAACACGGCGGTCCGGAAGCCGGTCAGGACCAGGATCAGCATGGTGACGCCGGAGAGGACCACCAGGCCCATCATGTCCGGCCAGGTCAGGCCCGGGTTCGTGGCGACGGTGACGGCCACAAAGGCGTTGACGCCGAGGCCCGTCGCGAGCGCGAAGGGATGCTTGGCCCAGGCTCCCATCAGGATGGTCAGGATGCCGGCCACAAAGGCGGTGACGGCCGCGACCGCCGGGAAGCCGAGGGTGGCGCCGGAGGAATCGGGTCCCGAGAGGATCAGCGGGTTCAAAACCACGATGTAGCTCATGGCGAAGAACGTGGCGAACCCGCCGCGGATCTCGCGCGAGAAGTTCGACCCCCGTGCGGAGATCATGAAATACCGGTCGAGTGCAGAGCCCTGCTTAAGCATTGGTCCTCCGGGGGATGTGGATGGTTACCTGAATCTTATTAGGCGGGCACGCAGCGTCTGGCCCATTTCGCCTAGTCTGTAAGGAACCCAACACTAGGAGCAGCCTTTTCCATGCGCCTCATCCGACAGTTTCTGAGCGCCCTGCTGGGCACCGCAATCTTCGCCGCCGTCCTGCTGGGCGCGGTTGCGCCGGCATCGGCCCACGACGTTGCCGAGTCCACCAGCCCGGCCGCCGGCGCCACGGTGGCCACGCCGCCAGCGCAGGTGTCGGTGACGTTTAGCAAGAATCCGCTGGGATTGGGTGCACAGATCGTTGTGAACACCGGCGACGGCGCCAACTGGGCCGACGGGGCCGTCGAGATCGTGGACAACGTCGCCTCGCAGCGGCTCAAGCCCGGCGCCCCTGCCGGGCCGTACACCGTGGCATGGCGGGTCGCCAGCTCGGACGGCCACCCCATTGAAGGCACCTTCACCTTTACGGCCACGGCGGGAGCAGCGGGCTCGACGTCGGCGGCCGCAGTCCCCACGATGGGAACCGCCGCGCCGGGCGTCACAACGGCGCCGGAGCAGCCGGTCGGTTCTGCCGAGCCGTTCCCCTGGAGCATTGTGATCTTCGTGGGGACTGCCATCGGCATTGTGGTGGCCTTGGCCCTGATGGCCAAGCGCCGGCTGGCCGGCCGTGACGAGCAGGGTGAGACTGTCAGCAGCCAGGCGGCCGACCGGAGCGAAACCGGGAACTAAGACTGCCTATGCCGGCGCCGCCAGGGCGTAGCTGCCGGGCACCAGCGAGGAAAAACCCTCGGGGTAGACCTTGGCCGAGATCGCCTGGCCCACCACCTTCGCCTGACGCAGGACTTCCTTCGGGGTCGGCGTGATGAGTTCGCCCACCCCCACCAGGTACATCCCGAGGGCGTGCATGGCCGCCGTCAGGGTTTGCCCGGCCGACACGCCGAGCTCGGAAAGCATCCTGCGCAGCTGGCTGTGGGCACAGCGGGTCAGGACGAGATGGTCCGCGAGCAGGATCCCGCCGGGCGTGCGGACAGCCCACCGCGGGGTGGCCCCGTCGGCGTCGAGGTGGTCCAGCTGCAGTGCCCGGATATTGGTCCGGACGTCCAACTTGTGGCTGGCGGCATAGTTCCGCAGGTGCCGGAGGATCTCATTGCGTTCCTGCAAACTGGCGGCGTCGGCCGCGTCGCAACGTTGCACGGAAGACGCGTTGGCCGGGTGGCCGGCACCCAGCAAATCGAGCCCGTCCACAATGATGGAAGCCACCCCGCGCCGCTGCAGCTCGCTCGCCACTGCGAGCCCGGACAAACCGGTGCCGATCACAATGGCAGCGGTCCGTTCGATATCGGCGGACATTGGCGTGCTCGACACTGCAGGGCCTCTCTTCGAATCGTGCCAGTTGCCGGGCAGGTGCCCCGGACGCGTTCCCGGACCGCGTCGACCACGGCTCCCTCGGGTCCCGGGTTCTGAAACACGAGTCTCGGTTCAGCAACGAATCGAAGACTATCCAACATTTCCTGCCGTGGATAGACCAAGCAGGAGATAGGCGCCGCCCGGAGCTTCCGGCAGCTTCTTCCGCCCCGCAAACCGCGAAAAGTCGGAGAAATCAGCGGTTTCAGCCGCGGAATCTTCGGGCACGTCGGCAGCGGACGCGGCATCCGGGCCGCGTCTGGCAGAATAGCCGCAACATCAGGCAAGAATCGCGAGGAGGCGGACCCCATGGGCCCAGAACAGGTGCATCCGGATCCGGCAGGGGATTCCCCCGAAAAGCCCGAGGCTCCGCGGGGGATCGTGGTCGGCGTCGACGGCTCAGACCACAGCAAGTGCGCCCTCGTGTGGGCCGCCCGCGAGGCGCAGCGCCGCAAGCGTCCCCTGCACATCGTGACCGCCTATTCAGTGCCGATCTTTGCGGCGTCAGGACTCGACGGCGGCTACGCGACGGTGGACGATTCGGTGATCCGCGAAGGCGCGGAGGCCATCCTGAAGCAGGCCGTGAACAAGGTCGCCGGGTACCAGATCGACGTCGATGCCTCGGTCGAGAACGGCGACGCATCCGGTGTCCTGCTGGAAATGTCCGAAACCGCGGAGCTGCTGGTATTCGGCACCCGCGGCCGTGGTGGCTTCGTCGGACGGCTGCTCGGATCCGTCAGCAGTGCGCTGCCGGCGCACGCCAAATGTCCGACCGTCACGGTTCCCCTGGTCTGCGCCGACCGCCTGGGCGAGACGACTGTCGACAAGCATGTCCTGGCGGAACAGTCGAAGTCCGGGCACGTACCGATCGAAAACGTGGTGGTGGTCGGCGTCGACGGCTCCGAACAGGCCCGGGTGGCGGTAATGGAGGCGGCCGCGCAGGCGGAACGGCTCTCCGCGCCGCTGCGGGTGGTTTGCGCCGTCCCGCAGTACAGCGGGTCGCTGGCCTGGGTCCCGGCGCCGATGGACCGCGAGGCGCTTTTCGCCGATATCCGGACGCAACTCGACGCCGGTACTGCCTGGATCAGAAGCCACTTTCCCCGGCTCACCGTGGAGACCCAACTCGTCGACGGTTCGCCAGTGGACATCCTCGTCCAAGCCAGCCGGCAGGTGGAACTGGTGGTTGTCGGCACCCGCGGCCGCGGGGGCTTCGCCGGAATGATGCTCGGTTCCACCTCAGACGGGATCCTCCATCATGCCAAGGGCCCCGTTATGGTGGTCCCTGACCGGGAGGATCCCCGGCTGGCTGACCGGGTGAACTTCGGGCCCATTCTCGGAAATTCCTAAGGAGCCGCGGGCAGCGGTGCTCGGACGCGGCGTTGTTTATGCTGACCGGGCCTAGGCAGTGAGTGACGTGCAGGCTTCCCCGCCCCCGATATCGGACGACGCCGGGACAGACCCGGCCGCGCCGGCGCCGGGTCCCATCCCGGGGCCCGGCGTAGACGATCCCTGGCTCCCCGGCTGGCTGGTCCGCCGCCCGCTGACCGCCGGCTGGGCCTGGACCGGGTTCTGGGCAGCGCTGATCGTTGCGGACGACGTCTTCGACTACGCTGGCTGGGCCTGGTCTGTGCTGGTCGGAATGGCCGCACTGCCAACGGTGCTGGCAACTGTCGCCTTGCTGCATGCCACCCCGCGACGGCATCTTAAACGGCGCAAGGATTCCGTGCTGGGGCACTTCTTCGTGCGGTTCCTGGCCCTCACGGCCGCATTTCTCGTGTGGGGTGTCTCGGTGGTCATAAGCGCCTCGATTTCCACCACTATCCAGTCCCTCGTCGGCGCCTCCGAGCGGGAGGTTACGGCCGTGGGGTTTAATCTCCTGCTGGCCGCCGTTCCGCTGGTGGTCTCCGTGCTCTGGCTGGCGTTTATCGTCCGCTGCGCGTGGTTCCTCCGGCGACTCCGCGGCTGGAAACAGGACCCCGCTTCGTCCTTGGTGCCGGGTAAGTTCCTGCGCCGGCGCCCGCGGTTCAGGCGTGTTGTTGTCGGACTTGCGCACCCCGGGCTGCTGCTCGTTGCCGGGCTGGGGACCTCGGTGCTCGCGCTTGTGCTCGGGGCGGTCGAGCTGACGCTGAACGTGCTGACCTGAGCGCCCGGCGGGGGTTTTGCCGCGGCGGCAGTCCACCCAAACCAATTCGGCAGGCACTGGTGAAACCGAACAACCCCGGGCGTACAGTTGAATCATGAGCTGCAAGGTTGGAGCGCCGTCACAATGACGCGCAAATGGCTGCGATGGATCCCCGCATTGACGGTGCCTGCCGTGATCGCGGCCGGGATCCTGGCCGGATCCCTGCCCGCGAAGGCCGGGGACCGGCTCCCCGAGAAGACCCCCCAGCAGGTATTGCTCCTAATCGCCCAGCCCACCGGCAAATCCCTCTCCGGAACACTGGAACAACACTCCGCGACCGGCCTTCCCGAGCTTCCGAAGTCGGCCCCGGAGGCGGCAGCACCGGAAGCAGCATGGCTGGAGCTGCTCACGGGGTCCCACACGGCACGCGTCTACCTTGACGGCCCCGGGAACGCCCGGGTGCAGGTCATGGACCGGATGGCCGAGCGGGACGCGATCCGGCGCGGCAATGATTTGTGGTTCTACAACTCCAAGGACAACACCGCCGCCCACACCCGGCTCCCCGCCGGTGATGCGGGTGCCCACCAGGCAGACCCCGGACCGGCAGCAACCCCCAGCGAGCTGGCGGACAAACTGCTTGCTACCGTCGACCCGGGTACTGAGGTGACCGTGGGTCCGGACGTTCAGGTGGCGGGCCGGCCGGCATACAACCTCCTGATGACCCCGACCTCGGATGTCACTTTGATGGGCTCCGTCGCCATCGCCGTCGACGGCGAAACCGGACTCCCGCTCCGCGTCGAGGTGAAGGCCAGGGGACAGGCCGAACCGGTCTTCAGCCTGGCTTTCACGAGCCTCAAGCTTGAGGCCCCGGACGCTTCGCTATTCAACTTCACCCCGCCGCCCGGGGCAACGGTGCAAGAAGTTCCGCTGCCGGATCATTCCGCCGACGCCGCCACACCGCCGTCGGATACCGCAAAGCCGAAAGAGGCGACGCGGCCCGCTGTCACCGGCAGCGGCTGGGAGTCGGTGCTCGAGGTCCCGGCGGGCGCCGCGGCGCTGCAGGGCCGGACCCAGCGACAAAACGGGGCCCCGGACCCGGCGACCGACAACCCGCTGCAGCCCGGTCCCTCGCTTCCCGAAGGATCAGGTTCCGGCAACGCAGCACTGTTGGATCAGCTTGCCGTCGCCGTCCCGGGAGGGCGCCTCGTGTCGACGTCGCTGCTAAATGTACTGATCCTCGACGACGGGCGGATCTTCGTCGGTTCGGTGCCGCTGGAGCGGTTGCAGGCCGCCGCCACGCCGCGGTGAACCATCCGGTGACTGCCGCGTGACCGCCGCCGCGCCGGTGCCGGAACTGAGCATCGAGACCACCGGTCTGAGCAAGCACTTCGGGCGGCAACTGGCCGTCGACAGCGTCGACCTTGCAGTGCCCAAGGGCTCTGTGTTCGGCTTCCTTGGTCCCAACGGCTCAGGGAAGACCACCACCATCCGGCTCCTGCTCGGGCTGGCCGAGGCCACGTCCGGCTCCGTCCGGGTCCTGGGGCAGGAGATGCCGGGGCAACTGCACGGTGTGCTGCCCCGGGTGGGTGCCCTGGTCGAAGGGCCTGCTTTCTACCCGTTTCTCTCCGGGGCTGACAACCTGTACCGCTTCGATGCCGCGGATCCCCGCGTTTCCGCCGCCAGCCGGAAGGCCCGCGTGCAGTCGGCGCTGGAGCGGGTGGGCCTGACGCACGCGGCGGACAAGAAAGTCAGGGCATATTCGCTGGGTATGAAGCAGCGGCTCGGCATCGCCAATGCCCTGCTGGCACCGCGCGAACTCCTGATCCTGGATGAACCCACGAACGGGCTGGATCCACAGGGAACGAGGGAGGTCCGCAGCCTGGTGCGCTCACTGGCGGCTGACGGAGCCACGGTGTTTGTCTCCAGCCACCTGCTGGCAGAAGTGGAGCAAATCTGCACCCACGCGGCCGTTATGAGTGCGGGCCGTCTGGTGGCCCAGGGGACCCTCGCGGAATTGCGCCAGGGCGGGCAGCCGCGGATCAGGCTCGTGAGCCCGGATGCGGGGGCTGCGGCGGAGGTGCTGGTCCGGCTGGGTTTGAGCCCGGAACCGGACCTTCCGGCCGGCACTCCTTCTGGCGGTGACGGGGTGATCTATGCGCCGTTCCCCGCGTCGGCAGGCCATCCAGCCGTGGCTCCGGAGGCGATCGTCGCCGCGCTGGTGGCGGCCGGGGTCCGGGTGCGTGGCTTCGCCACGGAACAGGTCAGTCTGGAAGAACGCTTTGTGGCGCTTACGGGGGAGGGTTTTGACGTTGTCCGGTAAAGAACCCGGCCCCGGCGGGGCGGCAGACCCGGGCGAGAGCAACCGTGCGGCACCGGACCACAGCCCGGAGCCTGCGCCCCATCGCGGTGGCCGGTGGAGGCATGGGCTGCTCGCCTCGGAACTCGGGGTACTTTTCCGCCGCCGCCGCACCTGGGCGATGCTGGGTGCGCTCGCGGCAATTCCGGTCCTGATCGCCGTGGCCGTCCGGGTGTCCTCCGCGGCGCCGCCGGGCCGGGGACCGGCGTTCCTGGACCGGATTTCCCAGAACGGTCTGTTTGTCGGCGTGACAGCCATGCTCGTCGCCGTGCCATTGTTCCTGCCGCTGACCGTGGGCGTCGTGGCGGGGGATACCGTGGCCGGCGAGGCCGGCCTGGGCACCCTGCGGTACCTGCTGGTGGCGCCCGCGGGCCGGGTCCGGCTGTTGCTCGTGAAGTACACCGGGGCGGTCGTCTTCGCCGTGGCCGCGCCGTTGGTCGTGGCTTTGGTCGGGGCCGCAATCGGGGCGTTGCTCTTCCCGGTGGGACCGGTCACGCTGCTCTCCGGCGATTCGATCGGTGCGGCCGATGCGTTGCTGCGCCTGCTGCTGATCGCGGCCTACCTTACGGTCTCGCTGATGGGTCTCTCGGCGATCGGGCTCCTGATGTCCACCCTCACTGACGTGCCGGTGGGGGCGATGGCATCCACGGTGGTGCTCTCGGTGCTCGCACAGGTCCTGGATGCGCTCCCGCAGCTCGAATGGCTGCACCCGTGGCTCTTCAGCCACTATTGGCTGGACTTCGCGGACCTGCTGCGCCAGCCCGTCGTGTGGGATTCATTCCTGGCGAATGTGCTCCTGCAGGGTGGCTACGTCGCCGTCTTCGGCGCACTCGCCTACGGCAGGTTCATCACGAAGGACGTACTCTCCTAGGACGCCCGCCGGCAAACGGGCGACGGCGGACCCCGGGTCAGTACCGGGCGGCGACGGGGTACAGCTGCATCCCGGACATATAGGCCAGGTCCGTCACGGTAAGCCCGGCGTCCTCGTTCAGCGCCTGGACCACACGGCCGCCGCCGAGGTAGATCGCAACGTGATAAAACCCCGGTGCGGAGCCCCACACCAGTAGGTCTCCGGGGATGGCCTGCGACAGCGGAACGTGCACAGGGGCTTGGGCGAACTGCTGGGACGCGGTGCGGGGCAGGTACTTCCCGGCAGCGGCGAACGCGTTTTGCACCAGGCCGGAACAGTCGAAGCCATAAGGCCCCGTTCCGCCGTACTGGTAGAAATAGGGCGACCCCACCTTGCCGAGAGCCACGGAGATCGCGGTCTGGTTGGAGCCGCCGGGTGCCGGCGCGGGTGCGGGTGCTGGCGCGGGTGCCGGCGCGGGTGCCGGGGCTGGGACGGGTGCTGGCGCGGGTGCCGGGGCTGGCGCAGGTGCAGGTGCCGGTGCTGGGACCGGCGCGGCGGCTGGCGGAGCCGGGTTTGGAACGTTGATGACCGGGGCAGCCGGGAGGTTGAGCCCGGGAGCGGCATTTCCCGCAGCGGAGGTGTTTGTGGTGGGGGTCCCGACGGCGGCCTGCGACCCTGCCGCCGGGGCTGCGGCAGCAGTGACTGCCCCGAGCCGATCCTGCTGTCGCTGACGTTCCAGGGCATCCACCCGGGCCGATTCCAACGCAACCGTGGTGTTCTTGAGATCCGCGAGCTGTTCCACCAGCACGGTCCGCTGCGCTTTGGCCTCGGCCACGGCCGTCCGCTGGGCCTCGTTGGCATGCTCGGCGTCGAGCTTCCGTGCCTCCGCCGTCCGTGCGGCTTCATCGGCGGCCCGGTTGGCGTCGGCGGCGGCGGCCGTCAGCGATTCCGCGGCCGCGGCCGCGGTTTCTGCCGATTCGAAGGCCCTGGTTCGGCCGGCCGTCACGGCCTCGAGGGTTGCGGCCTGCTGCAGGGCGTTGCCGCTGCCGCTGACAAAGCTGCTCAGTGCGGGATTGAGTCCGCCGTTGCGGTAGAGGTCGCCGGCGAGCTGGCCGATCTGCTTGCGCGTTTTCTGCTGTTCCATCCCGGCTGCGGAGGCTTTGGCGGCGGCAACCGTGGCGGCGTCCCGACGCATCTGGAGCTCCCCGAGGGCTTCGCCGTAAGCGTTATTGGCCTGCAGGGAGGCGGCGAGGCTGGTGTCCTGGGCTGCGGAGGCGTCGGCCAGCAGCCGGTCAATCGAGGTGACCTGGGCTGCCGTCGCGCCTTCACTGGCTTTCGCGGCTGCGATCTCGTCAGGAGACGGGACCGCCGGCGAGGCCGGGACCTGGAAAGCCGGCGGCAGGGTGGCGGCGTTGGCGGGCAGGGCCAAGGATCCCAGAAGTACAACTGAGGCGCACAGTGCGGCCGTCTTTCGGCCGGAACCGGTCCAAATCATGGGTCAACCTCGTTGCAGTGTCGGGCTGGAGCGGGCGGGCCGGGTTTCCGGCAGATGAAAACCCGCGGCTGATCCCCAGCACGGTCGAGGCTACGTGCCAATTGCCACTTTGGCAACAATGGTCACATCAATAACATAAACAACAACAATGTCATTTGTTGTCATTGTGCCGGGTGTGTCGCCACAGTGGGCGCACAGCGCTGTCCCGCGACGGCCCTCCCGGGCAAGGGCAAGGGCAAGGGAGGGCACGGTTGTGGCCGTGGGCCGGTGGCTGCCGGGCTAGCCCCAGCCGAGTTCGTGCAGGCGCTCGTCGCTGATGCCGAAGTGGTGCGCGATCTCGTGGACCACCGTCACAGTCACTTCCTCGATCACGTCCTCGCGGGATTCGCAGATCTCCAGGATCGGCGCGCGGTAAATCGTGATGCGGTCCGGCAGCGAGCCGGCGTCCCACCACGAGTCCCGTTCGGTCAGCGGCACGCCCTCGTATAAGCCCAGCAGCACGGTGTCCGGGTCCTCGCCGGGCTGGGGGATGTAGTCGTCCTCGATGAAGATGGCCACATTGTTCATGGTCCTGGCGAGTTCAGCCGGGATGTGGTCCAGGGCATCACTCACCGCGGCTTCGAAGTCCGACTCGGACATCGGGAACGGTGTGCGGGTGTGGCCGGTGCCGTGTCCGCCGTCGTCCGGCCCGTCCGGTCGGTCCGGGATGATTGGCAGGCCTGGCGGCAGGGAAGCTGGCATAGCTGAAACCCTAGCGCCGAATCAGCGGGACCTGCGCCGGGTCAGCCCAACCCCCACGAGGCAGATGGCACCGCCCACCAGACCCCAGACGGTAGGGATCTCGCCGAGCACCAGCCAGGAAATGAGGATCGTGGTGCCGGGCACCAGATAGGTGGTGGCGGCGAGCCGGCCGGCATCGATCATCGAGAGTGCGTAGGCCCAGGTGGTGAACGCAATCGCGGTGGGGAATACGCCGAGGTAAACGAGTCCCAGGGTGGCCGGCAGCGGGGCGGCCTGCAGTTCGGCAAACAGTTGTCCACTGAAGGGCAGGCAGCAGACGGCGCCGACCATGATTCCGAACCAGGTGGCCTGGGCAGCGGGAATCTTCCGCAGCACGGGCTTCTGCACGATCACACTGACCGCGGCCAGGGCAGCGGCCAGCAGGCAGAGCAGCACCCCGGTGACGTCCGCCGGCGACCGCTGACCGGAGCCGAGCGCGATCACGGCAACCCCGCCAAACGCGACGAGGCTGCCGATAATCAGCCAGCGCGGGAAGCCTTCCTTGAGGATCACCCCAGCCATGATGGCGACCATAATCGGGTTGACGTTGATCAGCAGGGCCGCCGTGCCGGCGTCGAGGAGATGTTCTGCGGCGTTCAGTGCGACGTTGTAGCCGCCGAACCACATGATGCCGTAGGCCAGGATCGGCCACCATTCGCGTCCCCGGGGGAGCTTGCTGTTTTTCAGCAGGCGCGGCAACACCACAAGGCCGAGAACGACGGCGGCAATCGCCAGCCGGCCGAGGGTCAGGGAACCGGGGGAGAAGCTGGGCCCCACGGCTCGGATGCCCACAAAGGCCGAGGCCCACAGGACCACTGTGACGATGACGGCGGCAATGCCGAGCCGGCTGATCTGTCCCGGTTCGGGGGCGCGCTTCAAGGGCTGGGCTGCGGGAGTGTTCGGCGGCACGCTGTCGGTGCCGTCCGTGGGCGCGCTGTCCGGTTGGGGGGAGCCTGTCTGGGCTGTTGTTGCCATATAGCCAATCTAGTGCGTCCAGGGTCTTCGGGACTGGCGGAAATCGGCCACGTCCAGCCGAGTCCCCGGCAGTTGCTGCCGGCCGGGACCTGGCTGCCGGCGCGGCTCACCGCAGGGGGCGGGCGGCGGCGTAAATGGCCGCAGCGACCTCGTTGAGCGCGGTCGATCCGTGCCGCCACTGCTGCCAGTGGAGGGGCACATCCACATGTGCTGCAGGGTCCAAAGGCACGAGCGTACGGCGCTTCAGCTCCGCCGAGACCTCGATTTCGGGGAGCAGCCCCCAGCCCATCCCCCAACGGATGGCTTCGCCGAACTCATGGGCGGCCGGGACGAAGTGCCGCGGCGGCTGGAGTCCCACGGTGCCCACGTCCCGCAGGTACCGGTCCTGCAGGTCGTCCTTGCGGTCGAACATGATGACGGGGGCGGCCGCGAGCGTTTCCGGCGTTGCCCCGGCGGGAAACCACCGGGCGGCGAAGTCCGGCGTGCAGACCGGCAGGTAGCGCATGACGCCCAGCCGCCGGGAGGAACAGCCTGGCGTCGCCTTGGCCGTGGTGGTGATGGCCGCGGACGCGGCACCGCTGCGGAGGAGCTCCAGGGAGTAGTCCTGGTCCTCGCGCAGAATCTCCAGCTGGACCCTGTCCGCCACGGCCGCCAGCCCGGGCAGCGCCCAGGTGTGCAGGGAATCGCTGTTGATGACGAGGGTCAGCCGGACGCTGGCGGGCTGCGCACCGGGCTGCAGCTCTTCGGCCAGATCGGCAGCGAGCATGTCCAGCTGCCGGGCGAAGCGCACCACCGCGTGGCCGGAGGACGTGAGTTCCACGGGGCGGGTCCGTTTCAGCACCGGCCGGCCGACGGCCACTTCGAGGGCGCGGACGCGCTGGCTCACCGCCGACGCCGTGACGCGCAGGTGGCTGGCGGCGGCCTCGAAGCTTCCGTGGGCCACAATGGCGGCCAGGGTCCGGGCCTGGTCGGGATGGATATCAATCATTAGCCCATCTTATGTTGGCCAACAATTATTAACTGGTTTCATGTTCCGGTGCCTTCTAGCGTGGAACCCATGATCCTCTCCCTCCTTTCGGGCCTCGCCAGCGGACTGTCCCTCATCGTCGCCATCGGTGCCCAGAACGCCTTTGTGCTCCGGCAGGGCGTCCAGCGCTCGCACGTCGTGCTGGTTGTTGCCGTCTGTGCCCTGTCCGACCTCGTGCTGATCATTCTGGGTGTGGCCGGGGTGGGCGTGGTCATCGAGCGGGCGCCCGCGGTCCTCGAGGTCGTGCGCTGGGCGGGTGCCGCCTTCCTCCTGGCGTACGGGGCGATGGCTGCAATGCGGGCCATCCGCGGAACGGGGGCATCCCTGCCTGGGGCCGGGCAGAAGGGAACCTGGGCGGCCGCGCTGGGAACCTGCCTCGCCCTGACCTGGCTCAACCCCCACGTCTACCTGGACACCGTCCTGCTGCTGGGGTCCCTGGCCGGCACCCACGGACCGGACGGGCGGTGGTGGTTTGCTGCCGGGGCCGGGCTGGGCAGCATCGTGTGGTTTGCCGCTCTCGGCGCCGGTGCCCGGTTCCTCGCGCCGGTGTTCGCCCGGCCCGGCAGTTGGCGCGTGCTCGACGGCGGCATCGCCTTGGTCATGGTCACCCTGGCTGTCATGCTCGTAGTCTGAAGCTGTCAGCCGTTCCGCATTGCACATCGCTCAACACCCCAAGGAATTCCCCATGTACGTCCCCGCGCATTTCGCCGCCGACCGGCTTGCCATCAAGGAGCTGCTCTCGAACCCCGGGGCAGCCAACCTGGTGACATCAACGGAGAGTGGACTGCTCGCGACGCTGCTGCCGTTCGTCTATGACCCGGAGGCGGGTGAGCACGGGGCGCTGCTGGGCCACGTCGCCCGCAACAACGACCAGTGGCTGCAGCCGGCCCTGGGCGAATCCCTGGTCATCATCCAGCGGGCCGATGCCTACATTTCCCCGTCCTGGTACCCGTCCAAGGCCGAACACGGCAGGGTGGTGCCAACGTGGAACTACACCACCGCGCACGTCTACGGCCGGCTCGTCATCCATGACGACCCCGCCTGGGTGGAGGACCTGGTCCGGCGGCTGACCGCACTGCATGAAGCAGCCTCGGCGGACCCCTGGTCGGTGGACGACGCGCCCGCCCGCTTCATCGCCGGCCAGCTCCGGGCAATTGTCGGCGTCGAACTTCTCATCACGAGGGTTGAAGCGAAACGGAAGCTCAGCCAGAACCGGCCGGCTGCCGATGTTGACGGCGTCATCACCGGCCTGCGCGCCAGGGGCGACCTGGAATCGGCCGGCGATGTCGAGCGGGCGCAGCAGGAGGCAATCCAGCGCAGCTGAGCACTCCGCAGTCGGGCGGTTAGGGATTTTTGGAAATTCCGGGCGTCTGCCCTTATAGTTTTATAGTCCAGTTCGGAGCAACTCGAAAGGACAAAAACGAACGGCTTCGGCCCTTTATTTTTGCCCTGATGAGCCGAATTGAGTCTTGGCCCCCATCGTCTAGCGGCCTAGGACACCGCCCTTTCACGGCGGCGGCACGGGTTCGAATCCCGTTGGGGGTACGCAAGGAACTGGTCAGGCCGGATGGGAAAGTCTGGTAGGCTAAGAGCCTTGAAAAATTGCAGTAGCGATACTGCAGAGAAGCAAGAAAATAGCAAGGCCCTGTAGCGCAGTTGGTTAGCGCGCCGCCCTGTCACGGCGGAGGTCGCGGGTTCAAGTCCCGTCAGGGTCGCTCTGATGGTCAGAAGAAATTCCGGCCATCATGGTGACATGTCACCTAGGCTCTGTAGCTCAGTTGGTAGAGCGTTCGACTGAAAATCGAAAGGTCACCGGATCGACGCCGGTCGGAGCCACCACTGGGAAGCATCAGTTCTTTTGGAACTGGTGCTTTTCTTCTTTAACGCCGCGGATGCCGCTAACCCCGGGCTACCGGGTTAGCGGACAAAACGTGTGTAAATGCCGGGCGTGTCACGGGCGAAGGTGCGCCGGTCCCGGGTCTCGCGTTGTGTGGTTGTCGGATCGCGCAAACGCATCATCGGCGTCGGAAACAACGGAATGGTGGGCCGGCCGGTCGCTCTTTCGGGTTCAGGGGCCGCGCCCGGGTTTGCAGACCGTGACGCGATACATGGTGACGGGCCCTTCGATGATGGAGAGGCCCGTCAGGGTGCATTGTCTGTGGCTCGTCCGTCGTTGGCTTCTTCCAGCAGGGCCTTGGCCGCAGCCGCTGTCTCCTGGAACCTGTCCTCGCGGATCGCCGTCCACGAGCCTCGATGTCTGGACATGGCGGACTTCCTGGAGGACCTCGGAGCTTTCCATGAAGACGGACCGGGCCCGATGCCGTGGAGGACCTTGCGCAGCGGGGCCCGGCTCATGTGTGCGGCGGGGCGCGCCGGGCTCCCCTGGGTCACCCAACGCCGCCACCGGCCACAGGGCAGGAAAGCCGGCATACGAGGTTGGCGGTGCAGTCGATGCGCCTATCTTGCGGCGCGAGCCCGGAGCAGCACGCGGTAGAGCAGGGCGCATGCCGTGAGGATGAGTGAACCCGCCAGGACTGGTGTGAGCAGGTAGCCCCACCCCTCGTGGGCCAACAGGATCGCGATAGGGGTGCCCCCGGCGGGCGGGTGGATGATGCGCAGCGCTGCCATTGCCGCCATGGCCGCGCCGACGGACAGGCCCAGGCTCCACCACGCGGTGGGAAGGAAAGCATGCGCGACGACGCCGCACAGCGCCGAGACCATGTGGCCGCCGACCACGTTGATGGGTTGCGACAGCGGGGCGTCGGGCAGGAGAAAGACCAGGACGCAGGACGAGCCGAAGGCCGCAATGAGAATGGGCGTTCCGACGGCGTCCCCGGTGAGCGATAGCACCGTGATGGTCAGTGCCCCGCCCAAAGCCGCCACCAGGATCGCAGACCAAGGCGCGCGCGGCTGCGTCGGCGTCATCATGCGTCGGGAGGAGGCCCAGGTGCGGGCCCACCTCGTTCCGTGGGACGAGGCGGATGGGGATGGCGGGTCGGACAGCCTTGTCCCCGGCTGTGCTTTCTGGGGTGAGGAATAGACGGGTGACATGATGGGGGACCTTTCAGATCGCGATGGGGCACCGGCCCCGGCAATCCCGGTCCGGCTACGAAAGTGGTGAAGATGGACGCGGCCGGGCCACCACGGCCCGCGCGGCGTCGTCCAGTGCGCGCATAAGCGCCGGCACCGGTTTGGTGGCCAGTCGCACTACGGACAATGGTGTGGAGATGGTGGGATCCCTCAGCGGCAGGACGTGAATCGACGGGTCTTTGCGCCGGGTGGCCACGGCAGACTCGGGCACCACCACGGCCCACATCCCGGACGCGACGAGTCCGAGCAGTGCGTCGATGGAGTCCGCTTCAGCGGCGGGCCGCACGTCCAGGCCGGCTTCCCGCCACGCTTCATCGGCAAGCTGGCGCGCCCGCATTCCCGGCGCCAGGAGCCCCAACTGCACGGAAGTCAGCATCGTGCCGCTCACGGCGTCCAACGCCTCGTCGAACATTCCCGGCGAGGCAACCACGACACTGGTAGCGTCCGGCAGGTCCGCCGCCACCAGGTCCAGGCCGTCCGCGGCCGAGGGGTGAATGATCCCGGCATCCAGCTCGAAAGCGCGCAGCCGGGCCACGACGTCTTCGCTGCTCAGGCCGGTCCGCACTGTTGAGCGCAACAGTGGGTGGGCCTCCGTTAGCGCAGACACCACTTGCGTGGCGGCAGCGATCCCGGACGGGATCGTGCCGATCCGCGCAGTGCCGGTGAGCTTCCCGCGGGCCGCGGAGAGCTCCCCGGTCAGCGCTGCCTGGTCCGCCACGACGCGCCGCGCCCACGGCAGCGCGAGCTCCCCTTCGGGGGTAAGCCCCTCGTATGCGTGTCCACGGCGCACCAGCGGCACCCCGAGCTCTACCTCCAGCTTGCGCACGGACTCGGAGAGTGTTGACGGTGAGACGAAGCAAGCCGCGGCTGCCCGCCCAAAGTGCGCCTCGCGCGCCAGGGCCACGAAGTATCCAAGCTGGGTCAGGAGCATAACATCCCGTCTGTTAGGCGGCCGGGACCGGGGCCGTGTTACCGGTGCCCGGGCGCCTGGTCGCCGGTTTCGCGGTGCCGTCCGCCGCGGTGAGCGGCAAGCGGCCTCCGCATCGACCCTACCGGGCCGGTTCTGCCTGCTTGGCGTAGGAATGCGCTCCGGTGCCGGCGTAGGTGCCGCCTTCGACGATGAGGTACTCCGTGCGGATGGAGCGCCCTGCGAAGAAGTCCTCGAGGATCTCGCGCGTGCCGGCGGCGTACTTGGCCTGCGCGGGCAGGGATGTGCCGGAGGTGTGCGTGGTCATCGCGTTGTTCGGCATGGTGCGCCACGGGTGGTCGGCCGGGGCCGGCTGGGGCGCCCACACGTCGCCGGCGTAGCCGGCCAGCTGGCCGGACTCCAGGGCGTTGACGATCGCGTCGCGGTCGGCGATTGCGCCGCGGGCCGGGTTGACGATGTAGGCGCCGCGGCGCATGGTGGACAGCAGCTCCGCGTCCAGGAGCCCTGCAGTCTCATCGGTCAGCGGTGCATGCACGGTGAGGACGTCGATGTTCTTGACGAGGCCCTCGATGTTCTCGTGGAACACCAGGTTGTACTTCTCCTCGTACTCCGCGGGCAGCCGGAAACGGTCCGTGTAGTGCAGGTGCACACCGAACGGAGCCAGGCGCTCGATGACGGCGCGGCCGATACGGCCGGCGGCGAAGATGCCAACGTCCATGCCTTCGAGGTCATAGGAGCGCTCCACTGCGTCGGCGATGTTCCAGCCGCCCTCCACCGCGATCTGGTGCTGGCGCACGAAGTCGCGGACAAGGACCAGCACCTGCATGACCGTGTGTTCAGCGACGGCGAGGCTGTTGGAGTAGGTGACCTCGGCGACCGTGATGCCGTGCTCGTTGGCGGCTTTGAGGTCAACGTGGTCGCTGCCGATGCCGGCGGTGATGGCGATCTTGAGGTTCTTGGCCTTATCGATTCGCTCCGGGGTCAGGTATGCGGGCCAGAAAGGCTGGGAGATGATGACGTCGGCGTCGACCAGCTCGCGGTCGAAGTCGGAGTCGGCGCCGTCCTTGTCGCTGATGACAACGAGTTCGTGGCCGGCGGCCTCGAGATACTTGCGCAGGCCCAGCTCGCCGGAAACCGATCCGAGCAGCTCGCCCGGAGTGAAGTCGATGGCCTCGGGCGTAGGGAGGGTCTGGCCGTTGGGGTAGTCGGTCAACGCCGCGACGGTGTCCCGCGCGTAGTCTTCCGGGAAGGTGGGGTAGCCGTTCACGGGATCCGGGTAGAGGACGAGCAAAACCTTGGCCATAACACTTCTTTCGTTTTCACCGCGTGATTTTCACGCTGTGTTTTCACACTATGACCGCACTTGTTCGGCGTCCATGAGGCACCTTCGACCAGCCGTTCGGCCCCGCCGAATGATTTAGCGCCGCTGGCCGTCGACGTGCTGTTGAGCCCGGGGCCCGGGAGTCTGCATCCGCGCCCAGGTTCGAGGACATTAGCCGGACCGTGGCGTCACTAGACGTTGGCTCATTGGAGAACTCCGCGTGGGCGGATCGCTGCATGGAAATAGTTCCGGGAAGGCCGGCCGCGGAGACCTTTGAGGGATGGGAGTTCCGCTGGGTCAGCGCACGGCCGTCATGAAGCACTTGGCCGGCCAGGGGAACGGGCCAGGAAGGGGCAGTCGCCGGATGAGCTTAGGCAGCACCTTCCCGCTGTTCGGGGTGTTGACTCCAACCCACGAGACCGCGATGCTCTCCTCGCCGCTCGAAGAGCGCGTCTGGTTCCATAACATCGACCTCGAATCCTGGACCGCAACATTCCGTGCGCGCCGGTCCGACTACGTGCTGAACCTGCCGCTGGATCCGATGCGCGGCAGGTTAGGCGTCGCCCGGGGAGCGGGAGGTCCGCCTGGCTGTGACACCGTCCACCCACCGCGGCAACATGGACACGCCGGAAGTGAGGGCGGGGGCCACGCTATACCTGCCCGTCAACGTACCCGGTGGCCATGCTCTCCCTTGGCGACGGCCACGCCCGCCAAGGCGAGGGGAAACCTGCGGGACGGGCCTCGATCTGCCATTCCTGCGAACCAAAGCCGGTCTGATCCTCGACGACCGGCTGGAACCGGCGTCCTTCGCCGTCGAAACCTCCCTCGAGGACGCACACTTCGTCCTCGAGGCCGCCCGGGAACACGGTCTTCGGCTCCACGGTGCCGAGGCGGCCGCCGCGCGGCTCGAACGCGTCGCCTCTCAGGGCCGCTCCAAGCAGGACATGGCCGCGGCATACTACGCCAGTAATCAGCATGAGCTTGGACCGCACGCCGGGTGAAGACCGCAGCGACAAACAGCCTCCCATGAGGCTTCTGCGCCTCCTGTCCAACTAGTGCAGCGCGCGGACCGCCGGATAAGGAGCGCGCAGCAAGCGGCCAGGTCTCAGTACTTCACCACTGCGGGGCATCGCAGACCGCAATTTCATCAGAATTTAGCGGAGGTCAAATTGTGCGCCAAGGCTGCTTTCGGCGGCAAACCCCGGGACCGACTCGTCGAGATGTGGGGCCGCCCGCCAGCACGGCTAGACTCGCACGCTGGGGAAAGAACGCTACGACCGCCGGCAGCCTGATCGGGCCGGTGGTGCAATCTCAACCGAAAAGTGATTCCTACACGTGATCTTGAAGAATACTGCACGAGCTCTGACCACTTGCACTTTCCTGGCCGCACTGGCCCTCACCGGCTGTTCTGCGCCGGACGCCGGGAGCGCGCCGTCGTCCGCGGCTGCCAGCGCCGCGCCGTCGTCGGCAACGGCGAGTCCCAGCAGCTCCTCCAGCCCCTGGGGCGACTTTGCTACGGCGGGCGAGGCTTGCGCCGCGATTTCCGAGCAGGCCACCGGCTCCACCCTGCTGCCTCTTGCGGCCGCACAGGGCACTGCCGCCGAGCTGGAACAGACCAAGACAGAACTGAGCAGCACCGCCAAGCGGGCACCCGAGAGCATCAAGGCCGACTTCACCATCCTCAGCCAAGTGGCCATCGCTGGAATCACGGACCAGACAGTTTTTTCCAGCGGGAAACTGCAGGACGCCATGGCGCCGGTGCAGAGCTGGCTCACCGCCAACTGCAAATAGCAGGAATCCGGCACCGGTTCCTAACCTCCCGGCCGACCCTGGCCCCGAAGCGGTCGCCTTGTCGGGGCCAGGGACTAGGGTGGTCACAAAGAGGAAGGGGAAGTGCCGCATGGAATACCAGAATTCTCAGCCCGCAGCCGCAGCGGTGGCCGGGATGTCCGCCGAGGTGCCGATGCCCGGTGGTGGCCGCACCGTCATATCCGAGACCGCTGTGGCGAAGGTCGCGGGCATTGCCGCCCGCGCAGTCCCCGGCGTGTATTCCTTGGGATCGGGTCCGTCCCGGGCGCTGGGGGCTTTCCGCGACGCCGTCGGCAGTGCTGACCATGCCGCCGGTGTCCGCGCTGAAGTGGGCGATACCCAAGTGGCCGTCGACATCGATTTGGTAGCGCTCTACGGCGCACCCCTTCACGCCTTGGCGGACCAGATCCGCGCCGCCGTGTACTCGGCGGTCGAGAAGCTCGTTGGTCTTCAGGTCATCGAAGTTAACATCGACATCAATGACGTCTACGTGCCTGGCCCGGCGAAATCCGGATCCCCGGCCGAGGCCCGGGCGGCAACGGAGGCAATCCAGTGAATCTGACAGTTGCGGGGATCGCAGTCGGCGCGTTCGTCGCGTTTATGTCCTTTCAGTTCGGCGTCTGGGGCTTTCTCGGCGCCTTGTTGTTCATGGGAATCGGCGCCCTGCTGGGCCGCGCCGCGGAAGGGAAACTGGACCTGCGTAGCGTGCTTGACGCCCTCACAGGCCGGCGTTCTTCCTCATGAGTGCCGCTGCCGGGCCGAACGGTACGGTGCGGTCCGGACACACCAGGATCAGCAACCAGGCGCTCACCAGCGTGGCGCAGACCGCCGCGGCCGAAGCCCTCGGCGTCACCCCGCAGGAGGTCCGCGCCGCATGGTCTGACGATAACGGGTTGCTGGCGCTGTCCGTCGTCGCGCCCATCACCGTCCCGCCGCTGACCGCGGTGCTGCGGGACGCCGGGCGGGTCGCGGGTTTTGGCGGTTCCGTCTGGGATCGTGCCGTGGCTGCCAAAGCCGAGATTCTCCGCCGGGTGACCGAGCTGAGCGGTGCCCGGCTGAGCCGGGTTGACATCCGGATCAGCGGCGCCAGCATGAGGGAAGGGGGGCGGGTCCGGTGAGCCATACCTCCGATCATGCTGCTGGGAGCGGGCGCAACATCCCGCCCGCTCCGGCCGACGCCCCGTCGGCCGGGAACACGGCACCTGCAGGGGCCGGCGCCAAGGGCGTCCAGCAGATCCTCACGCGCGAGACCCACTCCTCACGCGCCGTTGCCTCGATCATCGCCGCAGCCCTGGTTATTGCCCTGTGCGTTTTTGCCCTCCTCGAAACCGCGGTCCGGGCCATCGGACAGCCCGCGTGGCTTGTGGATCCCCAGACTGCGGCGGAACAGGCGGTGGCGCTCCCGAGCGGGATTCCGCCGCTGCTGCTTGGCGTGGCCGGCGCGGTGTTGGTGATGGCGGGTTTGTTCTTTTTCCTAAACGCCATCCTGCCGGGACGCCGGGCGCGGCACCTTCTGCGGGACGGCCGTGCCGCCGTCGTTGTGGACGACGAGGTGATTGCCTCCGCACTGGCGCGCCGCGCACGGGTGGCCGCCAACGTAAGTCAGCAGCAGGTGATGGTGACGGTGTCCCGTCAGCAGGTCCAAGTCAACGTCCGTCCCACCTCCGGAGTCCCGCTGAAACCCGAGGTGCTTCTCGCCGCTGTCCAGGATGAGCTGCGGGACATGCGGCTGTCCCCGTTTCCTGAAGTTCGAGTCAATATAGCCCAGGCCGGGGTGATCGGCGCATGACTGGATCCCCGCGGATCCTCAACCGGATCCTCCTCGCCGTCCTCGGCCTCAAACTTCTGGCCCTCGGCGTTCTGCTCATCCTGCTGGCGAGCGTGCCGGCCGTGGGCGTGTGGTGGCACAGTTGGGCGGCAGGAGTCTGGAGTTCCTGGCGTAATCTCCTGGACAGCACCCGCGTTCCGGGGAGCCAGGAGAGCTGGCTCTGGATTGTGGTGGTGCTCGCACTGCTGCTGGTGATCGTCGCCATGGTGACCTGGGCCGCGCAGCAGGGGAAAGGCCGCGCCAACCTGCTCGTGTCCGAACAGGATCCGGGCGCGGTGCCCGGGAGCGTCAGGATCGGCAGTGGCGTCGCCGAGCAGGCGCTCCGGGCGGCACTGGCGGACCGTGCGGACCTGGCCGGCGCCACCGTCGCGACCTACGAATTCCGCGGCGAACCGGCCCTGAGAATCAGGGTCCAGCCCCGCCAGGGCGTGGCCCCGCACCGGCTGGCAGCAGAGGTCTCCGGCCTCGTGGAAGCGCTCGACGCTGCACTCGGCAAAAGCACCCCGGTGCTTATTCATATCGCCTCGGGTGCCCGGTCGCGGTTCGGACGGGCGGAACGGGTCCGCTGACCCGGGCCGTGCGGGCGCCGCCACGGCGGCGGAAGTGGGGCGAACCCTAAGCGGGGTCCGTGACCTCCGCTGTTCCGCGACCGCCACTGTTGCGCGGCTGCTGGGTTGCGCGGCTTCGCCGCAAGCACAACCATCACCTTTCCATAAAGGTATGTGTAAACGCTTGCATTTGGCCCCGCTTGTTGATTACTGTGATTCTCGACACGTCAAAGCACTGCCGATTTCTGTCCGGTACTCAGCGAGGAGACCCAGCATGAAAACCCCGAAGTTCCTAGTTCCCGTAGCCACAGCAGGCGTCCTGGCCCTCACCCTCTCCGCTTGTGGCGGGGGCGGTAATAGCGGCGGCGGATCGCCCGCCGGCGACGCCGCGTCGCAGGGCCTCGACAGTCGGGGCCCCATCACCTACGTCCAGGGCAAGGACAACAGCAACGTGGTCCGTCCGTTGCTCGAGAAGTGGAACGCGGCGCACCCGAATGAACAGGTCACGTTCAAGGAGCAGACCGACAACGCCGACCAGCAGCACGACGACCTTGTCCAGAACTTCCAGGCCAAGAACACCGGCTACGACGTCGCGAGCGTCGACGTCGTCTGGACGGCCGAATTTGCGGCCAAGGGCTGGCTGCAGCCGCTGAAGGACAAAATGGCGCTCGATACCGGCGCCATGCTGAAGCCAACCGTCGACTCCGCCTCCTATAAGGGCACGCTCTACGCGGCACCGGAATCATCCGACGGCGGCATCCTCTACTACCGCAAGGACCTGGTTCCCACGCCGCCGAAGACCTGGGACGAGATGATGAGCATGTGCTCCATCGCGACGGCCAACAACATGGGCTGCTACTCGGGCCAGTTCAAGAAGTACGAGGGACTGACCGTCAACGCCTCCGAGGCCATCAACTCCGCGGGCGGTTCGGTATTGGACAAGGACGGCAAGCCCAGCCTGAACACGCCGGAAGCAAAAGCCGGCCTCGGAAACCTGGCCAAGGCCTACGCCGACGGTCAAATCCCGAAGGAAGCCATCACCTTCCAGGAGGAGGAGAGCCGGCAGGCGTTCCAGGACGGCAAGCTGCTGTTCCTTCGCAACTGGCCCTACGTGTACAACCTCGCCACCACTGAAGGGTCCTCGAAAGTCAAGGATGTCCTGGGCATGGCTGCCCTCCCGGGCAAGGACGGCCCCGGCGCCTCGTCGCTGGGCGGCCACAGCGCCGCTGTCAGCGTCTACTCCAAGAACAAGGCCACGGCCCTGGATTTCCTGAAGTTCCTCACCTCTGAAGAGAGCCAGAAGTTCTTTGCCACCCAGGGCTCGCTTGCCCCCGTTCTCGGCGCGCTCTACGACGATGAGGAACTCGTCGCCAAACTCCCGTACTTGCCGGTGCTGAAGACGTCGATCGAGAACGCAGTGCCCCGCCCCGTCACGCCGTTCTACCCGGCCGTCACCAAGGCCATCCAGGACAATGCGTACGCTGCCATCAAGGGCGAGAAGACCGTGGATGCGGCCCTGTCTGATATGCAGAAGTCCATAGAGTCCGCCAGCGCGGGACAGTAGGTCCATCATGACAACCGAAGCAGGCCCGACGCCGGTCAAGACACCGGCGTCGGGCGGGGCCCCGGTCCCGCCCGCGGCCAAGGGTGTAGGCGAGGACAACCGGATCGCGACGCAGGGGCGCTGGGCATCCTGGCTCCTCGCGCCGACTGTTGTGGCATTGGGAATCGTGATCGTGTACCCGATCATCAGTGCCATGGTCATGTCATTCCAGAAAGATGCCGGACTGGACCCCGCTACGGGTCTTTTCACCGCCGGCGGGCCGGCAGGCTTCTCCAACTATGTGAACTGGCTTTTCCAGCAGTGCGCTGCCGGCGGCGGCGGAACCGTGGCCTGCCCGCCGGGAACGCTTGGTGCGCAGTTCTGGTCCGCAACCAGCACAACCTTTTTCTTCACCGTCGTGACTGTGGCACTGGAAACGGTGCTCGGCTTCTGGATGGCCATCATCATGGCCCGGGCCTTCAAAGGCCGCAGCCTGGTGCGTGCGGCAGTCCTGGTACCGTGGGCCATTCCCACCGCCGTTACGGCAAAGCTGTGGCTGTTCATCTTCGCCTTCGAAGGCATCGGCAACAAACTCTTCAACACCACGATCCTGTGGACCGGGAGCGAATGGCCGGCCAGATGGGCTGTTATTATCGCGGACGTCTGGAAGACGACTCCCTTTATGGCGCTGTTGATTCTCGCGGGCCTGCAGATGATCCCCGCCGACGTTTACGAGGCCGCGAAGGTCGACGGTGCCAGCGCCTGGCAACGGTTCCGGATGATCACACTGCCGCTGGTGAAGCCGGCGCTGATGGTGGCCATCCTGTTCCGAACCCTGGACGCGCTGCGGATGTTCGACCTCCCGTACATCCTCACCGGCGGAGCGAACAACACCACCACACTCTCCATCCTGGTGATCAACCAGATCAGGCAAGGCTTCAACGCTGCGGCGGCCCTGTCCACCATCACATTTATCATCATCTTTCTTGTGGCTTTCATCTTTGTACGCTTCCTCGGAGCGAATGTGGTGGAGCAGCAAACCGGCGCAGCTAAGGGGAAGAAATGACAGCCGCGACCGAACTCCGCGCAGAGCAGGACCGGGGCCGGAAGACCGCGCAAAACCGCGAGAAGTGGACCCAGGGGCGCACATATATCAGTGCGGCCGTTATCCTCATCTGGTGCCTGGCGCCGGCCTACTGGATGGTCGTCACGGCGTTCCGCGACGTCGGCTACACCTACGACACCTCCCTGCTGCCGACGCACGTGACGCTGGACAACTTCCAAACGGCGTTCGACACGTCATTCGGGAACCATTTCGGCCAGGCACTGCTCAACAGCTTGTTCATCGGCGGGGTTGTCACAGCGGTGTCGCTGCTGATCGGCGTTTTCGCCGCCTACGCGCTGGCCCGGTTGAACTTCCGGTTCAAGTACCTGGTGCTGGGCTTCATCCTGGGTGCGTCCATGTTCCCAGGCGTCGCCCTCATCACGCCCCTGTTCCAGCTGTTCACCAATATCGGCTGGATGGGGTCCTACCAGGCCCTGATCATTCCGAATATCTCCTTCGTCCTGCCGCTGACGGTCTACACCATGACCTCGTTCTTCCGGGAAATGCCCTGGGAGCTTGAGGAAGCGGCCCGGGTCGACGGGTGTACCCAAGGTCAGGCGTTCCGGAAGGTGATCATGCCGCTCGCGGCGCCGGCGATTTTCACAACAGCGATTCTGGCGTTCATCTCCTCGTGGAATGAATTCCTTATCGCCAGCCAGCTCTCGAGCGACGCTACGCAGCCGGTCACGGTGGCCATTGCCAGCTTCGCCGGGGCGCAGCCGAACCAGGTGCCGTACACCGCGATCATGGCAGCAGGCACCATTGTGACCATCCCCCTGGTCATCCTGGTCCTGGTGTTCCAGCGCAAGATCGTGGCCGGGCTGACGGCTGGCGCCGTCAAATGATGGGTGCACGATGACTGCCGGGCGGACCGACGGCCATGTGCCGGCGACACGACGCAAGGTTCGTTCCGGCGAGGATTTCGACATCATCATCGGCTTCCTGGGCTTCTGGGCGTTCGTGCTGCTGGTGGTCACCGTCTGGATGGAGGTGACCGCCCAGCCGGCGCTCGGCTGGGCGCTCGGTTTGCTGGGCATCTTGCTGGCGATCTACGCCATGATCCGGCTGCGCCGTCGGCTGCCCCGCCGGACGGCAACCAGGCCAAGCTAGGGCTCGAAGCCGCGGATCCAGGGTCGCCGGGGCTAATCAGGACCGCCTGCGTCCAGCCAGTGGCGTCAACAGAAAATCAATGAGGGGACACGGTGGCGAAGACAACAGACAGGGCTCAGCGCGGCGGCCATTCGGGCGTCAGCATCGAGGACGTCGCCGCCGCCGCCGGAGTGTCAACCGCCACCGTGTCCCGTGCTGTCCGTGGCCTGCCCCGGGTCTCCCCGGCCACCCGGGAAAAGATTCTGGGCATCGCCGAAGACCTCGGCTATGTGGCGTCCTTGTCAGCGTCGGGGCTTGCTACCGGGCGCACAAAGACCATCGGCGTGTTGGCACCCTTCGTCAGCCGCTGGTTCTTCTCCAAAGCCATCGAGGGCGCAGACCGTGAACTCCACACCCGGCAGTACAACCTGTCGCTCTTTAATCTCGGTGGCCACGGCAGCAACCGCGAGCGGCTCTTCAGCAAAACCATGGTCTATAAACAGATCGATGCGCTGCTGGTCCTGTGTATGGCGCTGACACACGAGGAAATCGAACACCTTCAGAAAATCGATATCCCGCTGGTCGTCGTCGGCGGCCACGTCGAAGAATGCCCGTATATCGGGATCGACGACTACGCCGCCGCAGCGACGGCGGTGCGGCACCTGATCAGCCTCGGCCACAGGGATATCGCCCTGCTGCACGGAGACGATGAGACCGACCTCAACTTCGACGTCCCCCGGGTCCGGATCACGGCCTTCCAGGATGTTATGGCGGAGGCCGGGCTGAGGGTCCGGGACGAATGGGACGAATGGGGCGACTTTACCCTCAGCAGTGGCCAGGAAGCCTTCCGCCGGCTCTGGGCCCGGCCCGGCCCGAGGCCCACGGCGATCTTCTGCGCTTCCGATGAGATGGCCATGGGGGTCATTTTCGAGGCGCGCCGCGCCGGTGTGCGGATCCCTGAGGAGGTCTCCGTGATCGGGATCGATGACCACGACTTCTCGGAGGCCATGGGTCTCACGACGGTCAGGCAGCGTCCGGACGAGCAGGCGGAGCTGGGCACGAAAATGCTGTTGGACGAACTCGACGGCATCACCGGTTCAGTGCAGTCGGCGGTGGCCCCACACCAGCTCATTATCCGAAGCACGACGGCGCCGCCCCGCAGCGCCGGGCTGGTTGCCCGTGCGGCCGCGGCGGGGGCCTGACAGCCGGTCAGGACGCGCGGGCCAGCTGCCGGATGGGGATCCACCGTGATGCCAGCCGACGGTAGGCGGCGGCAGCGCCGGTCATGTCCCCTTCGGCGAGGCACTCAATGCCCAGCCTTACATCCATCGGTGAGTCATCCGGGTAGACCTTGTCCGCCACGGCCCCGTAATCCAGTTCCACCACCGAGCCCGGGTGGAAGAGCTCCAGCCATTCGGTGAGCTGGGTGAGGTCCTCCAGCATGTCCAGATCCGGGGCGGCCAGAGCCAGATGCGCCACTGCGTAGCGGACGCGCTCCAGCGCCTCGCCGATCGTCGCGCGGATGCGTACGGTGACAATGCGGCCATCGTATTCCACCACGTCGGCAGGGTCTGATTCGGTGAAGAGGCAGAACCAGCTGAACGGGATGCCCCACGTCGACGCCCTGGTGTGGAGCCGTCCCAGCCCGGCATGTGAGCGTGCTTCATCGATGCGTTCCTGGTGCCGTTCGCGCTGCTCCGCCGGGATCAGCAGCCGGGCCAGCGGACCGTGAATGCCCTCCATCAGGGCGTTGGCTGCCAGCCCGGCCCGGAGAACCAGCTGACTGGGGCAGTACAGCATCCGCTTTGGTTGCCCGGCGTCGGATGCCGCTGCGCCCCCGGCGCTTCCCGGCACCGCGAGGGCCCGCACCAGATCGGTTGCCCCGGTGGGGAACGGGTCCCCGCCCTGGCGGGTAATGCGGCCAAGAGAAGCGAGTAGCTCGGCGTTTTCGACCTCAGCCCGGGAATCAGCGCGGGCTTGGGTTGCGCGCAGCTCCTCCTGCTGGTCCGCGGGGAACGCCTCCAAGGGTTCGTAGATCCGCAGCGACGAGGAGAACGGCAGCCCGGCCTGCCCGCGGTAGAGGTTCCCCGTCATTGGATCACGCCGTTTACCTGGGCCCGGCACATCAGTCGCTCAGCTCCACGATCACGGGGGCGTGGTCCGATGCGCCTTTGCCCTTGCGTTCCTCGCGGTCGATTGAGGCGCCCGTGGTGCGGGCGGCCAGTGCGGGGGAAGCAAGGACGAAATCGATCCGCATGCCCTCCTTTTTGGGGAAACGCAGCTGGGTGTAATCCCAGTACGTGTAGACGCCCGGGCCGGGGGTGTGCGGGCGCACCACGTCCTGGAAGCCGGCATTCTCAAAAGCGCGGAAGGCGTCCCGTTCCGGTTCGCTGACGTGGGTGAGGCCCGCGGTGCGAAAGTAGTCGATGTCCCAGACGTCCTCGTCCCGCGGAGCAATGTTCCAGTCGCCCATCAGGGCGATCTGCGCTGCGGGGTCCTGTTGCAGCCAGCCCTCGGCGTGGGACCGCAGGGTGTCCAGCCAGTTGAGTTTGTACGGCATGTGTTCATCGTCGAGGGCCCGGCCGTTGGGGACGTACAGGCTCCAGACCCGGACTCCGCCGCAGCTCGCACCGATGGCGCGGGCCTCCTGCACGGCGTCCTTGCCGTTTTTGCCGAAGACGGGCTGGTCAAGGAAGGTCCGTTCGACGTCGTCGAGCCCCACCCGGGAGGCGATCGCCACCCCGTTCCACTGGCTCAGGCCGAAATGCGCCACCTCGTAGCCCATGTTCTCGAAGAGCTCCCACGGGAAGTTGTCGTCCTTGCACTTGGTTTCCTGGATAGCCAGGACATCACAGTCGGAGCGTTGAAGCCAGGCTTCGACGCGGTCGGCGCGGGCGCGGAGCGAGTTCACATTCCAGGTAGCTATCTTCACAGTTCCTAACCTACCGAACTTGGCTGCCGGACGAAGCCGCCGGCCGGGGCCCCTCTGGAATTTAGTAGGAAGTCCGAGTATATTCGGGAGCAGAAGATGGTGCAGGTCACATCCGGCCTGTTCCGTTACTGCGGCAATCACACGGTGCAAAGGAGCATTCCCTTATGGTTCGCGAGCTATCCCACTACATTGACGGACAGCATGTTGAAGGCACCTCGGGGCGCTTCAGCGATGTCTACGATCCCTGCACCGGCGAGGTCCAGGCCCGGGTGCCGCTGGCCAGCGCCGAGGAGGTCCGCAACGTGGTCTCCAACGCGGAAAAGGGCCAGCTTGAATGGGCCGCCATGAACCCGCAGCGACGCGGCCGGATTTTGCTCAAATTTGTCGATCTTGTCAACCAGAACATGGACGAACTCGCGACCTTGCTCTCCTCGGAACACGGTAAGACTTTCCTTGACGCCAAAGGGGACGTCCAGCGCGGCATCGAGGTTGTGGAATTCGCCGCGGGAGCCCCGCACCTGCTTAAGGGCGAGTTCTCGGATAGCGCCGGGACCGGCATCGATGTCCACTCGATGCGCCAACCGCTCGGCGTCGTCGCCGGGATCACCCCGTTTAACTTCCCGGCCATGATCCCGCTCTGGAAGTCGGGGCCGGCCCTCGCTGCGGGCAACTCATTTGTGCTGAAGCCCTCCGAACGGGACCCCTCGGTGCCGCTGCGCCTCGCAGAGCTGTTCACCGAGGCAGGCCTGCCGGACGGGGTGTTTAACGTCGTCAACGGCGATAAGGAAGCCGTGGATGCGCTGCTGGAAGACCCCCGGGTCCAGGCCATCGGCTTTGTGGGCTCCACGCCGATTGCCCAGTACATCTACGCCACTGCCGCCGCTAACGGCAAACGCGCCCAGTGTTTCGGCGGCGCCAAGAACCACATGGTCATCATGCCGGACGCGGACCTGGACATGGCCGCGGATGCGCTGATGGGTGCAGGCTTTGGCTCCGCCGGCGAACGCTGCATGGCCATTTCCGTTGCCGTCCCGGTCGGCAAGGCCACCGCCGATGCACTCGTCGCGAAGCTGCAGGAGCGCATCGCGGAGCTCAAGGTCGGCCACAGCCTCGCCAAGGACTCCGACTTCGGCCCGGTCGTGGCGGCTTCCGCCAAGGAACGGATCGAAGGGTATATCCAGGCCGGCGTCGACGAGGGCGCAACCCTGCTGGCCGACGGACGCGGCCTTACAGTCGAGGGCTATGAGGGCGGCTTCTGGGTCGGCCCCACCCTGTTCGACGACGTGACAAAGGATATGGCGATCTACAAGGAAGAGATCTTCGGCCCGGTCCTCAGCGTGCTCCGCGCCGAGGACTACGACGAGGCCCTGCGCCTGTGCAGCGAGCACGAGTTTGGCAACGGCGTCGCCATCTTCACCCGCGACGGTGACTCCGCCCGCGACTTCGCCAGCCGGGTCCAGGTGGGCATGGTCGGCATCAATGTCCCCATCCCGGTGCCGATCGCCTACTACACCTTCGGCGGCTGGAAAGCCTCCGGCTTCGGCGACCTCAATCAGCACGGCGCCGACGCGTTCCGTTTCTACACCAAGACCAAAACGGTCACCACCCGCTGGCCCTCCGGCATCCGCACCGGTGCCAGCTTCGTGATGCCGGAAGGCAGCTGATGCCGGACCAGGCGGCCGACGGGACCGCCGAAGTCCTGTTTGAGCGCCGCGGCCGGCTCGGCGTCGTCACCCTGAACCGGCCCCGGGCTGTCAATGCGCTCACCGCAGGGATGGCGGCCGCCATGCTGGACCAGCTCACGCTCTGGACCAGCGACGACGCCGTCGCGGCCGTGCTGGTCCGCGGCGCCGGTGACCGTGGGTTGTGCGCGGGCGGCGACATTGTGGCCATCTACCGTGACATGCTCGACGGCGGCGACGCGACCGCCGGTTTTTGGGCCGGGGAATATGCACTGAACTCCCTTATCTCGGACTACCCCAAGCCGTACGTCGCGTTGATGGACGGGCTGGTCCTTGGCGGCGGAGTGGGGATCTCCGCGCACGGCTCAATCCGGATCGTCACCGAACGTACCCGGATGGGCATGCCGGAGACCACCATCGGTTTTGTGCCCGACGTCGGCGGGACCCTGCTGCTCTCGCGCTCACCGGGGGAGACAGGCACCCACGCGGCACTCACCGGCGCGCACCTAAGCGGCGCCGACGCCCTGTTCCTGGGGCTCGCGGACCACTTCGTTCCATCGGCGAACCTCGTGGAACTTACCCGGGCGCTGGAAAATGAAGCGCCGGACACCGCCGTCGCGCGCTTTTCAGAGCAGGCGCCAGCCTCCGTTCTCGCGGCACAGCAGGAATGGATCGATGCGTGCTACGCCAGCGACGACGCCGCGGAGATCCTTCGCCGGCTGCGCACAGTGGGCGGGGAAGCAGCAGATGTCGCCGAGACCATCGAGGCCAAGTCGCCCACGGCGGTGAAAGTGGCGCTGGAATCCCTGCGCCGGGTCCGCGGACTAAACCTGGAGGAAGCCCTGGAGCAGGAATACCGGGTGGGGCTGCGGTTCCTCGCCGGATCCGACTTCCGCGAAGGCATCCGAGCCCAGGTCGTGGACAAGGACCGCACCCCGCATTGGCAGCCGCCCAGCCTCGCGGAGGTCAGCCGCGCCGACGTCGAATCCTATTTCGCGCCGCTGGGTGACCGTGAACTGAAGCTTGCAAAGGAGCGCGACAATGTCTGAAGCCTTGCCCTCTGTTGCCTTCCTGGGCCTTGGCCACATGGGCGGACCGATGGCCGTCAACCTGGTCAAAGCCGGCTACACAGTGACCGGGTTCGATGTGGTGCCGGCCGCACTGGAAGCTGCCCGGGCGCACGGCATCGCCACCGCGGGCACCGCCGCCGAGGCCGTCGCCGGCGCCGGCGTCGTGCTGACCATGCTGCCCAGCGGCAAGCATCTGCTCGACGCCTACCGAGGCGCCGGCGGCCAACCGGGCCTGCTGGCCGTGGCACCGCCCGGCACGCTCTTCTTGGATTGCTCCACGATCAACGTGGACGAGGCGCGCGAAGCCGCGGAACTTGCCGTTGCGGCCGGCCACCGGGCCGTTGACGCCCCGGTTTCCGGCGGCGTTGTGGGTGCCGAGGCAGGCACGCTCACCTTTATGGTGGGTGCGCTGCCGGCGGACTTTGCGGCGGTGACGCCGATGCTCGAAGTCATGGGCCGGCGCGTCGTCCACTGCGGGGAGCACGGCGCCGGGCAGGCCGCCAAGATCTGCAACAACATGATCCTCGGCGTCTCCATGATCGCTGTCAGTGAGGCCTTTGTGCTCGGTGAGAAGCTGGGTCTGACCCACCAGGCTCTATTTGACGTCGCGTCGGCGGCCTCCGGGCAGTGCTGGGCGCTGACCACCAACTGCCCGGTCCCCGGACCGGTGCCGGCGAGCCCGGCCAACCGGGACTACCAGCCCGGTTTTGCCGGCGCCCTGATGGCGAAGGACCTCCAGCTGGCGCTCAACGCTCTGGAGAGCGCCGGTGTTGCCGCCCGGCTGGGGCCGCTCGCTGCCGAAATCTACGCTACCTTTGCCGCGGAAGGCGGGGCGGGCCGGGACTTCTCCGGCATCATCACCGATATCCGGGACAAATCCGCGGACTAGCAGTTCCGGACGCCGACACGTCGAACACCGACCACTTCCGAACAGCAACTGAGGGGACTTTCATGACGGAGCAGTACACAAACATTTTGGTGGAGCGGCGCGGCCGGGTGGGGCTCGTGACGCTCAACCGGCCCCAGGCCCTGAACGCCCTCAACAAGGCCACCATGGACGAACTCGTGGCCGCCGTGACCGCGATGGATACCGACCCGGACGTGGGTGCGGTGGTATTGACCGGCTCGGCCAAGGCCTTCGCGGCCGGGGCCGACATCAAGGAAATGCAGTCCAAAGGCTACATGGACATGTACGCGGCCGACTGGTTCCGGGGCTGGGAAGAGTTCACCCGGCTGCGCATCCCCGTGGTCGCGGCTGTGTCCGGATTCGCCCTCGGCGGCGGCTGCGAGCTGGCGATGATGTGCGATTTCATCATCGCCGGGGACAACGCCAGGTTCGGCCAGCCGGAAATCAACCTCGGTGTGCTGCCCGGCATGGGCGGCTCACAGCGCCTGACCCGCGCGGTGGGCAAGTCCAAGGCGATGGACATGATCCTGACCGGCCGGTTTATGGACGCCGACGAAGCCGAACGCGCAGGGCTGGTGTCCCGCGTGGTGCCGGCCGCGGACGTTGTCGAGGAGGCCCTCAAGGCCGCCGAAGTGATTGCCTCCAAGTCCAAGCCGGTGGCGATGGTGGCCAAGGAAGCAGTCAACGCCGCCTTCGAAACCGGGCTGGCCCAGGGCGTGCTCTTTGAACGCCGCGTGTTCCACTCGCTGTTCGCCACCGAGGACCAGAAGGAAGGCATGGCGGCGTTCACCGAGAAGCGCCAGCCCGTCTTCACGCACCGCTAAGCGTGACGCCGCGCCACAGTTCCTGCGCTCTGGCACCGTTCGCCTGGCCCGATCCGCGGCATAAGCCCGCTCCGAGGCTCAGGTAGCGCTGATCCCGAACAGGCCGATGATCAGGGCCATCACCATCAGGGTCACGAGTTCGTGGACGCAGTTCAGCACGGTGAGTCCGGCCGGACGGCGCTCGAAGGCATCGTGGGTGATGAACCGCGCGGCCGTGAAGCCGGCCCAAAGTATCAGGCTGGTGACCAGGGTGTTGAGCAGGAAATTCCCGCCGTAAAAGTGCTGCGAGATCGCGGCGGACCCGGCCAGCACCCAGGCGCTGACGAAGCTGACCACCAGGGTGATTAGGATCGGCTTGACGGCGTCTTTGGCGTCCCCGCTTGGATTGACTTTGGCGACCCGCATCCAGTAGTTGCCGAACACCTTTGGCGTGTACCAGACGGAGCCGACCACCATGCTTGACAGGGCGGCCAGCAGCACCGCCCAGATGTTAATTTCCGGAATCATCGGTCTCCCCTCAAGTCCAGGATGGGTACTTCACGAATCCTATTTAGCCACCGGCCGTGTGCTTCGCCTGCTCCGGCGTCCACCGGGGTCAGCCGCTGAAGTCGCCGGCGTCGCGGCGGAAGGTACCCAGGATCCGGATCAGTTGGTCGACGTCCTGCGCCGGAAAGCCTGGCTGGGCGAACACCTCGGAGTTGAGCTCCGCCGTGGCCCGCTGGGCCAGCGTCCGCCCCTCCGTGGTGAGTTCAATCAGGGTGGTGCGCCCGTCCGTGGGGTGCGGGGAGCGGAAAACCAGCCCGGCGCCCTGTAACCGGTCGACGGCGTTCGTCACCGAGGTGGGATGGACCTGCAGCAGCGCGCTCGCCTTATTCATCGGCAACGCACCGCCGCGGGCGAAGCTCAGCAAGGCGAGCAGTTCGTACCGGGCGAACGTCAGCCCGAACGGCTTGAGGACCCCTTCGATCCTGGCCAGCAGGATCTGCTGGGTCCGCATGATGGCGGTGATGGCAGCCATCGGTGCGGCGACGTCGGACCAGCCGTGCCGCTCCCAGTTCAGCCGGGCGTCGGCGATCGGGTCACGCGGCAGCGGCGTTGCCACGATGCTCCCTGCTTTCGGTGCTGAATCCCATCGGGCTCAGCCTAGCTTCTTGGCGTTGCTTTTCAACCCGGGGAAGTCGGCTTCTGAGTACTCAGTGCCCAGTCCGGCCGGAACCGTTCCGCCGCCATGGCGAAGTTCCTCGCTGCGCCGCAGCTCGACGCGCCGGATCTTGCCCGAGATGGTTTTGGGCAGTTCGGCGAATTCCAGCCGGCGGATTCGTTTGAACGGGGCAAGGTGGTCGCGGCAGTAACGCAGGATGTCCTCGGCCAGTTCGGGGCCAGGCTCGTGCCCGGCGGCCAGGACCACAAACGCTTTGGGCACCGAGAGCTTGAGCGGGTCGGGGGAGGGTACGACGGCGGCTTCCGCCACTGCCGGGTGCTCGATCAGCACACTTTCGAGCTCGAAGGGGGACAGCCGGTAGTCCGAGGATTTGAAAACGTCGTCGCCTCGGCCCACATAGGTGATGATGCCTCGCTCGTCCCGGCTTGCCATGTCGCCGGTGTGGTAATAGCCGCCACGGAAGGCCTCCGCGGTCTTTTCAGGGTCGCCGTAGTATGCCTTCATCAGTCCTACAGGGCGGGGGTCCAGACGGAGGCAGAGCTCACCGTCGTCGCCCTCGGCCCCCGTCGCGGGGTCCACAAGGACGACGTCGTAGCCGGGAAGCGGTTTGCCCATGGCTCCGATCTTGATTGGCTGGCCAGGCGTGTTCGCGATCTGCACGGTGGATTCGGTCTGGCCGAAGCCGTCGCGGATGGTCTGTCCCCAAGCGCGGTGGACCTGGTCAATGACCTCCGCGTTGAGGGGTTCACCGGCGGAGACCACCTTGCTGGGCGGGTTCTTGAGCAGGGTCAGGTCTGCCTGGATGAGCATCCGCCAGACCGTCGGCGGGGCGCAAAAGCTTGTCACCGATTCGCGGTCCATCTGCTCCATCAGCGCCTTGGCGTCGAAGCGATCGTAGTTGTAGATGAACACGCAGGCTTCGGCGATCCAGGGCGTGAATACGTTGGACCAAGCGTGCTTGGCCCAACCGGGGGAGGCCACGTTCAGGTGCACATCGCCGGGTTCCATTCCAATCCAGAACATGGTGGATAAGTGGCCCACCGGGTAGGACGTGTGTGTGTGCTCCACGAGTTTGGCCTTGGACGTGGTGCCCGAGGTGAAGTAGAGCAGCATAGTTTCGTCGGCCAGGGTCGGCACGTCCGCAGTGAACTCTTCCGCTGCACCGGCGGACTCGGTGTACTGCAGGGCGGCCGAGTCCGTTTCGTCGCCGGCGCCGATTTCGATGAGTCTGTAGCCGCCCGGAACCTCGTCGAACTTCTTGATATTGGCGCTTCGGACGGCGGCCCAGTTAGCGCCGCCGCGCTCCACCCGGTCCTTGAGGTCCGCCGGTCCCATCAAGGTGGTTGTGGGGATCATAACGATGCCCAGCTTGATCCCGGCGAGCATCAGTTCCCAGAGTTCAATCTGGTTGCCGAGCATAATGATCATCCGGTCACCGCGCCGTACACCCTGGCTTTGCAGCCAGTTGGCCACCTGGGCCGAGCGACGGGACAGGTCCGCGTAGCTGCGCCGAGTGGCCGTGCCGTCCTGTTCGACGATCACGAGGGCGGGCTTGCCCGCCTTGGCCGGGTCCGCCGCGATCTGGTCGAACCAGTCCAGGGCAAAGTTGAAATACTCAAAGCGCGGCCACTGGAATTCGCTGCGCGCCGCTTCATAGTTATTGCGGAGATCGAGCATGCGGTCGCGTGCCGCGCGGAATTCCTCAGTGACTGTCATGGTGGACCTTTCGACGTCTGGTGGCGCAGCCGTTTCAGCCCGGCGCCGTTGCCCGGCGATCACCCGTTCCCTAGTGATCGCCGTCACTGTGCAATATACTAGGACATCCAAGGGTTTGGAAGAGCCGGCTAGGTTCACGAATGGATCACAACGAAGGGATACATGCCCGTGCAGCCACAAGGACGTGTCAGCGGACAGCAGGCCACTGAGGGTAGAGCAGCCGTGGACGGTGCAGCGCAGCCGCCCTTCCCGGACGCCGATCTGATGTACATCGTGGATTTGCTTTCCCCGGCGGAACAGAACCGTTACCAGGAAATCCGCGATTTCCTCCAGTCCCGAATCCGGGCGGCCTCGATCGACTACTGGAACCGTGAGGAGTTCCCCTTCGGTCTGCTCGCCGAACTCGGAAAATACGGCCTCGGCGGCCTCCAGACGGACGGCACCTCCAAGCTGTTCAAGGGCCTGATGTATGTGGAGGTGGCCCGCGCCGATGTGTCGCTCTCGGCGCTCGTCGGGATCCACAACGAGCTGATTGTCGGCATGATCGACCAGCTCGGCTCCGAGGCGCAGAAGGCACGCTGGCTGCCCGGGCTCACCGCCTTCACGCAGATCGGCGCCTTCGCCCTGACGGAGCCCGAGCACGGCTCGGATATTGCCGGCGGGCTAGCCACCACGGCCCGGCTGGAAGACGGCGAGTGGGTCATCAGCGGCGCCAAGCGCTGGATCGGCGCCGGCACCATAGCGGACTTCGCGCTGGTCTGGGCCCGGGATGTCGCGGACCAGCAGATCAAGGGCTTTATCGTGGAGACGGACCGCCCCGGCTACACCGCCACAAAAATCGCGAACAAGATCGGACTGCGGATCATGCAGAACGCGGACATCGTGCTCGACGCGGTCCGCATCCCGGAATCCAACCTCCTCCCCGGGGCTACCGACTTTTCCAAGGCCAACGAGCTGCTGCGCGATTCGCGCGCCTGGGTGGGCTGGCAGGCCGCCGGCATCCAACTGGCCGCGTTCGACGTCGCGCGTTCCTATTCGCTGGAACGCAAACAGTTCGGCAAGGAACTGGCCCGTTTCCAGCTGATCCAGCAGCAGTTGGCCGAGATCCTGGGCAACGCCTCGGCCTCGCTGTCGCTGATGGCGCAACTGGCCAGGATCCAGGAAGACGGAAAGCTTGAGATGGTGCAGGCCGCGATGGCCAAGTCCACCACCACCCGGCTGGCCCGGGCGTCGGTGGCGATGGGGCGCTCGCTGATGGGCGGCAACGGGATCAGCAGCGACTACGAGATGGGCAAGCTCTTTGGCGACGCCGAAATCCTGTACACGTACGAGGGCAGCTACGAGATCAACTCGCTGATCGTCGCCCGGGCCGTGACCGGGAAGTCAGCTTTCGTTTAGTCCGTTGAAGTGGCAGATCGAGCGTTTTAGCTTGAGCGATTTTTCGTTCCAGCGGCCGCCCCGGAATTAAGCTGCCGGACGCCATCCTGCGCGGCTTCCTGTCTTAAGCGGGGCTCCGGTCAGCGCAGGGCGGTGACGCGGGGTTCGCCGCCGCTTCAGGCGCTTCGTCTGTCCTGCGCAGCCGCGGCCTCAAGGTCGGCCATCCCCGCGTCGTCCGCTGAAGGGACGTGGTATCGCTGGCAGCGGTTCCGGCCGCCATGCTTGGCGGCGTACAGCGCACGGTCCGCGCAGGAGAGCAGGCTATGTGTGCCGGCTTCCTGTAGTTCGCAGACTCCAGCGGAGATCGTGATGGACCCGACGCCGTCAAAGGGCTGGGACGCGATGGCTTCGCGGGCTCGTTCGGCGGCCTCCAGCGCCTCGGCTGCGTCGCGGCCGGGCAACAGCCAGACGAACTCCTCGCCGCCGAACCTGGCGACGGTCTCGCCCTGGCGGGCTACCCGGCGCAGTCGTTCAGCGACTTCGGAAAGAACTGTGTCGCCGGTGAGGTGGCCAAAGGTGTCATTGACCCGCTTGAAGAGATCGATGTCCAGGACAACGGCGCTGAGTGCGCTCCCGCTGGTCTGCGCGAGCTCCACCTCCCTGTCGAGGGTTTCTTCCAGGGCCCGGCGGTTTGGCAGCCCGCTGAGCATGTCGGTGCTTGCTTGCCGTTCCAGGCTCGCCCGGGCCTCGGCGTTGGCGATGGCAATCTCCACAAGCTCGGCAAATTGCGCGAGCCGGGCCAGTACCGACTCCGTCAGGGCCGTGGCGGACTTCGATGTCAGGGCGAGCACGCCCCACAGCGAACCGTTGACCCGAATGGGTGCTGCCGCGGTGGACCGGAATCCGCCGGCAAGCATCTGCTCAGAGGTGCTGCCGCCGTCGGGGCCGTAAGTGACCAAGGCTGGCTTGCCGGTGACAGCGACCCGGACAGTGGCGGAAGAATCGGTGGCCGTGAAGATATGTGTTCGGCTCAGCGTGGGTGGAAGTACGGGTGCCATCGATACGATTTCGGCGGACGTGGGGCCGGTCAGGCGCGCCACGGCGGCCGAATCGACGTCGAAAAGTGTCCTGACAATGGCTGCGACCTGGCCTGCGATCTCCGCCGGGGCCTCGCTGCGGGCCACCGCGGTGGCGATTTCATGCAGCGCCGCCCAGGTCTTTTCCTGCTGCCGGCGGGCGGTCACGTCCACGGCGACCACCATGCCGGCGGCGTCGTCGTCGGAGAAGACCGGGCGGGCGGTCAGAAGGTAATGGCGCTCGCCGATGGTCCGTTTCCAGGTGACTTCCTTGCCGGCGAGGGCGGCCCGGTACCGCGGCTCCAGTTCGTGGGCCAGGGGTGCGCTAAGGGCGTCGTGGAGCAGCCGGCCTTCCATGGCTTCAGGGCTGTAGCCGAATGCTTCCAGCTCCTGCCCCTCCGCCACCAGGTAGCGCAAGTCCGCATCGAACAGAAGTACAAAGACCCCGGGAATGCTGCGGGCCAGTGTCCGGTACCGGTCCATGTCGCGCTGCTGTCGCCGCTCGGCCAGGACCCGCTCGGTGATGTCGGTGACCAGCACAAAAAAGCCCTGGACAGCGCCATCCCTGACATCCGGAACGTAGGATGCCTGGGCGTATCGGGTTGCGCCAGCGGCGTCCACCAGGGTCCGGTCGAAGAGCTGCGGTTCACCGGTGAGCACTTTCTCGATGTACTGCCGGTTCACGGCGAAGAGCTTCTCACCGAGCAGATCCCGGATATGGATTCCCTGCATCTGCCGGGGATCGACCTTGAACCACTCACCGTAGGCGTCGTTGGCGAGGCAGTTGCGCAGATCCTTGTCCCAGTAGCCAATCATTGCGGGAATCCCGTTCAGGACTGCCTGGATCAGTTCCGGCAGTTCCGGCAGTGGCTGCGGGATTGCTGCATCCCGGTTGAGAGGACTGCGAGTAGTCATTTTCCTAGTATCCACGCCACGGCCCCGCAGGGAAGAACTGTCACGGACATCGGAGGAACCACACGCTCCGCACCAGGCCGCGCACCGGCGGCGTCCCGGACGACAAACGCCCCTCCCGAGAAATCCTCGAGGGGGGCGTTTGTGGTCTTGGGGAAAGCATGGCGGCCGGCTGGCCGATGCTGCTATCCGGGGTATTTAGAGCGGGCGGATGTTCTCAGCCTGCGGGCCCTTAGGACCCTGGGTGACGTCGAACTCGACCTTCTGGTTCTCGTCCAGGGAGCGGTAGCCGCTGCTGGCGATTGCCGAGTAGTGGGCGAAAACGTCGGCCGACCCGTCATCCGGGGCGATGAAGCCAAAACCCTTTTCGGCGTTGAACCATTTAACTGTGCCTGTAGCCATGCCATATCCTTCTGAAATGCTGCTGATCTCCGGCGGCCCGGAGGCCAACGGCTGCGGAGACATTCGTCCGCTGTTGCCCAACCTACGGGGCTGAGGGCCATGGTGCAAGAGGCCAACGGGGGCATTTCCCCAAGCCGCGGGTCTATAGTCGGGGCACTATGACAACAATCTCGGTGGTTATCCCTACCCGGAACGATGCTGACATGCTCGCCGTGTGCCTGGCCGCACTCGCCCGCCAGACCCGTCTGGCCGACGAAATCGTAGTGGTGGACAATGCCAGCACTGACGACACCGCACGGGTTTGCGCCGCCGCGGGCGCCCGGCGGATCGCCGTCGAACTGCCGGGAATCGCCGCCTCCACGGCGTGCGGCTTCGATGAAGCCCGCTCCGAGCTGATCGCGCGGCTGGACACGGACTCGATCCCGGCAGCTGACTGGCTCGAGCGAGTAGCGGCGATACTGCAGGAGGCGGGCCCGCTATCCGCCGTTTCCGGCCCCGCAGATTTTTATGGCGAAGGCCGCTTCGCCCGATGGGTGGGCCGTCGCATCTATATTGCGGGATATTTCTGGGCCGTCGGCTGGCTGCTGGGGCATCCGCCGTTGTTCGGCTCGAACTTCGCGATGTGGTCCGATGTCTGGGACCGCGTCCGCGGCTCCGTCCACCGGGGCTTCCCGCTCGTCCACGACGATCTGGACATTTCCTACCGGATCCCGCCCGAAGTGACGGTGATCGCCGCCCCGTCGCTGCGGGTGCAGGTCTCGGCGCGGCCGCTGGCCAGCTGGCGCTCCGTCGGGCGCAAGCTGTCGATGACCTGGACCACCTTCGGCGTCGAGTTCGCGGACGAGCCACCGTTCCGGCGGCGTCGCCGCCGTCGGCAGTGGGAACGGGACCACCGGCGCTAGGCGGACTCGTAAAGCGCGATCAGATCGCGGCTCAGTTGGTACGGCGAGGTTTCGTTTGGGCTGTGGCCGCCCCGGTAAACCACAATGCGGGCACCGATCGACTGGGCGAAGCGGCGGTGCAACGCCAGCGGCCAGAGGTCATGCTCGCCGACGGCGACAAGTTTTGGCAGCGTCGCCGCGGCCAGCGCCGCCCGAAGGTCCGGCGCACGCTGCATCAGGGCGAAGATGTCATTCACGGAGCTCCGGCGGGTGAAGCGGAACCGGTGCTTCACAAACCGTAGACGCTGGGGCGGGACGTGGATCACATTCGCGCGGATGCCCCAGACCATCAGCGCGGCACCGATTCGCGGGCTGGCCCGGCCGCTGAAGCGGCCGATGCGCTTAACCCCACGAAAGCCCTGGCCCGGTTCGGGCGGGCAGCTCAGCAGCGTGAGGCTCCGGAACTTCTCCGGACGCCGGATGCAGGCCAACTGGGCAACTATCGCGGCGAAGGAATACCCGACGACGTGGGCGGCCCCTTCTTCTCCGTCCAGCATCGCGACCAGGTCACGAGTGAACAAGTCGTAATCGTAGTGCGTGCGTTCGGGCATGAGGTGTTCAGGGCCGGCCGCCGCGGAGTCGTACTGGCCGGCGATGTCATAGCTCACGGCGAAATAGCCAGCAGCGGCGAGCTCCGGAAGCATCAGGACAAAGTCTTCCTTGGAGCCCGTGGCCCCGGGAATCATCAGCACTCGAGGGTTACCCGGTGTACCCATGGAGAGTGTGGCGAGGGGGCCGCTGGGGGCGTCGAAGGTCCCCCGGACAGCGCCCTCGGGCACGGCGGCCCAGTCCACGTCGCCCAGGGCGGCGTCCCGGCGGGCGGCTTCGTCAACCAGCGCCGATCCGAACCCCTCGGGTTCCGGACCGTTGTGCGCAGTGCTGTCAGCGGACGCCATGGACTAAACATAGCCCCGTAGGGATCCGGCCGGGGCTACCCGGCTGGGCTGACCGCGCTCAGGCCACCTTGCCCACGAAGGCGCGGAGCCGGCGGTACACCTCCTGCGATTCCGGGTAGCGGTAGTTCTGCTGCCAGGTGTGTTCGGTATTGGCGCTGTCCCAGGCATAGACAAGGCTGTCCACGGGAACGGAATGTTCGTGCAGGCGGGCGATGAAGTTCATGTTGGCGGCGTAGAAGAAATCCCGTTCAGATGTGGTCACAAAGACCGGCGGGAAACGGGAATCCAGCCATTCGATGGGTGAGAGAAAGATTGCGCCGTTGCGCAGCGCCTCGAGCCGGCCGGAACTGGAGCCGCGGAACCTGCTGCCGAAGCGGAGGCCCGGCATCAGCATCCTGATGAAGTCCAGGCTCAGCACGAAGCCCTTGTCGAAAAAGACGGAGAAGTCCACCACGCTGCAGTGCTGGACCAGGCCCTTGAAATCTGCCGCGGGCACGGCTGGCGTCAGCCCGTGATGCCGCGCGAGCTCCGGCCGGAAGCTGGCTGCAGTCAGGAGGGCAGCAATCTGGCCGCCGGCTGAGTCGCCGCCAAGCACGATCCGGGATCCATCGCCGCCGTAACCGTCGATGTTGCGCCGCACCCAGGCGAGCGCGGCGTTGGCGTCCGCCAGGACGTGGCCCATATGGAACCGCGGCGCCATCCGGTAGTTGACATTGACCACCACCATGCCGCCCTCGGCCTGGCTCGCGCAGTACTTGGTCAGTGAGGCCTTATCTCCGGAGGTCCAGCCGCCGCCGTGGAAATACACGTAGACGGGCAGCGATCCCGCCGCAGCGGACCCGGCCGGTGCGGTGACTTCGGGGTGGGGGGTGATGACGTCCAGGCGGTGCGCCCGGATGCCGTCGCCGACAAAATCGATGTCGTGGAAATATTTGACGCCGGTAATCGGGTCGGTGTTGAAGCGGGAATTCTCGCTGGCCCGCACCGAGTGCATCAGCACCCGCCACGTCCACACCGGAACCCGCCGCAGCACGTTCCGGGCCCGGCGGGCCAAGGCAAAGGTGCCACCGGACTGTTGGGGTCGGTGGACGGGCTGGCACGCCGGCGTTGTCATGACCCCATTCTATCTGGCACAACTGTGCTACGGCTGTGCGGCCTCAGGGAGTCAGCAGGACCTTGATGGCACGCCGTTCATCCATGGCCCGGTAGGCTTCCGGGGCTTCCTCCAGCGGCATCACCACGTCGAAGACCCGGCCCGGATTGATCGTGCCGTCGAGGACGTCCGCCAGCAGCTCCGGGATGTAGGTCCGGGCCGGGGCCATTCCACCGCCGATGGAAATATTCGTGTCGAACAGGTAGCGCAGCGGGATCTCGCTGCCGCCGGTGGGGACACCGACAAAGCCCAGCGCGCCGCCCGGGCGGGTGCTGCGCAGCGCCTGGTCCATGGATTCCTTGGTTCCGACGCACTCAAGGACGGAATCGGCCAGTACCCCGCCGAGGAGTTCGCGGACCCTGGCGACGCCGTCGTCTCCGCGTTCTTCCACAATGTCGGTGGCGCCGAACTCCCGGGCGATCGCTTGCCGGTCGGCGTGGCGGGACATCGCGATGATCCGTTCGGCCCCAAGCCGCTTGGCGGCCAGCACCCCGCAGAGCCCGACAGCGCCGTCGCCTACCACCACGACGGTCCGGCCCGGCCCGGCCTTCGCGGCGAGGGCAGCGTGGTGGCCGGTGGCCATCACATCGGAGAGCGTGAGCAGGCTCTTCCGGAGGGCGTCGTCGGGTTCGCTGATTCCGGGAACCTTGACCAGGGTAGAACCGGCCAGCGGGACGCGGACCGCCTGGCCCTGGCCGCCGTCGACGCTCAAGCCGCTATCGTCGGTGCCGCCCCAGCCGGCCAGATGCTCACAGGCCACTGTTACACCGTTGAGGCACTGCGGGCAGGCCCCGCAGCTGACCACAAACGGTGCAATCACCAGGTCCCCGATGGCAAGGCTGGTAATTGCCCCGCCGACGCTCTCCACCGTGCCGATAAATTCGTGTCCGATGGCGGACGGCCTGTGGGTGGGCTTTACCCCCCGGTAGGGCCACAGATCGGAGCCGCAGACGCAGGACGCGGTAACTTTCACAACGGCGTCGGTGGGCAGCTGGATGGTGGGGTAGTCGCGGTCTTCGACCCGGATGTCACCGGGGCCATGGATGATGGTGGCGCGCACGAAGGCTCCTTGCGTGGGGGTGGGCAGGCTTGGACCGAGTTTAGTCCTCCCGGCCCGCGGGGCGCAGGGGGATCACTTCCCTGATCTGCGGTTCAGCCCTTGTGCTTGCCGCGGCTTTTACAACTAGGCCTGACCCCACCGCGACCCCGCGTTGCTTTATGCCCCCTCCGCCACCCACCCGGGTAGTCGTCCAGTCCTTGAAGAGTCCACCCGGTCAGGTGGTTGCGGGCCACTCCGGCTGCTGAGCCACACTGAGACCAGTCCTCAATGTGGCTTGGATCACAGTCGAAAGTTGAGGAATTCGCCGCTGGTGTCACCGCGCCTCAACATACAAAGGAGTATCAATGGAACGGCTCATTAACATCGACAACGGTGGGACGCTGACCGATATCTGCGTCTGGGACGGTGAGAATTTCTCGTTCACGAAGACTCTCACCACGCCCTTTGACCTCTCCCAGTGTCTCTTCGACGGCATGGCCAAAGCTTCCAAGGAAATCTTTGGCGAAGAGGATCTCCCCGGGCTTCTGCACTCAACCCGTCACATCCGGTACTCCACCACCCAGGGGACAAATGCCCTCGTGGAGCGCAAGGGTCCCCGGATTGGTATCCTCACAGACAGCCCCGCGCTGGCCGGTGAGCTCCGCAAGGGCGGGGCGGCCGCTGAGCTGTTTGAAGACCTTGTCGGGACGCGGGTGGCAGTCATCCATGCCGACCAGGACGTGGAGGAGCTCGCCCAGGAAATTGTGAAGCACGTCAACCGGCTGACGACCGACGGCGCCGCCCGGCTGGTCATCGCCATGGCCGACCGCAACAAGGAGAAGGCCGTCAAAGGCGTTCTGCTCCGAAAGTTCCCCCGCCACCTGCTGGGCTCGGTACCCATGTTGTTCTCCTGGGAATTCACGCCCGACACCGTCCAGGCCCGCCGGGTGTGGTCCGGAATCATCAACTCCTTCCTGCACCCCACCATGGAGCGGTTTCTCTACAGCACCGAGCACCGGCTGCGGGACCATAAGGTCAAGAACCCGCTCCTCATTTACCGCAATGACGGAGCTTCGTCGCGGGTGGCCAAGTCTGTCGCGTTGAAGACCTACTCTTCCGGTCCGCGCGGCGGGCTGGAAGGGACCAAGGCCCTCTCGGAGGCCTATGGACTCGCGCACGTTCTGATGATCGACGTCGGCGGTACCACCACTGACGTCGGCTCGGTCAAGAACTCGACCATCTCGACGGACCGCAGGGGCGCCATTCAGGGAGTCCCGGTGTCATTCGAGATGAGCAACGTCCATTCCAGCGGCGTGGGGGGCAGTTCCGTCATTGCCCTTCGCCACGGCGTCATTACCGTCGGCCCCGAGAGCGTCGGAGCTGCACCGGGTCCCGCTTGTTTTGGTTTTGGGGGCAAGCAGGCCACGATCACGGACGTAAACCTACTGCTCGGCGTGCTCGATCCGGACACCTACCTCGATGGAGGCTTCAGTCTGGACGCGGAACGCTCCCGCGCAGTCATCACCGAAGTCATCGCGGAACCTTTGGGGATCACCCTGAATGAAGCCCTGATCCGGATGGAGGCCGCCTACTTCGAACGTATGTCGCAGTCCTTTGCCGCCGACGTCGAGGCTGCGGACGCCACAACAGTTGCTGCGTTCGGAGGTGCCGGACCGATGAGCGCGTGTGGTGCCGCGCGGATCGCCGGCGTCCGCCGTGTCCTGGTGCCCAAGATGGCCGCCGTCTTCTCAGCCTTCGGAATCGGTTTTTCCGACATTGCTCAGACCTATGAGGCCAACGTCGCGGGAATGGACGCGGAAAACTTCGGCGCAACCAAGGCGACGCTGCTGGCCCGGGCGGCGCGGGACATGTTCCAGGAGGGCCACGAAATTGACGAATGCCGGCTCGAATGGAATGTGGTGCTCGAAGACGCCGACGGCCAGCTGGTTTCCGAGCTGCCGTACCTGGCTTCCGACCCGCAGCCCGGCACCAGCAACCACAACACCTTGCTGACCCTGACGGCCCGGTATGAACTGCCGCACGCATCGATCAGGCGGGCCGAATCAGTGGCGAAGACGCCCGCCGTCGCCGCCTCCACCCGAAAGGTCCGCTCCGCCGTGGACAAGGTCGACGATGTTCAGGTCTTCGACCTGGACAGCCAAACGGCCGGGGCTTCGGCGGCTGGCCCCGCAATCGTCGAAGGCCCCTACTTCACGGCCCGGGTGCCGCATGGCTGGGTCTTCGACGTGACGGTCTCCGGAGACCTAATGCTCACAGACACCCTCCAGAAGTGACCCCAAACTACAGCCAAGAAAACAGGTGAGACACGCTATGCGAATTCCAATGACGGAATATCTGATCATCGATCTCGACACTGAACGGTGGAACTGCAAGGTCTGCAACCAGGACCTCGGCGAGGCCAGAGGCAACTACAAGGAGGGGACACTGGTCTACGACCGGGACCCCACGGAAATCCACCAGTCGATCCTGGACCCGGAGAAGTACGAATTCACCTTCGCTCCGGACCCCACATTCTGCCGGATTCTTGAGTTCTACTGCCCGGGTTGCGGGACACAGCTGGAGACGGAGTACGTACCGCCGGGACACCCGCCCACGGTGGACATGCTGTGGGACATCGACTCGCTCCGCGAAACCTGGATCAAGCGGGGCACCAAGCCTGAGACCGTCATCAACTACGGACCCGGCGAAGAGGCGGTCGCCGATTTCAGCCCGCCACTCGGCTCCTACAACACCCACAACCATTCCCCCCATTCGTTCAGCTAGTACTTGGAATAAAGGAGACCACTGGTCATGAAACGAATCTCCGTCGACATCGGCGGCACATTTACCGACTGCTTTTTTGCCTGGGAAGACCAGTACGTTGAAGCAAAGGCGCTCACCACGCACCACAACCTGGCCCAAGGCTTTAATGAAGCACTCGACCTCGCCTGCTCACGCGCCGGACTGGACCGGGACCTCGTCCTGAAGGAAGTCGACTCAGTCCGCTATGCCACCACCCTCGGCACCAACGCCCTGATCGAAGGTAAAGGCCCACGTGTGGGGGCGCTGGTCACCCACGGCTTCGAGGACACCATCCCGCTCTCCCGAGGCCGTGGCTACGGCGAAGGACTGGACCCTTCCAAGCAGCAGAACATGCCCGATGCCACCCGCCCGGACCCGCTTGTGCCCCGCGCCTTGATCCGGTCGGTGAAGGAGCGGATCAACTCGGCCGGCAAGGTGGTCGTTTCGCTGATGGAAGACGATGTCCGCAGCCAGGTGCGCGAACTCGTGGACGCCGGAGCGGAAGCGATCGTGGTCTCCCTGGTCAACTCGACCGAGAACCCGGTCCATGAGCAGCAGATCCTGGAGATCATCCTGGACGAGTACCCTGCCCACGAGCTCGGAGCCATCCCGGTCCTGTTGGGAAGCCAGGTTTCGGGACGAAAAGGCGAGTACGTCCGTGCGACGTCGACGATCGTGGACGCGTTCCTGCACGAGATCATGTTCCACGCGCTGGGGCAGCTGTCCAACAACCTGCGTACGTCCGGTTACGACAAGCCCATGCTGGTGATACACAACTCGGGCGGCATGGCGCAGTCCAACTCGACGGATGCCCTGCAGACCATCCATTCCGGGCCCATCGCCGGAGTGGGCGCTGCCCAGCACCTGGCTAACAGCACTGGTCTGGGAAACGTAATCTCGACGGATATGGGCGGCACGTCCTTCGACATTGGCCTGGTCCCGGAAGGCGGCGTCAAGCACTACGACTTCCAGCCGACCATAGGCCGCTGGCTGGTATCGGTTCCCATGATCCACCTGCTGACGCTGGGTGCGGGAGGAGGTTCGATTGCCAGCTATGACCGCATCCACCACGCGGTACAGATCGGGCCGGAATCGGCAGGTTCGGATCCGGGCCCCGCGTGCTACGACCGCGGCGGCCTCCGCCCCACAGTCACGGACGCTGACCTGGTCCTGGGGTACCTGGACCCGGACAACTACGCCAACGGCTACATCAAGCTGAACAAAAAGCGTTCCGCCTACGCAATCGACGAGGTCCTCGCTGATGACCTAAACATGGATACCATCCAAGTTGCCAAGATCATCAAGAATGCTGTCGACGAGCAGATGGCGATCGGAATGGCCAAAGAGCTGCGGGTCCGGGGATACCTTCCGGAAGACTTCACCATGCTGGCCTACGGCGGCAACGGCCCCCTGCACGCCTGTGGCATTGCCGACCACGCCGGCATTCGCAGGATCCTCGCGCCGCCGTTTTCCTCGGTATTCTCGGCCTGCGGCGCCGGCAACATGAAGCCACTCCACATCCACGAGCGCGGCTCCCATGTTGTGCTTTACAACCCCACTGACCGCAGCCTCTACCAAAGCTACGACGAGCTGAACAATGTCATCCAGGAGCTGGAAGCGAAGGGCAAGGAAGACCTGATCCGCCAGGGGTACGACCCCGCCGACATCCGCTACAGCCTCGAGATGGACATGCGCTACGGGAACCAGCTGGTGACCACGGCCGTCGTTTTCGACATCAACCGCGTGAACGGCGTCGCCGACGTCCTTCACCTGATCCGGACGTTCTCGGATATCTATGGCAAACGCTACGGTGCCGGCAGCCAGGCTCCCGAGGCCGGTATCCGGGCCCAGACCGTGCGGGTGTCGTCCTATGTGGACGGGGACGTGGTCAAGTTCGATTCGATCGACTCCGGACACGACAGGACCATGCCCAGCCCGGTCGGCACCAGGCAGGTCCACTTCGTGAAGATCGACGGGGCCGTCGACACTCCGGTGTACGACGCCGAGGCCCTCCACCACCAACACGTCATCCACGGCCCGGCCATCGTCACCACCGAAAACACGACGTATCTGGTGGAACCGGGATGGCGCCTGGAACCGACATCCCAGGGAGCCGTGTGGTTCCTCAAAGACTGATCCCGTGCCGCACGGATCCCATCCAGACCTTCCAGCTCATCCCATTGAAGGAGCTCGACAGCAATGACGCTTACAGCAAATGAACGCAGCACTGCCGGCAAAGCCGGAGATACAGCCGACGACGCTTCCCAGCCGCTGACTGCCCAGGAGCAGCAGTGGGTGGCCCAATTTATGGACGAGACAACCCTGTTCCTCGGCCCGGACCCGGCCATCATGCGAAGCCACCAGATCACGTCCCGCTCCGCTTACGAGGAGGAGTGCATCTCCAAGGGCGTGGACCCGATCAAAGTGGACCGCATCCGCAAGCGCCTCGCCGGCGCCCTGGATGAGGGCTACGAAATGTGCGAGGCCATGGGTGCCGCTCCCGGTGCCAAATGGGGGGACCTGACGACGGCGATTTACACCGCCGAAGGGGACGTCACCTACCTGTCCTGCCACGGTGTGATCGCGTTCTCGGCGATCCTGCATCACCCGATCCGCTACATCATGAAGTACTGGAAGGACGAGCCGACGGTGGGGATCAACCCCGGCGATGGATTCATCCACAACGATGCCCGGTACGGAAACGTCCACAATACAGACCAGTCCATGATCATGCCGATCTTCCGCGAGGGAAAGATCATCGCCTGGGTCGCCGCGACCATTCACGAAGGCGAAAACGGGGCCTGCGAGCCCGGCGGAATGCCCTCGGGCTCCGAGACCCCGTTCGACGACGGACTCCGGATGTCCCCGTTTAAGATCGTTGAAAAGGGCGATCTGCGCCGGGACCTGCTGACGTTCCTGCAGCACTCGGTTCGCGATCCCAAGCTGCAACTGGCTGACCTCAAGGTCAAGATCGGTGCCGTCCAGCGCATCCAGGAACGCGTCGACAGCATCATCGACGAAGTGGGAGTGGAGACCTTCGTCGCTGCCCTGCGCGTCACCGTTGAAGACGTGGAGCAGGAAGTCAAGCGCCGCATCAGTGAACTGCCGGACGGGACCGTGTCCTTCAACCAGTTCATGGACTCCACCCTCAAGGAGAACATCCTGATCAAGTTCGCCTGCAAGGTGACGGTCAAGGGAGACAAAATGACCGTGGATCTAAGGGGGACGGGTCCCGAAATCCTCAACCGGGCCATCAACTCCCCGCTGTGCTCGGTCAAGTCGATGATGATGCAGGCGATCTTGGCGTTCTGGTGGCCTGACCTGCCCCGCTGTACCTCGGCGATGTCACCCATCGACATCATCTCGGATGAACACACGTGGGCCGACGCTGGTTACGACGCTCCGATGGGGCAGTCGCTGCAGGCGTCGTTCCGGGGATTCTCTGCCCTGCAGACTGCCTTTGCCAAGATGCAGTTCTCCAATCCGGAGAAGTTCTCCAACGTCCTCGCTCCGTGGTTCAACCAGATCAACACCTTCCTGTGGGGAGGCCTGACCCAGCACGGCGACCAGGTGGGCAACCTGTGTGCCGACCTCAACGGCATGGGCGGCGGTGCCAAGGCCTTCCGCGACGGTGAGGACGCCGTCTCACCGTTGTTCTGCGCCATGGCTGACACCGCTGAACAGGAAGTCATGGAGGAGGAAGTTCCTTTTATGCAGCTGGTCAGCAAGCGGATCGTCCGCGACAACCAGGGCTTCGGCAAGAACAGCGGCGGCATGGGCTACGAGATGATCGTTGCCGCCGAGGGAACGCCGATGTGGGGCTTCATGACCGTCACCTCGGGATCCAAGTTCTCGTCCGTGACGGGAATGTTCGGCGGCTACGGCTGCAGCACGACGCCGCTGGCCATGGTCAAGGGCATCAACATCTACGACGTGATCCGCAAGGACTCCAGCAAGTTCGATTTGTCCATGGAACGGATCATGAACGAGCAGCCCTACGAGGGCGGCAAGTACACCACTTCCCATATGGGCCTGCAGTTCGACGTCGCCAAGGATGGCGAGATGTACATGATTGCCCAGGGCTCCGGCGGAGGGTATGGCGACGTTCTGGAACGTGATCCGGAGGCGGTGGCCAAGGATCTGGAACTCGGCCGCATTTCACCGAAGGTCGCCACCAGCATCTACGGCGTCGTCTGGGACCCTGAGACTTTCGTGGTGGACCAAGAGGCAACCACCCAGTTGCGCCACGACTCACGGCAGGCCCGGATCGCCCGTGGCAAGCCGTACAAGGAATTCCTCGAAGGATACGTGAAGGCCGAGCCCCCGAAGGACCTGCTCTACTACGGGTCCTGGGGCGACGACACGGAGGAACTCACAGCCACCCACTTCACCAACAACGGACCGGAGCGGGTCAAGGCGACCATCGACAAGCTGCCGCTGATCATGCTTCCAGACCGCAGGGAAGTCAAGATCAGCGCCCTGGAGGACCGAATCCGTGAGCTCGAACTGAAGCACGGGGAAGTTGTCCACCGTAAGTCCTAGCCCGCTACGGCACGTCCCGGCCCGGGACGCAGCAACTCACGAACCCTTCAGCGCCGCATCCTCCCCATCCAGGACGGTGCGGCGCTGAAAGCCTTTATTCGCCAATGTATGGAGAAAGACGTCATGACCACTTCCACTGCCACCACCCTCGCCAACGTTGTTGCCTGCCCTCCGTCGGGGCGGCCGAAAGCCGTGGTCTTTGACCACCACGAGTACGCAGCCTCCGTCATTCTTCGTGGCCGGCCTGTCCCTTGGGACAACGCCACTGCCTACGCGGCATTCTTTGCCCAGGCACAGGGGCTGCTCCGGCCGGACGTCGCGCTCCTGGACCTGAACCGGCTGTACGGTCATTTGACCACCGGCAACACCGGGCTCGAGTCCGGCATGGCGGCCAGATCCCGGACAGGTTTCGCGCTGCGGACGTTGCTGGGCGACGACGACCTCAACCGCGCGGTGCTGGACTTCGTTACTGTGTTCACCAAGACAGCCCGCCAGCCTGTGGTGCTGCGCATCCCGTCGCCGATGGCCTGGCTCACCGGAACGCACCACTTCTCGGGCGCGGACGGCACCACCGACCTCGACGCCGACAACGCCGAGAATGCCTCCATGTATGTCAGTGACTGGCTCCGGGCGTTCGCGGCGCTGCCCGTCGCGGGACTTCTGCTGGATAACCGAACGGCTGCAGGCGCGTCCCGCGGCGTGCACGTTCCGCTGGAGGCCTACACTCCGATTGCCAATCTGGCCAGCAACTACCGGTGGACGCTGGGGCAGCTCGACGACGACCAGGCGCGACTGCACGGGGACACCGCGGTTGGCGCCTATATTCCTGCCGGGTTCTGGCTGGAGACGGGCGTGGAACTCCCGGCCGGGGACTTCTACCTGGGCGACATCCCCAGCGCGGCTTCTCCGGAGGGCGTGCTGGCCAGGCTGGAAACCCTGGGGTAGTAGCCCCCTGGTTACTTGGGCAGCAGGTGCCGCCGTCGGGCCTCTGTGACGCAGGCCCTTCGGTCACTGACGCCCAGAGCGTTGAACAGGCTCTTGAGATACCACTTGACGGTGTTGATGCCCAGATGCAGCTCCTGGGCGATTTCGCGGTTGGACCGTTCCTTCTCGACGAGGCGCAGGATCATCTGTTCGCGTTGTGACAAGCCCGGTTCCGGAACAGTGGTGCCCGTGCCGGGGGGAGGGACCGGCTCCGCTGACCACCCTGCATCCCGGTTGGTCCTGGCCTGCGCTTCCAACCGGATGAGGATGCTGAGGAAACGCGGCAGTTCGGGGCTGCCCAGCTCCGGGGCGGGCTCGCGTCGCAGCCTGGCCGAAGTGGCCCGCACCAGTTCCAGGCAGCTTGGGCCGCCATCGAGGACGGGCCGGACGAGGCCCAGCCGGGAACACGTCTCCAGGGCAGGCCATAGCGTCGATTCCGCTTCCTTACGGTTCCCCGCCTGTTCAAGCGCGGCCGCCAGTAGGATACGGGCATTAAGTTCTGCCCGCGGCCCCAAGTAGGCGGCGGCCCGCGCCAGCAGGCGGCGGGCGCCGGTCACCGTGTCCAATTTGCCCGGGGAATCCTGGCTCCCGTGACCGGCGTCAGCCATGGCGGATCGCAACTGCGTGGCCAGCTGTATCTGGGCCTTGGCCTCGGCCAGCCCTTCCAGCCGTGGTCCGGTGATGTCCGCCGGTTCCCGGACAGCTGCCGCGCCCGGTAGGGCACGGTCTGGTTCGGCGTCGATCGCCCGGGGGCCGATTCCCAACTGCACGCGTTCCAGATTCATGACCAGCCTAAGCCGGTCAAGGCCGAGGCTGTCGGCCACCAGATCGCCTTCGTCGAGTATTTCCCGGGCCCGTGGGGTGTCCCCCCGGAGTGCCTTTATTCTTGCCAGCGTGGCGTATGTGGACACCATAAAGTCCACCACCCCGCCTTCGGAACCCAGCTCGCGGGTTTCTTCCAGCAACTTCTCCGCTTTGTCGAGTTCGCCGCGTTCATAAAGGAGCTGGCCCATCATCGCTCCCGCCAGCCGCGCTGCATGTGAGTATCGTCCAGCCTTGCGCCGGCCGAGCTCCACGGCCGCGGTGAAGTGCTGGTCCACGCGGTCCAGATCAAGCAGGGCGTAGGCGGCAAGACCGGAAAAACAGTGTCCATACACTCCGCTGAAGGGGCCCGAGGTGAGGCCGTGGAACTTCGCGGCCCAGCGCTGTTGCTCCAGGGCGAGACGGTAATCGCCGTCGTGGATCTTCTTGAACGTTGACACGTTCGCTGCCACCGAGACGATCCAGGGCCGGAGCAGGTTGGCCTGGGCGAAGCACTTCCCGTCCAGTTCATCCACGTGGTTTACTCTGTCGCCGTACATGTCGATGCAGCTCTGAACAACGAGCCCTTCGACGCCCAGCTCAAAACGGTCGTGTTCGGTCAGGGTCGCATCGGCGGGCATCACGCTTTCGGCCAGGTTCAAGGCCCTCTGCGCCGCCCCGGATTGGTTCAGCAGTGTATGGGCCCAGGCTATTGCCGTCTGGAGCCGGGCCTGGCCGGCCGCATGGTCGGCCGGGATCTTGCTGACGAGTGCCAGCAGGGTCGACATGCTCGAGTGCTCCACCAGCCACATCGCGCGGAGTTCGACGATTTCCACGGCGAGCTCAACGTCCCCGGCGGCGAGGGCATGGTCCACAGCGTCGCTGGGGAATCCGTTTTCCGAATACCAGCGGGCAGCGACCAGGTTCAGTTCCCCGGTCCGGCCCGGGTAGTCGCGCTCCAGGCGGCGGCGCAGGTAGTCCTCAAACAGGTGGTGATAGCGGTACCACGTGCCGTCGTCGTCGAGCGGCTGCAGGAAAAGATCCTGCGCCTGGATCTTCTCCAGCATGGCCTGGCCCAGTTCCACCCCTGAGAGCGCGGACGCCAGCCCCGCGCAGAGGCGTTCCGGAACCGAGGTCATCAGGAGGAAATCCAGTGTTTCGGGGTCCAAGGTGTCGAGGACGTTTTCGGCGAGATACTCACCAATGGACGCGTGCCTGCCGGAGAGCCGTTCAATCAGGTCTGAGGCCCCGCGGTGGTCCCTGAGGGACAGGGAAACCAGTTGCAGCGCGGCGATCCAGCCCTCAGTCGTCCGGTGGAGGCTAGCCAGGTCTCCCGCATCCAGATCGAGCCGGTTGATCCCGACCAGGAAGTCCTGGGACTCGTTTTCATCAAACCTCAAGGCGACGGCGTCCACCTCGATCAGCTGGTCCCGCACCATCAGCCGCCCCAGTGGCAGGCCCGAGCGGTTGCGGCTGGTGATGATGAAGGACAGATGCGAGCCGCCGGCTTCGAGCAGCCGTTCCACTACCGCCCTGGTCCTGGGCTCCGTGACCAGGTGCCAGTCATCCAGGGTTATGACGATGTCCTGGCCGCCCTCATCGATGGCGTTGATGAGCGCGGGAACCACATAGTGCTCGGCGTCGTCGGGCCGTTCCTCCAGTAATTGCTGCAGTTCCTCGTCAAGTCCGGGACGGGCTTTGCGGATTGCCTGAAGCAGATGTGACAGGAACCAGATGGTGTTGTTGTCATCGCGGTCCAGGGACAGCCAGACGGTGACGAGGTCCTGGGCCGCGAGGAATTCCATCCATTGGGCGGCAAGGGTTGACTTGCCAAATCCGGCCGGGGCATGGATCAACGCGAGCCGCCGTTTCCGGTCCGAGTGGAGCATCTCAGTCAGTCTCGTGCGGTGGACCCACTGGCCAACCGGCTCGGGCGCGCGAAACTTGCTTGACGCACTGGGTGGTCCTGTCGGCATCCGCCACCTCCTTGTGGTCCGGCGGTCGCCGGGAATGCATTTGGCCCTCTGAGATTCTATGGGAACGGCGGCGCCTAAGACAGGTGTGACCCTTGGCAACTCCTCCGTGCGGGTCCCAGGCTCCCGAGCGCCGGCAGCTCTGCCAACGTGGGTCAGATACGGCCCATTCCGACGCCCGGCATCGGCTGTATCTGACCCGCGTTGGCGTCAGAGCGCTTCAAGCACGCTGACGTAGTTGGCGATGCCGACGCCGCCCATGTTCTGCACGGCGGCGCGGCGGGCGATGGGCAGCTGCATGCCGCCGGCGGTGCCGGTGAGCTGCATCGCGGCGATGACGTGCTGCGAGACGCCGGTGGCGCCCACAGGGTGGCCCTTGGCCTTGAGTCCGCCGGAGACGTTGACTGGCAGCTTGCCGTCCTTGAAGACCCAGCCTTCCTCAATAGCGCGCGAGCCCTGGCCCGGTTCGGTCAGTCCCATGGCCTCGTACATCAGCAGCTCGGCGATGGTGAAGCAGTCATGCACCTCAGCGAAGTCCAGATCCTCCAGCCCCACGCCGGCCATCCCCAGCGCGCGCTGCCAGGAGACCCGCGTCGCGGCGAAGGCGGTGGGATCGCGGCGCTCGGCCGGGAAGAAATCGTTGGCCTGGCCGAACCCGGCGAGCCGGACCGGTGCAGTGGCCCCGCCGGTGGGGGCGACGCTCAGCACGACGGCGGCGGCGCCGTCGGACACAGGCGAGCAGTCGGTGCGGCGCAGCGGGTCGGCGACCATCGGGTTCTTGTCCGAAACGGTCCGGCAGAACTCCTCGCCGAGGTCCTTGCGGAGCTGGGCGTAGGGGTTGTCGACGCCATTGCGGTGGTTCTTCGCGGCGATGGTGCCCAGCACGTCCGAGATCGGTCCGTAGCGCTTCCCGTAATGCTTGGCGACCTCGGCAAACAGCCCGGTGAAGCCGGTGCTGGAGGCTTTACCGGCCATGTCGTAGTCCGCGCCGAGCAGCGCCGCCCCGACGACATCGGCCCCGGCGTGGGTCATCTTCTCGGCGCCGATCACCAGGACGGTTTTCGCGGTGCCGGCCAGCAGCGATTTGGTGCCCTGCTGGAACGCTGCCGACCCGGAGGCACAGGCGTTCTCGACCCGGGTGGACGGGACGTTGGCCAGCTGCTCCGAGACCTGCAGCGCCAGCGAGGACGGGAAGGCCAGCGGCATCATGCCGGAGTTGAACTGTCCGAGGTAGATCTCGTCGATCTGGCCCGGCTCGATCCCGGCGTTGGCGATCGCCTCCGTGGCGACCTGCACGATCAGGGACTCGAGGGTCTCGTCCGTGAGCTTGCCGAAGCGGCTGTGTCCCCAGCCGGTCAGCAGGACATCCTTGCCGAACTGTTCGCGCAGGCTCATGCTGTGGCTCCTTCAAGGGTGGGGGTTGTGTCGACGGAGGGCGCGACGTCGAAATCGGCTTCCGTCTTTTCGCGGATTTCCTCGACAGTCACGCCCGGGGCGAGGCGGGTGAGCGTGAGCTTCCGTCCGCCGTCGACCTTTTCAAGGTCAAACACGGCGAGGTCGCTGATGATGCGGTCAACGCAGCTCAGGCCGGTCAGCGGCAGGGTACATTCCCTGACAATCTTGGCGGTGCCGTCCTTGGCGTTGTGCTCGGTGAGGACCACAACGCGCGGGGTGCCGGCAACGAGGTCCATGGCGCCGCCCATGCCCTTGACCATTTTGCCGGGGATGGTCCAGTTGGCGAGGTCGCCGCCGCCGGAAACCTGCATGGCGCCGAGGATCGCGACCTTGACGTGCCCGCCGCGGATCATGCCGAAAGATGCTGCGGAGTCGAAGATGCTGCCGCCCGGGAGGACCGTGACGGTCTGCTTGCCGGCGTTGATGAGGTCCGCGTCCTCCTCGCCCTCGAAGGGGAACGGTCCCATGCCAAGCAGGCCGTTCTCGCTCTGCAGGACAACGCGGACGCCCTCACGCAGGTTGTTGGCGACCAGCGTGGGGATGCCGATGCCAAGGTTGACGTAGTCGCCGTCGTTGAGTTCTTCGGCCGCGATGGCAGCCATTTCATTCCGGGTCCAAGCCATGATGATTCTCCTGAAGAAAGTAAGGGCGGCGCTCAGGCCGGAACGGGTGCGGTTTCTGTGGCGTCGGCCGCTTCCGCCCGGGGACGGACCGTGCGCTGTTCGATGTCCTTGACCCGGGCGTTGGCCCGGACGAGGCGCTGGACAAAAACGCCGGGCGTCACGATGTGGTTGGGGTCGAGCGCGCCGGGTTCAACGATTACCTCGGCCTCCGCGACGGTCACGACACCCGCCGTCGCGACCACCGGGTTGAAGTTCTGGGCGGTGTAGCGGTAGATCAGGTTGCCGTCGGTGTCGGCGGTGTGGGCGTGGACCAGGGCGACGTCGGCCTTGATGGCGCGTTCCTGGACGAACGTTTCGCCGTCGAATTCGGCGAGCGGCTTGCCTTCGGCGACGAGGGTGCCGACCCCGGTCTTGGTGTAGAAGGCCGGGATGCCGGCGCCGCCGGCGCGTAGGCGCTCGGCGAGGGTTCCCTGCGGGGTGAACTCGACCTCCAGCTTGCCGGCGAGGTACTGCTCGGCGAAGAGCTTGTTCTCGCCCACGTAGGAGGCGATGACCTTGCGGACCTGGCCGGCTTCGATCAGGATGCCGAGGCCCTTGCCGTCCACGCCCATGTTGTTCGAGACCACTGTGAGGTCTTTGACACCGGAATCGCGTACCGCCTCGATCAGGTCGGCCGGGATGCCGCTGAGGCCAAAGCCTCCGACGGCGAGCGTCATGCCGTCCCGCAGCACGTCCTGCAGCGCGGCTGCCGCGCCGGATTTCAGCTTTGACATCTGCATCTCCTCATTGAGCTGTTGACGCAATCCACTTTGTGGACTGCTCCTCTGCTGTTGGAGCCTACGGTGCCAAAAAGGGGGCTGTCAATGGATGATTTTGCCCTCCATAGTGCCATTTTTACAGTGTGGACGGTAGGCTAATGACTGTCCACAATATGGATACTTTAAGACGATTGAACACAAAACCCGAGGAAGAAGATGACTTCATTACCGGTCCAGGGCGCACAAGTCGTCAGCCGCGCCGCCTCCCTGCTGCGTATTGTCGGGCGGAAACCGGAAGGATCCCCGCTCGTTGAACTCGTCAGGGAATCCGGGCTCACCCGCCCCACCGTGCACCGGCTGCTCTCCTCGCTGGCCTCCGAGGGCCTGCTGGACCAGGACCCGGTCAGCGGCAACTGGGTGCTGGGTCCGGAGATCCTGCTGATGGGCTCTGTGGCGTCGGCGCGCTTTCCACTCGAGGAGATCGCCCGGCCCAGCCTGCGCCGGCTCGCAGAGGAGACCGGCGAAAGCGCGTTCTTCTCCATCCGGCGCGGCGCCGAGACGGTGTGCCTGCTCCGGGAGGAGGGCAGCTTCCCGGTGCGGTCCTTTGTGCTGCACGAGGGCGTCCGCTTCCCGATCGGGGTCGCCTCCGCCGGGACCGCCATCATGGCATTCCTGCCGGAGGCGGAGCAGGAAGAGCTGCTGGCCGGCTGGACAGCGCACGCCGGCAGCTTTGCGGCCGCCCACACCCGGTCCCTGGTCCGGGAGAACTTGGAAGCGACGCGGCAGGCTGGCTATTCGGTCAACCCCGGGCTCGTGCTGGAAGGCAGCTGGGGGATGGGGGCAGCGGTCTTCGACCAGCGCGGACGGCCCGCCTGGGCGCTGTCGCTGACCGGCATCGAGCAGCGCTTCCGTGCCGAGCGGCAGGAGATGCTGGGCCGCCTCCTGATGGACGAGGCGCACCGGATCTCCACCCTGCTGCAGGGCGCCAAATAGGCCGGTGCCCGGGCGGAGCGGGTCTTGGGGCGGCTATTTCCACCAAGTGTCGAAGATGGTGACCGGGACGGTTCGTTTGTGCCGGGTGCGGAGGTATTTCTGCTCGATCAGCTCGGCTGCTGCCACCGGGATGTCGCGGCCTTCGAGGTAGTCGTCGATCGTGTCGTAGCTCAGGCCCAGCTCGTCCTCGTCGGTGCGGCCGGGCTGACCGTCGAGGAGGTCGGCCGTGGGGACCTTCTCCCAGATCCGCGCCGGGGCGCCGAGCTCGGCAAGGAGCGCCCTGTTCTGGCGCTTGTTCAGCCCGAACAGCGGCAGGATGTCGGCGCCGCCGTCGCCGTACTTCGTGAAGAAGCCGGTCACGGACTCCGCGCCGTGGTCGGTGCCGATCACCAGGTAGTTGTGCTCACCGGCGAGGGCGTATTGCGCGATCATGCGGGTCCGCGCCTTCGTGTTGCCCTTGTGAAAGTCGGAGATCCCGTTGCCCACGGTCTTCTCGAATTCGTCCTCGAAGCCGTCCACGGCGGCCGAGATGTTGAATGTCCACTCGGTTTTGGCCTGGATGAAGTCCAGGGCGGCCTGGGCGTCGTCTTCATCGCGCTGCACTCCGTAAGGCAAGCGGACGGCAACGAAGTTCGCATCCACACCTTCGGTCGCCAACTCCTCGACGGCGAGCTGGGCCAGCCGGCCGGCGAGGGACGAATCCAGTCCGCCGGAAATGCCCAGGACGAATCCCTTGGTGTGGGTCGCCTTCAGGTAGTCCTTGAGGAACGTGACGCGTTTGCGCACCTCCCCGGCCGGATCGATCCGGGGCTGCACGCCCATTTCTTCGATGATTTTCGCCTGGATGTCACGCATGAACCAAAGCCTAGCCAGAGGTGTCAACCGGACTCAACTGTGTCGCCCCGCCCGACCCCGCGGATGAGGCTTTGCAGGGAGCAAATTCCCGCCGCGTTGGCCCCTGCCGCGGCACCCCCGGCAGGAGTAGCGTATGGCCATGGAGACGACCGGGTGCGTGGTGGTCGGCGGGGGTCCGGCAGGCATGATGCTTGGGTTGCTGCTGTCCCGTGCCGGAGTGCGCGTTACGGTACTGGAGAAGCATGCCGACTTCTTCCGTGACTTCCGCGGCGACACCGTCCATGCGTCCACAATCCGGCTGATCGATGAGCTGGGCCTGGGTGACGAGTTCCGCCGGTTGCCCCAAAGCCGGCTCAGCAGCATCGCTTTCCCGGTGCCCGGAGGTCCGCCGGTGACGGTGGGGAACTTCGATTCGATGCCTGCGCCCTACAACTACATTGCCATGATGCCGCAGTGGGACTTCTTGGACTTCCTGGCCGGCGCCGCCGCCCAGGAACCGTCCTTTGAGCTGCGGATGAGCCATACAGCCACGGCGCTGGTGCGGAACGGGGACCGGGTCGCCGGTGTGAAGTACACAAACGCCGACGGTGCCGGGGGAGAGCTCCGGGCGGATCTGGTGGTTGCCACCGACGGGCGGCATTCCACGCTGCGCCGCGCGGCCGGGCTCGCGCCGAAAGAATACCCCGTGCCCTTTGATACCTGGTGGTTCCGGTTGCCCCGCTATTCCTCCGAATCGGGTGCCGTGGCGGGAATCGTTCCCGCATTCGGCCGGGGCGAGGCCTTGGTGACTCTAAACCGCAGCGACTACTACCAGCTGGGGTACTTGGCGCCCAAGGGCGCGGATGCCAGGATCCGGGCCGAGGGAGTCGAGGGAATCCGGCACCGGGTTGCCGCCCTGCGCCCAGACCTCGCCGACCGGGTGGGGGCCATCGCCTCGCTGGCGGAACTGCACTGGCTGGACGTGCGTCTTAACCGGCTGCGCCAGTGGCACATCAACGGACTCCTCTGCATCGGCGACGCCGCGCACGCCATGTCGCCGGCCGGCGGCGTGGGGATAAACCTCGCCATCCAGGACGCCGCCGCAGCCGCAGCGATCCTTGCCCCGGCACTGCTTCGGGGCAAGGTGCCACGCACGGAACTGGCGAAAGTCCAACGACGGCGGCGGCTGCCCACCGTCGTAGTGCAAACCGGCCAACGGGTGATGCACAAGCTCCTGTTCGAGCCGATCATGATCGGGAAACGGTCCGGGGCGCCGGCGGCCCTGCTGTCCGTGGCACGCCATAGCCCGGCCATCAGACACCTGCTGCCCCGGTTTATCGCCTTCGGGCCGCGCCCGGAACACGCGCCGGCGTTCGCCCGGCGCGCCTAAGCCCGGCCCCAGCCGCACCCCTAGCCGCGGCCCGGCGACCGGGCCGGGATCAGCCGTGGACTGCGAGGTAGCCAATCAGTCCCTTGACCGTGGCCACCTCCGGGTAGTCCCGCTCCGGGATGTCGACGCCGGTGGCCGTGTCGATCGTTTCGACCAGCCGGAGGAAGTCCAGCGAATCGAGTTCGAGGTCCTGCCGCAGCCGGGCGTCTTCGTTCACGCCGGCGAGGTCCACGTCCGGTGCGACCTTGCCGATCGCCGACTGTACCGCCGCCCGGGCGTCGTGTTCGTTCATGGTTCCTCCCGTTTCACATTACCCACCCGGACCCACCCGGTTCACAGGTCTTCCGGCTTCTGCAGCAGCTCGTCGATCCGCGCCAGGTAGCGGCCGCCGCGCAGCCCGTCGCTGACCCGGTGGTCAGCGGAGAGGGTGGCGACGACGGCGGGCCGGACTCCGAGCATCCCGTTCTGCGCCCACGGCTGCTCCAGCACCCGGCCGAAGCCGACCATCGCGACCTGCGGGGGATAGATGACGCCGAAGACGCTCTCCACCCCGAGATCCCCGAGGTTCGTCACGGTGATCGTGGGGTCGGCCATTTCGGCGCGCTGCAGCCGCCCGGCGCGGGCGCGGCTGACGCGGTCCCGGAGCTGCTCCATCAGCACATCTACCGGCAGGGTGTCCGCGTCGTGGATGGCAGGGGCCACGAGGCCGCCCTGGCGCAGGGCCACGGCGACACCCAGGTGCACGGACGCGCTGGGCCGGAACCCGCCGTCGTCGTAGAAGCCGTTCACCTCCGGGACCTCCTTGGCCGCGAGCGCCGCTGCCTTGAGCAGCAGCGCGGAGGGGACCAGCCGGGACGCAACCGGCCGCTGGGCGTTGACAGACTGCATCCAGTCGACGGCGGCCCGCAGGTCCAGTGTGGTGCTGAGGTAGTAGTGCGGGATGGTCTTCTTCGAGCGCGACATCAGTGACCCGATGGCCCGGCGCAGGCTGGCCACGCGCTCGCGGGCCTCCGAGGGTTCTTCGAGGGAAACGGGTGGCCCCGCGGCCGGTGCCTCCGGGGCCGGCTCCGGGAGACCGGCCCCGGGGGCACCGGCCGCCGCGGTGCCTGCCGCCGGGTGGCGGGCCGCGGCGCGCTGCACGTCCGCCACGCTGACGGTACCCTCCGGTCCGGTGCCGCTCACGGCGGAAAGCTCCACGCCGAGTTCGGCGGCCAGCCTCCGGGCCCGGGGCGAGGAGCGCACGCGTCCGGCGGTGGACGGCCTTGCCGCCCCGGCGTGCTCCACATCCGCCCTCGTGATGGCGCCGCCCTTGCCGGTGCCGTGGATCCTGGCGGTGTCCACCCCCAGCCGGTGTGCCAGATGGCGCACGGGAGGGGCGATCGGGGGAACTTCCTTGGCAGTGAGAGCAACGGCGGCGGCCCCATCCCGGGGCGGCGGCGCCTCATGGCGGGGGGCCCCGACCTCAGCCGGGGTCTGCGTGATCCTGGCCAGCGGGGTGCCCACCGGAACTGTTTCGCCGAGGTCCACGAGGAGCTCGGCGACCACTCCCTCCTGGAAGGACTCCACATCCATGACGGTCTTGTCGGTATCTACCACCGCCACAAGGTCCCCGCGGCGCACGTAGTCACCGGGCTTGACCAGCCATTCGACGATCTTGCCGTGCTCCATGTCAGCACCGAGTGACGGCATTAGGAAGTCAGCCACGCGCGCCGACCGCCTCCCGGGCTGCAGCGACAATCCGCTCGACGGACGGCAGTGCCGCCAGTTCCAGCTGCTTGGAATACGGGATCGGCACTTCGGCGCTGCAGACCCGGCCCACCGGGGCATCCAGGTCATAAAACGCCTGCTCGGTGATCCGGGCGCTGATCTCCGCGGAAATGCTTCCGCTGCGCCATCCCTCATCCACCACCACGGCCCGGTGGGTCCGCCGCACAGAGGTGAGGATGGCTTCGTCGTCGAGCGGCCGCAGGGTGCGCAGGTCCAGCACTTCGGCGTCAATGCCTTCATTTGCGAGCTGCCCGGCGGCGTCCAGCACTGCCGGGAGGGTTCCGCCGTAGGTGATGAGGGAAACATCGTTCCCGGGGCGCCGGACCGCGGCGGTGTCGATGTCAACCGGGCCGGCGGCGTCGTCGAGCTCCCCGGTGACGTTGTACAGCGAGCCGTGCTCGAAGATCAGGACCGGGTCGGGGTCCTGGAGAGCGGTCCACAACATGCCACGGGCGTCGGCGAGCGTGGCGGGGGCGAGGATGCGCAGCCCGGGGATGCGGGCGTACCAGCCCTCAAGGCTGTGGGAATGCTGCGCCCCGAGCTGGCGGCCGGCGCCGGTGGTCATCCGGATCACGACCGGGACATTGAACTGGCCACCGGACATGTGCAGCAGGGAAGCGGCGTTGTTCACGATCTGGTCCAGCGCGAGGAGGCTGAAGTTGACGGTCATGATCTCCACGATCGGCCGCATCCCGCCGAGCGCCGCGCCGATCCCTGCCCCGACAAAGCCCGACTCCGACAGCGGGGTGTCGCGGATCCGGTCGGGCCCGAATTCCTCCAGCAGCCCCAGGCTGACCGCGAAGGAGCCGCCGTAGGCTCCCACGTCCTCGCCCATCAGGAAAACCCGCTCGTCCCGGAGCATCGCGTCGCGGATGCCGGCCCGAAGAGCCTCGCGGTAGCTTGATTTCATGGCCCGGTCCGCCCGCCGATACTGGTTTCCGGGCCGGCGCCGCGCTCGCTGTAGACGAACCGGGTGAGGTCCTCGAGCGGTTCGGGGCTGCCGGCTTCGGCGAACTCGACGGCGGCGGCCACCTCCGCGTCGGCGTCCGCCTCCAGCTGCTCCCAGTCCTGCGCGGAGAGCTGGCCCGCGTCCTCCAGCGCGGCGCGCAGCAGGACGATGGGGTCACGTTCGAGCCAGCGGGCGACTTCGGCTTTCTCGCGGTACCGTTCCGGGTCGAACATCGAGTGCGCCCGGAACCGGTAGGTGCGCAGCTCCAGGAAGTGCGGTCCGCCGCCGGAACGGACGGCGTCCACGGCGCGCCGGGCCGTTTCCTCGACGGCCAGGACGTCCATGCCGTCCACGGCCCACGCGGCGATCTCATAGGCGGCGGCCTTGAGGGCGATGTCCGGCTGCGATTCCGAACGCCCCAGCGCCGTCCCCATGGCATAGAGGTTGTTCTCGCAGCAGAACAGCACCGGCAGTTGCCACAGCGCGGCGAGATTGAGGCTTTCGTGGAATTCGCCCTCCGCGACGGCGCCCTCGCCGAAGAAGCACACGGTCACGCGGGAGCGTCCGGCCATCTTGTCCGCGAGAGCCAGTCCGACGGCGAGCGGCAGGCCCCCGGCGACGATTGCGTTGCCGCCGAAGAAGCGGGTGGCGGCGTCGAACAAGTGCATGGACCCGCCGCGGCCGCGGCAGCAGCCCTCCACGAAGCCGTACATCTCCGCCAGGATCGCACCGGCGGAGACCCCGCGGAGGAGGGCGTGGCCGTGCTCCCGGTAGGTGGCGACGACGGCGTCCTCCGGGGCCAGGGTTTCCAGCACACCGGTCGCGACGGCTTCCTCGCCGATGTAGACGTGCAGGAAGCCGCGGATCTTGGCGGCGCTGTAGAGCTCGACGCATTTCTCCTCAAGACGGCGGACCCGGAGCATCTGCAGCAGCAGGTGCCGGCCGTGGGCCGGATCCGGGTGGCTGCCGGGCACGTCCGCGGACCCGGTCATGTCCGGGCCTCCGGTGCTTGGGGCCCGGGTGCGGCAGCGTCCGGCTCCGGCGCCCCGGCCGGGGCCTCGATGGTCGAGGTGTCGCCCTCCGGCAGGCCGAGTTCACGGGCCTTGAGCAGCCGCCGGAGGATCTTGCCGCTGCGGGTCCGCGGCAGGGCCGTGGTGAAGTCCAACAGCCGGGGCGCCACCGCCGGGCCGAGTCTCTTGCGGGCGAAGCCGATGATCGCCAGCTGCAGTTCCTCGGAGGGTTCCCAGCCGGGCCGCAGTTCCACGAACGCCTTGACCACCTCGCCGGCCACCGGATCGGGGACCCCGATCACCCCGGCTTCGGCCACGGCCTCGTGTTCCATCAGCAAGCTCTCCACTTCGAACGGGCCGATCAGGTGACCCGAGGACTTGATGACGTCGTCGCCGCGTCCGACGAACCAGTAGTATCCGTCGGCGTCGCGCCGGGCGAGGTCGCCGGTGAGGTACCAGCCGCCCACGAAGCACCGGCGGTAGCGTTCCTCCTCATGCAGGTAGCCGCGGAACATCGAGGGCCAGCCCGGCCGCAGGGCCAGTTCGCCGACGGCGTCCGGCGCCGTCACGAGGACCGCCTTGCCGTTGCGGACAATGGGCTTGTCCTGGGCGTCCCGGGCCACGATGGCCGCCTCGACGCCGGGCAGCGGCCGGCCCATCGAGCCGGGGCGGATCTCGGTGGCAGCGAAGTTGGAGATCATGATGCCGCCCGTTTCGGTCTGCCACCAGTTGTCATGCACGGGCTGGCCGAACGCCTCCTGGCCCCAGACGACGACCTCCGGATTGAGCGGTTCCCCGACGCTGGCGACGAAGCGCAGCGCGGACAGGTCATGGCCCTTGGTGCGGTCCGCGCCGGCCTTCATCAGCATCCGCAGCGCCGTGGGGGCGGTGTACCAGACCGTGACGCGCTGTTCGGCAAGGATCCGGTACCAGCGGTCCGCGTCCATCTCCTCTTCGTCCACGATCGTTGTCACCCCGTGGGTCAACGGCGCGATCACACCATACGAGGTGCCGGTGACCCAGCCGGGGTCGGCCGTGCACCAGTAGACATCCTCCGGGTGCAAGTCCAGCGCGGAGGTGCCGGTCGCATGGTGGGCGGTGACGGCGTCGTGTACGTGGATGGCGCCCTTCGGGGTTCCGGTGGTGCCGGACGTGAAATGCAGCAGGGCCATGTCCTCGGCCTGCGTCGCGGAGATCCCGCCGTCGGCCGGCGCTGCGGACATCAGCGCGGCGAGGTCCAGCGTTCCCGGCTCCGGGCTGCCGTCGGCGTCGGTCAGCAGGACGTGCCGGAGTTCCGGCAGTGAGTCGCGGAGCTGGGCAATCTTCTTGCGGTAGAGGGCCCGGGTGGTGACCAGGGCCCGGCCGGAGCCCAGCTGCAGCCGCTGGCGGACGGGTTCGGGGCCGAACGCGGAGAACAGCGGGCAGAAGACGCTGGCGTTCTTCAGGGTGCCCAGCACCGCGATGTACAGCGCCGGGCCGCGGCCGGTGAGCGAGAAGACGCGCTCACCGCGCCCGATGCCGAGGGTGCGCAGCACCCCCGCAAAGCGGGTGGTCTGCTCTGCAAGTTCGGCGAACGTGAGTGAGTGGCTGCTGCCGTCGGCCCGGACGAACCGCAGCGCCTCGTGCCCGGCGAGTCCCCCGGCGGCGTGCCGGTCCACTGCTTCGTAGGCGATGTTGACGCCGCGGCCCCCTGGCAGTCCGGACAGTTGATGGCGGGCTTCGTCCCAGGAGAACGCGGCACACGCCGCGTTATAGTCCACCAGGTTCGGCCGGACCCGGAGGCCGCCGACGTCTTTGGCAATGGTGGGCCAGCGGGTCGAGGGTTCCGTGCCTGCCGTCATGGTTCCATCGCACTCCTGCCAGGCAAGGGTTCCTAGAGGACAAAGACCCGGCGCGTGCCGGGAGCAACCGGGAGACGGCCCGACATCAACGGGGCGGCTGGGAATCCGGCGCCGGCCAGCCACTAAACTGGGTCCCATGACTGCCAACAGTGCCCCCGCAGCTGATACCGCTGCCGCCCGCGCCCGCCTTCTTGAACTGATCAAGGAGCTGGCCGTCGTCCGCGGCAAGGTCATCCTCTCCAGCGGCGCCGAAGCGGATTACTATATTGACCTGCGCCGGATCACGCTGCACCATGAGGCGTCCAAACTGGTGGGCCAGGTGATGCTCGCGATGCTGGCCGACGCCGGTATCGACTTCGAGTGCGCGGGCGGGCTCACCATGGGTGCCGACCCTGTGGGAACCGCCGTGATGCACGCCGCCGTCGACGCCGGACGTCCGGTGGATGCCTTTGTGGTCCGCAAGGCGCAGAAGTCCTACGGCATGGGCCGCCAGGTGGAAGGTCCCGCCGTCGAGGGCCGCAAGGTGCTCGTCCTGGAGGACACGTCCACCACCGGCGGGTCCGCGCTGACTGCTGTCGAGGGCGTCCGAAAGGCCGGCGGCAACGTGGTCGCCGTCGCGGTGATCGTGGACCGTGACACCGGTGCGAAGGAAAAAATCGAAGCGGCGGCCGGTGTTCCCTACCTCTTCGCCTTCGGCAAGGACGAGCTCGGGCTGAGCTAGGGCGCTGGTTCCTTTAGCCGGCACGCATGGTCCGGAGGGTGGCGGTGACTTATTATGTCGAATATCCATCAAGCGCCTCCGGAGGCCACAGCCATGCTGCTCCCCGAAGAAATCCTCGGCACTGAGCCCCTCAGTACCCTCGACCAGATTCAGAACCTCATCCTGGAAAGCGCGGATTTCGAGGAATTCCTCAATGAACTCGCCCGCTTTTCCGCCCACGAGGTAGCCGGTTCCGGCGACGACGCGCTGTGCGGCATCACACTGTTGCGCGACCGGAAGGCCGCCACGATTGGCTGGAGCAGCGATACCGCCCGTGAAGTGGATGAAATCCAGTACAGCCTCTCGCAGGGCCCGTGCCTGACGGCGGCGAAGGAAGAGCGCGAAGTCTATGTGCCGGACCTTCTGGATGAGGACCGGTGGGGCCCTGACTACGCCAGCGCCGTCGCTGCACATGGCCTGCGTTCCGTTCTCTCCGTGCCGTTCCATCTCCAGGGGGAAGCCCAGGCGGCGCTGAACCTCTACTCTGATGTCCCGCGCAAATTCGACGGCGACGTCGCCGCCAGGGCTCGTGGTTATACCCGGCAAATTTCACAGGCGTTGCGGCTCGCGGTCCGCTTTTCCATGCACGCCGACGGTGCCACGAACCTTCGGGCCACGCTCAAATCCCGCACGGTGATCGACATGGCTATCGGGATTGTGATGGCGCAGAACCGGTGCAGCCAGGAGGCAGCCGTCAGGATCCTCACGGACGCTTCCAGCAACGGCAACGTTAAGCTGCGTGATATCGCAGCGTCCCTGGTGACGTCTGTGGGCGGCGCCGCGTCCCGGACACATTTTGAAGAGCCTGGTGGGAGAGCGGCTGGCTGAACTGGCAGCACACTGTGACTTGTGCGCCCCTCGGGGGGCCTATATTCTGGGTGAGGTTGAGCCGTCGGCCATAGCAACCCTCTTTTGGAGTACCTATGGATACCTCGCTGAACGCTCAAGCCGCACTGGATATTGCCGCGGATATCTTCCGGATCGATGTCCGGGGAAGCCTCTCCCAGGACTCTCGCCCTGAGCTGATGCAGCTGATTCAGCGCATCCGGCGGATGGGCATCACCTCGCACATCCGGGTGTGCCTCGGCCGGGCGCAGTTTGTGGAATCCGCAGCTTTGGCGGGCCTGCGAAACGATCTTAACGTCATTGACGGTGCAGCCGCACTGGTCGACGCGGCGGGCGCATTGCCAGGCTCGGCAGGAGTCTCGCTCGAGCTGAACCCCCACCCGGACAGCGCCGTCGCCGCGTTGACGTCCATCGATGTTTCGGCGGACCTCACATCGGCCGTTCACGCAACGGGCCCCAGGCCATTAAACGGCTTCTCCAATGATGAACTGTTCGCTGCGAGTGACTCAGTGTTCGGGTTGCTGGACAACCCGGCTAATATGGCCCGTTCGCAACTGCTTGCCACCTATGACGAAATCGGCCTCGAAATCAGCCGGCGCGAAATCTGTCTCGAACCCGGCCGCCCGGACGCCGCCCGCGAACCCGAGCCGGCCTAGGCCGCACTTCCGTCCGGCTGTGGCTGAGCTGTTACCGGGTGCGGTTTCTGATCCGCGTTCTTTGATGGCTACGGTAGAGGGGTGCCGCGTGAGCCGGAAGTTGAGGATGTGGGCGATGCCTCCCGGATGCTTCGCCACGCCGCGGAACTGAAACGGTTCTCCCGGCGGGGTTTCCTGGCCGGGACAAGCGCGGCTTCCGTGCTGGCTGCCGACATGCTGTTTACCCGGCGTGTGCAGGCCGAGCGCCGCGTCCACAAGATCCTCCCGGTGCCGGACGAGACTGCGGAGAAGTACTTCCCGCACACCAGCTGGTTCCTTTTTCCAGGCTACAAAACGAGCTGGGAAGAAGCCCAGTGGATCCTGACGGCGCTTCGCGGGACGCTGACCAAGCGGGGCCAGCTGGCCGCTGTCGGATACTCCAACGTCGGCATTGACATCGACGAGATTGTCATCGCCGTGGTGGAGTACGCGCGGGCCCATAAGCTGACCACCTACTACTTCTACGGCCACAGCTTCGGTGGTATGGTGGCGACCCAAGTCGCCGCCCGGCTCCGTGAACTTCATGGCATTGAAGTGGCCTTCATTCTGTTGGATTCCAGTCCCAGCAGCCGGCACGACGTTCTGGACCAGAGCTGGTTTGAGGGTGTTGTGTTTCTCTACGAGAGCGGCTTCCGCTTCCCCACGGTGCTGCGCGGCGGCTACGAACTCGGCGAGCGGATGCTGCACAAGGACGAGCGCAGCTGGGGACAGATCCTGGACCAGACGCTGGAACAGCTCTCTCCGATTGCCCCGTCCAGCGTGCTGATCCAGACCGAGTCGGCCTACATCTACCACTTTGATCCCACCAGGTTCGCGGGAAAGCTCGGCGGAACGCGGATGGCTTTTGTCGGCAATCCACGCGACCAGACCGTGGACTACGAATCGGCACGGGACTCCTGGTCCTTGATCTTTAAGGAAAACATGGCCTCGGACTCGTTCACGACCGACGGCGCCCGGCCGGCGCACGCCAGCCCCGGCTGGAACCCGTTCGTTTACCGGCCCATCATCGACGAACTTCAGAACGAAATCCTGCCGCTGCCGTCCGGCGGAGGGAAAAAAACCGCCTTCTAGGGCTGCCTAAATCTGGCTCTTCAGGTCGGCAACGGAGTTCAGGATCTGGTTGGGCCGGAACGGGTACGCGGCGATGTCGTCCTTGTGGGTGATGCCGCTGAGCACCAGCACCGTGTGCAGACCCGCTTCCATGCCGGCGATGATGTCGGTGTCCATCCGGTCACCGATCATGGCGGTGGTTTCCGAATGCGCGTCGATCTGGTTCATTGCTGAGCGGAACATCATCGGGTTCGGCTTGCCGACGATGTAGGGCTCCCGCCCGGTCGCCTTGGTAATAAGCGCAGCGATGGCGCCGGTGGCAGGCATCGGACCATCCTTCGAGGGCCCGGTGGCATCAGGGTTGGTGGCGATGAACCTCGCGCCGCCCAAGATCAGCCGGATGGCCATGGTGATGGCCTCAAACGAGTAGGTGCGGGTTTCGCCCAGCACCACGAAGTCCGGGTCCTGGTCGGTGAGGATAAAACCTGCTTCGTGCAGCGCGGTAGTGAGGCCCGCCTCGCCGATCGTGTAAGCGCGGTTGCCGGAATCCGAGCCGCGCACCTGATCCTTGAGGAACTGGGCCGTGGCCAGGGCCGAGGTCCAGATATTCTCCTCGGGGATTTCCAGGCCCGAGCTCTTCAGCCGGGCTGCGAGGTCGCGGGGTGTGAAGATGGAGTTGTTGGTCAGGACCAGGAAGCGTTTGGAGGTGTCCACCCAGCGTTGGATGAGTTCGGCGGCGCCGGGAATGGGCTGGTTTTCGTGGACCAGGACACCGTCCATGTCCGTCAGCCAGCACTCAATCTCCTGGCCGCTGCGGTACACCGATTTTGATGAGTACACGTCGTCCGCGTCATCCCTGTGGTCTGCCTGCTGATCCGCCATGCTGTCCTCCGCCGATAATGTGCCGATGCCAGTCCCAGTCTAATGTTGAGTGGTGACTGAACCCGAGATAACCAGCGAATCCCTTCCCGTTACGGCGGAGGCGGGGGAGGCGGCCGCCGGGGCAGAGGCCAAGGCGGAGGTCGGCGTCGGCCCTTGGGAAGGCGAACTGCCGGACGGCGATCACTGGGACCCGGACCTCCTGACAGACGGGGACCGCCGCAACGTGGTGGACAAGTACCGCTACTGGAGGCACGAGTCGATCGTGTCGGACCTGGACGCCAAGCGGCACAATTTCCACATCGCGATCGAAAACTGGCAGCACGACATGAACATAGGCACCGTCGTGCGGAGCGCCAACGCGTTCCTGGCCAAGGAAGTGCACATCATCGGACGACGCAGATGGAACCGCCGCGGGGCTATGGTCACCGACCGGTACCAGCACATCCGCCACCACCCCACAGTGGCGGACTTCGTGGCGTGGGCACAGGGGGAGGGGCTGGCCATCATCGGCATCGACATCTTCCCGGACTCCGTCCCGCTGGAGACCTACGAACTGCCCAAAAACTGCGTACTGGTGTTTGGCCAGGAGGGCCCGGGGCTGTCCGCCGAGGTCCACCAGGCGGCGGTGGACACCTTGTCGATCGAGCAGTTCGGCTCCACCCGCTCAATCAATGCCGCCTCGGCCGCTGCCATTGCGATGCACGCCTGGATCCGCAGGCACGTGTTCAACCAGCTCCCGGGGTAAGCCGCACGAAGGGGCGGCGCCCGGGACCCCGCGGGTTGGCAGTTCGCGGCAGTCTGTCGCGAAACACCGCAGCGAAGTGCACACCCGGCGAAGCGGAACAGCAACGGCCGCGACTATGACGGACCCGAGTGACCGCAGACACTGCCGCGGCGCAGGAGTGGCTAGGATGGTTCGTAGCCGACGAGGTTTACTCCAGGGTCAACCAGCCCGCAGACGAAATTCACTTTAGGAGTCAGCATGCCCATTGCATCCCCAGAGATCTACTCCGAGATGATCGACCGCGCCAAGTCGGGCGGCTTCGCGTTCCCGGCCGTCAACGTCACCTCCTCCCAGACCCTTAACGCAGCCCTCCGCGGCTTCGCCGAGGCCGAGTCCGACGGGATCGTCCAGGTCTCCACCGGCGGCGCAGCCTACTGGTCCGGCGCGTCCACCAAGGACATGGTCGCCGGTTCGCTTGGATTCGCCGCGTTTGCCCGCGAGGTTGCAAAGAACTACGGCGTTAATATCGCCCTGCACACGGACCACTGCCCCAAAGACAAGCTGGAGGGCTTTGTCCTGCCGCTGCTCGCCGCTTCCGAGGCCGAGGTCAAGGCCGGTCGAAATCCACTCTTCAGCTCGCACATGTGGGACGGCTCCGCCGAGACCCTCCCGGAGAACCTCCGGATTGCCCGCGAACTGCTCGCGCGCACCGCTGCCGCCAAGATGATCCTTGAGGTCGAAATCGGCACCGTCGGCGGCGAGGAAGACGGCGTCGAGAACGCCATCAATGACAAGCTCTACACCACCGTCGAGGACGCGCTGGCCACGATCGAGGCACTCGGCTCCGGGGAGAACGGCCGCTACATCACGGCGCTGACCTTCGGCAACGTGCACGGCGTCTACAAGCCCGGCGGCGTTAAGCTCCGCCCGGAAATCCTCAAGGACATCCAGGAACAGGTCGGCGCCAAGCTCGGCAAAGCGAACCCGTTCGACCTGGTCTTCCACGGCGGCTCCGGTTCCTCCGAGAAGGAGATTGCCGACGCCGTCTCCTACGGTGTGATCAAGATGAACATCGACACCGACACCCAGTACGCATACACCCGGCCTGTAGTGGACCACATGCTGCGCAACTATGACGGTGTGCTGAAGGTCGACGGCGAGGTCGGCAACAAGAAGCTGTACGACCCCCGCGTCTGGGGTGCGTCCGCCGAGGCTGGCCTCGCGGCCCGCGTCGTCGAGGCTGCCCAGCAGCTCGGCTCAACCGGCAGGACGTTCTAAGGATGTCGGAGGAGTTCCGCAGGAATCTGATGGGCCCGGAGCCGACGCTCCTGCCGGCCGAGACTGACATCCACAGGGGGCTGGATGCTGGTCAGGAAGCTCTCGACCTGGTGGAAAAGCACCCGACCTCGTCGCTGCTGTGGGCCGTGCTGGCCGAAGAAGCGTGGGCCGAGGGCCGGACCATCGACTCGTACGCCTACTCCCGTGTTGGCTACCACCGCGGCCTGGATTCGCTGCGCCGCAACGGCTGGCGCGGCGTCGGAGCCATCCCGTGGGAGCACGAACCGAACCGCGGCTTCCTGCGCGCCCTGTACTCGCTGGGCCGGGCCTCGGCGGCCATCGGGGAAGCCGAGGAGCCCGAGCGGATCGAGAAGTTCCTTAACGATTCGGACCCCAGGGCCAAGGCGGCCATCGAAGCCGAGAAGCGCTAATTCGCGCCTAAACCTACCCGCGCTTAAATGACGACGGCGGCCGCCTACCTCATGGTGGGCGCCCGCCGTCGTGCGTTGGCTGGGGGCTAGCTGGTCTTGGCCAGACCGGTGCGGGCCATGGCGTCGGCGTAAACCGTGCCCATCTCGTCGAGGTACTGTTCCTGCCGGGCGGGGGTGCCGGCGAAGGCGCGGCCGCTGAGTGAGCGGACCTTGTAGGTCTTGAGGCCGCGGCGCCAGATCATGGGTACCTCGGTTTTGAGGAGCAGGTTCGCGAGGCGGTTGGCTTCGGTGCCGTGCGCCACGATAACCGAGGCGCGGGGCACCACAGCGAGGAATTTCAGCAACGGCTTCAGGCCCGCGGAAATCTGATCCGGGGTGAACTTGCCGTTCGGCTCGCCCGGGACGTACCAGGGGTGCACGTTCCACGGCATCACGTACTCGGGGCGCAGGCCCAGCTTCCACTGGACACCGAGCAGGCGGGTGGCGGCTTCATCATCACCGGCGGTGATAAAACCAGACTCGTCCTCCGTCCCGATGTTGGAGAAGAGGCTGATGATGCGGCACTCATCGACGTCGTGAATCGGGTCAACGTAGGGGACGTTCGTGCCAGCTTTGGTTGCCTGCAGCGTGTCGCACAGCTCGTTGACGGCCGCGACGCTAGTTTCATAGCGGCGGCTCAGAAGCTGTTCGCGGGAATTTTCAGTGGCCAAGGCTGTCATATATTGCTGAGTCTCCTGCGGGATTGGTAAAGCTGCCGGACCGGACGAGGGCACGCCTAACACCGGGGCACGCCCAATATGGTGCGGTTTGAAAAGGTGGTGTGGACCGATTTCCTAGTCGATCCTTATTAGTCTATCAAGCCCTGCGAAATGGCGGACCTGCCGCCGCCGATCTACCAGAGCCGTGCGCTGGCGCGGCGCGCACCCTCGCCCAGGGCTTCCAGCTTGGCGTAAGCGATTTGCGGGTGCACGCGGCCGCCGAGACCGCAGTCTGTGGAGGCAATCACATTTTCGCGGCCCACCAATTGGGCGAAACGTACGATCCGGTCAGCTACCAGATCCGGGTGCTCGACGACGTTTGTGGCGTGGGAGACGACGCCGGGGATGATGATTTTTCCGTCCGGAAGCCGGGTGTCTTCCCAGATCCGCCATTCATGCTCGTGGCGGACGTTGGCTGCCTCGAAGGAGTAACCGCCTGCCTTAATCTGCAGGACGGAGCCGATAATGTCCGCGAAGGGGACGTCCGTGGTGTGCGGCCCGTGCCACGAGCCCCAGCAGACGTGCAGCCGGATCTTCTCCTGTGGCAGCCCGCGCAGTGCCCAGTTTGTGGCTTCGACCCGGAGCTGGATGAATTTGAGGTAGTCGGCCAGGCTTGGTTCCGGGTTAATCTGGTCCCAGCTTTCGGCCAGCGACGGGTCGTCGAGCTGGACCGTGAGCCCGGCGTCGATGATGGCCTTGTATTCCTCGCGCATGGCGTCGGCGCAGGCATAGAGGAGTTCCTCATCGCTGCTGTAGTACTCGTTGGCGACGCGGGCACAGGATCCGGGGGAGAGGGAAGCCACGAAGCCCTCGGTGAGTCCGGCGGCGGCCAGCCCCGCCCTCAGGTTGGCGGTATCCGAGCCGACGAGGGCCTGCCCGGTATAGCTCAGCGGTCCGGCAATTTTCGGTTGCGTGACACTCTTGCGGTGCGCGAGGATCCCCGCGGACGGATCGTTGTAGGCCTCATTGAACTTCTGCCTGTCGCGCCGGTCCGGGAACGAGGTCAGCACGATGTTTCCGGGGCTTGAGCGGCGCACCGCGGAGTCGGCCCAGCGGTCCACGTCGGTCGGTTCAAGGCCGCCCAGCCGGCTGAAGGAATAGTTCCACCACGCACCGTAGTCCACAGAGCTGGACATCGTGTGTCCGTATTCGCCGTCGTTGGGGATATCGATGCCGAGGTCCTTCTGGCGCTGCACCACATCCACCACGGAGGTTGCCAGCAGGTCCAGGAATTCCGGGCTGATGCCGTCTGCGTCCTTGGCCTCATTCGCGGCGATGAGCTCAGGGGTGCGGGGCAGGGAGCCTGCATGGGTGGCCCGGATGTGGTCGGTGTTCTGGTGCATGGGGCGCTTCCTTTCCATCGGTCCTGGCGGTAGCACCCTGAACCGCCACAAGCTGCGAACGGAGGGGTTGCTGCGGCGTCAATGGTCCAGGTCCCTCGGCCGCTCGGGATGGTCACCTCTCACCTAATTCCACCGGGCGGGCCTGCGCAAGTCCTTCCGCCCGCGTTCCGCAGGCTGGACAGCGGGGTGCGTGCACCATCGGCGGGAAGTCCATTGGATGGTCAAATGAGCCGCAGCTACCGCGATCGGCTAAACTTGGGTGGTAAGAGCCCCGGACTCTGGCGTTGATGACAAGAGCACAGCGGTAGATTCGGGGCATTCTCATGAACGGCGCTGAGATCCGCGACCACCCGTGGATCACCCGGATTTCGGCCCGAACGAATGGGGGAGGATCCCATGCCAGCAATCGTGATCGTCGGAGCCCAGTGGGGCGACGAAGGCAAAGGTAAGGCCACTGACCTGCTTGGTGGCCGAGTCGACTACGTCGTCAAGCCCAACGGCGGCAACAATGCCGGGCACACCGTCGTCGTAGGCGGTGAGAAGTACGAGCTAAAGCTCCTTCCGGCCGGCATCCTGAGCCCCAACGCGGTTCCGATCATCGGCAACGGCTGTGTGGTGAACCTGGAGGCGCTGTTTGAGGAGATCGACGGCCTCGAAGCCCGCGGCGCCGACACTTCCAAGCTGCGCGTCTCCGCCAATGCCCATCTCGTCGCGCCTTACCACCAGGTCCTGGACAAGGTCACCGAGCGGTTCCTCGGCAGCCGCGCCATCGGAACCACCGGCCGCGGCATCGGCCCGGCCTACATGGACAAAGTCGCCCGGCTTGGCATCCGCGTCCAGGACGTTTTCGACGCCTCCATCCTGCGCCAAAAGGTCGAAGGCTCGCTGCGCCAAAAGAACGAACTCCTGGTCAAGGTCTACAACCGCCGCGACATCGAGGTGGAGGAGATTGTGGAGTACTTCCTGTCCTTCGCCGAACGCCTGCGCCCGCTGGTCATCGACAGCACCTACGTCCTGAACACCGCATTGGACGAGGGCAAAGTCGTCCTGATGGAAGGCGGCCAGGCCACCTTCCTGGACGTCGACCACGGCACCTACCCCTTTGTGACCTCCTCGAACCCGACGGCGGGCGGCGCCTCCGTGGGTTCGGGCATCGGCCCGACCCGCATCTCGCGCTCCATCGGCATTATCAAGGCCTACACCACCCGAGTGGGCGCCGGGCCGTTCCCCACCGAACTCTTCGACGACATGGGCATGTACCTGCAGAAGACCGGCGGCGAGTTTGGCGTCAACACCGGACGCCCGCGCCGTTGCGGCTGGTATGACGCCGTGCTGGCCCGCCACGCATCCCGCGTCAACGGCTTCACGGACTACTTCGTCACCAAGCTGGACGTCCTCACGGGCATCGAGCAGATCCCGGTCTGTGTGGCGTACGACGTGGATGGGGTCCGGCACGATGAAATGCCGATGACCCAGACCGAGTTCCACCACGCCAAGCCCATCTTCGAGTACTTCGAAGGCTGGACCGAGGACATCACCGGGGCCCGCACCCTGGCGGACCTGCCCGAGAACGCCAAGAACTACGTGCTGGCGCTCGAGAAGCTCTCCGGCACCCGTTTCTCCGCGATCGGCGTCGGCCCGGACCGGGACCAGACCATTGTTATCAATGACTTGATCAACGACTGACGCAACAACTGACGCACGACGGCGGCGGGTCACCTGGATAAGGTGGCCCGCCGCCGTCGTCGTTAACCGTCCCGGACCTGAAAAAGAACTTCCAATCCGCGCGTAACCTTTTGGGGCGCCTCAGCGATTACTCCTTTGTAAGCGCCGCCGGAACCTGGACCCCCATCAGGTATCCGGGGCCTTCCACTGCAAGTGCTGCCGGCGCCTGCCCCCATCGGGCGGCGCCGGCCAGCCTTCAATCAACCAAAGGATGCACGTTTTTATGAAGAGTGTTAGCACGAGCACCAAGATTGCTGTCGGCGCCGCTGTTCTCGCGGTCGGAGGCTTTTCCGGAATCGGCCTGGCCAACGCGGCCCAGGTTTCGAGCACCCAGCAGGCTGAAGTGAACCACGCTACGCCCGCCACCCCGGCAGTTCCGTCCGTTCCGGCAACTCCGGATCTGCCCGCTGTTCCCGCCACCCCGGCAGTGCCCGCCACCCCGGCAGTGCCCGCCACCCCGGACAGTGACGGCGCCGCGAAGGCCGGCGCCGCGAAGGACGGCTCCGACGTTGAGGATACCGACAGTGCCGCCGAGGGTTCCGTTGCCGCTGCGACGGACGGCGTCTCCGTCCAGGGTGCAGCCAACGCCAGGGGCGCTGCCGAGGCCAAGGCCCACGCCGGCGTGACAGTGGCCACCCCGGCAGTTCCCGGCGCCCGGAACGTCCCCGCTGTCCCCGCTGTTCCGGCACTGCCGTCGGCCGAGCTGCCCAAGCTCGACAAGTAAGCACTGCACGCCTCCCTTCGGAGGTAACGGGGTGCGGCCGCTACACTATCGGGGGCCGCACCGCCAGCAGTAACGGAAGGAAAGCCACTTGGCAGACCAGCTGAGCGATGACGATCTGTCAGCAGCCTTGGCTGGCGACCCGTCCGGATTCAGCGCCGTCTACACCTTGATTTCCCCCGCAGTGCTCGGTTACTTCCGGGCCAAGGGCGTCGATGACGCGGAGGCCCTGACCCAGGACGTATTTGTGGACGTTCTGCCGAAACTGGCGAATGTCACCGGTGGCCACAAAGGCCTGCGAACCTTCATTTTTTCGGTCGCCCACGCCAGGCTTGTAGACCACCACCGGCGCTCCGAACGGACACCGTGTCTGGCTGAATATAACCCGTTGAACGACGCGCGGTATTCCGCGTCCGCCGAGGACGAGGCCCTCGGTTCCCTCGGCGGCCTGTCCTACACACTCTCCCGGCTCAACGGCGAGCAACGGGAAGTCCTGGTCCTGCGGATCGTCGCGGACCTTTCCATCGACCAGGTGGCCGGCATCATGGGCAAGAGCCCGGGTGCCATCAAACAGCTTCAGCGACGCGGGCTCAGCGCCCTGCGCGAACTCGTCACCGAAAAGGACCACGCAGCATTATGACCGGCACACGCGAACCCCTGCAGGATGGCGGCATTCAGGCGATGCTCCGTGATTCCGGTCTCGAAGGTGCCGCCGAACTCGGCAGCACCCTGGCGCAGCTCCAGGCCATGGTCCCGGACCGGGCCCCTGCTCCCCGGGCCGACCTCGCGGCAATGCTCACCGCCGGCGGCAGCAGTTCCGCCGCTGCAGGTCCTGCTGCACACCCGACGGCGGCCGTACCCGCTGTGACGCCGGTGCCAGGCGCCATTGCCGGGGTCCTGCCGTGCGGGGTGGTCAGCCTCGGCGAACGCCGCGGCCGCAAGCGCGGGCTGGCGATCCTGGGCGGCGCCGTCGTGGGTGCAATGACGCTCGGTGCCGGCGCGGTCGCCGCCTCAAGCGAGGACTTCCGCAAAAATGTCAGCCACACTGTAGGCGGCATTTTCCAGCCCTCCGGCCCGACTCCCGACGTTGCTCCGGAGCCCGCCGCCCCGTCGCCGGCGGATATTCCGGCCCCGGTTGTGCCCGCCAACCCAGCCGGCAACCCTGCGCTGCCGCCGTCAGTGGACGCTCCTGAGGCACCGGAAACCCCCGCCGCGGAACCTGCGAAGCCCGGCGGCGCGGGCACTCCGGCGGCTGAAGGCCGGGGCGGACTCCTCCCGCTGCCGCCCCATCGCCCTGTCATACCGGCCGTCACGCCGGCCGTGCCGGGACTTCCCGGCGCGGGCGAGAGCCGGACCCTCCCCAAGGCTCAGCTGCCGGGGCGGGCCATTCCCCGGGTGCTCCCTTCGCTCCCGGGCCAGCCCTAGGCCACGCGCTCCCGATCCGCCCAGTTCGCCGGTAGCGTGCGGGCTCGCCGTAGGACAACAGCGAGCTCGCACGTTACCGGCGAGTTCGGCATTCGAACGCGCCGGAAGCGCTAGGCCAGGACCTGCCGCTTGGCGGAAATGACCCCAGTGTCGAAGCCGGCCAAATGCAGGCCGCCGTGGAACCGGGCATGCTCAATCTTCACGCAGCGGTCCATCACGACGTCGAGCCCGGCGGCTTCGGCTTCCTTCGCGACTTCCTCGTGCCAGGACCCAAGCTGCAGCCAGAGCGTTCCGGCTCCGGCCGCGACGGCCTCCTCCAGGACTCCAGGCAGGTCATCGTGCTTGCGGAAGACGTCCACGATGTCCGGGCTCTCCGGCAGGTCTGCGAGTGAGCTATACGTCGGCTGGCCCAGGATCTCCTTCACCACCGGGTTCACGAAGTACAGCCTGTACGGGGTGGAGGACTGCAGGTAGGTGGCCACAAAATAGCTTGCCCGGGACGGCTTGTCCGAGGCACCCACAATCGCGATGGACCTGGCGCTGCGCAGCAGGTTGAACCGTTCCGGTGCGGACGGCCCGGTCCAGGTACGTTTCTCTTCCCGGCTCACAGCAGCGCTCCGATCGTGCGCGCTTCGGAGGCGGACTCTTCCGAGGCCGCATCCAAGGCCTGGTCGAGGTCCCACAGGATGTCCTCAAGGTCCTCGAGGCCGATCGAGATCCGGACCAGGTCCTCCGGGACTCCGGCGGATTCGAGCTGTTCCGGGCTGAGCTGCTGGTGGGTGGTGGAGCCCGGGTGGATGACCAGGGTCCGGGAGTCTCCTACGTTGGCCAGGTGCGAGGCCAGCTGCAGGGACTCGATGAACTTCTGCCCCGCGGCCCGGCCGCCCTTGACGCCGAAGGAAAACACCGAGCCGGGCCCCAGCGGCAAGTATTTCCTGGCCCGTTCGAAGTGCGGGTGCGAGGGCAGGCCGGAGAAGTTCACGTAGGCCACCCGTTCGTCCGCCTCGAGCCATTCCGCCACGGCCTGGGCGTTCTTCAGATGCTCGTCGAGGCGCTGGGGGAGCGTTTCCACCCCCTGCAGCAGCTGGAAGGCCGACATCGGAGACAGCGCCGGGCCGATGTCGCGGAGGTGCTCGCAGCGCAGTTTGGTGAGGAACCCGTATTCGCCGAAGTTCCCCCACCAGGAGACGTTGCCGTAGGACGCGACGGGCTCGGTCATCATGGGGAACTTGCCGTTGCCCCAATTGAAGCGGCCGCTTTCCACAACGACACCGCCGAGGGTGGTGCCGTGCCCGCCAAGGAACTTCGTGGCGGAATGGATCACGATGTCAGCCCCGTGCTCGATTGGCCGCACGAGGTACGGAGTGCTCAAGGTGGCGTCGACGACGAGCGGGATTCCGGCGTCGTGCGCGACCTTTGCCAGCCCTTCAAGGTCCTGGATCTCCGAGGACGGGTTGGCGACCACCTCGACGAAGATCGCCTTGGTGTTCTCCCGGATGGCCGCGGCGTAGTCGGCCGGGTTGGTCCCCGGGACGAAAGTGGTGTCGACCCCGAAGCGGCGCATGGTGACGTCAAGCTGGGTCACCGTGCCGCCGTAGAGCTGGGCGGCGGCGACAATGTGGTCCCCGGCCTGGGTGAGCGCGGCGAAGGTGATGAATTCCGCGGCCATACCCGATGACGTGGCCACAGCGCCGATACCGCCCTCGAGGGAGGCGATGCGCTCTTCGAACGCGGCGACGGTTGGGTTGCCGATCCGGGAGTAGATGTTGCCGTACTTCTGCAGTGCGAAGAGGCTGGCGGCGTCCTGGGTGTCTTTGAAGACGAAGGACGTCGTCTGGTAGATCGGCACGGCGCGGGCGCCGTGCTCGGCATCGGGGGTGCCCCCGGCATGCAGGGCGCGGGTGCGGAAACCAAATTTGCGGTCAGACATTACGCGTTCACCAGCCCGGGGGTGGGGGTGGCCGAGACCGCCGGTGTGCCGGAGAGATCCAGTTCGCTGCCGTTCCTGCGGGCGAGGTCTGCCTCGAGTTCACGGACGATCGGCAGGATGTCCTGGCCGAAGGCGGCGACTTCCTCCTGGAAGTGCAGGTAGCCGGTGAGGAACAGGTTCACGCCGATCTTTTTGTACTCCACGATCCGCTCGGCGATCTGCTCCGGTGTGCCGATCAGCTGGGTTTTGAAGCCGTCGTTGTATTGGACCAGGTCCTCGAAGCTTGAGTCGGCCCACATGCCTTTGCCGTCCTTTGTGGACGCGCCGGCCTCCTGGACAGCGTCGCGGAAACCTTCGACGGCGGGTTTGTGCGCCTTCTCGACGATCTCGCGGAGGGTGTCGCGGGCTTCCCGTTCGGAATCACGGGCGATCACGAATCCGTTCAGGCCAAAGCGCGGGGCGGCGAGCGCGGGCTCGGTGGCGCCGGTCTTGGGCGCGGTCCCGCGTCCGCCTTCTGCCGCGGAAGCCACGACGCCGGCGATGTTCTCCTTGAAGCCTTCCAGGTCCTTGCCGTTGGAGAAGTACCAGTCGGCGACCCGGCCTGCCGTGGCCTGCGCAGCAGTGGAGTTTCCGCCGAAGAAGATCTCCGGGTGTGCCCGGCCGGGCACGTCCACCGGGGCCGGATTCAGGGTGAAGCCGGTGATGTTGTAATACTTTCCGGACTGGCTGTACTCCTGCTCGGTCCAGAGCCCGCGGAGGACGCGGATGAACTCCTCGGTGCGGACGTAGCGTTCGTCGTGTTCGAGCCAGTCCAGGCCGAAGTTCTCGAACTCCGCCTTAAGCCAGCCTGAAACGATGTTCACGGCGGCCCGGCCGTCGGAGATATGGTCCGCGGTGATGATGAATTTGGCGAGAACGCCGGGGTGCCACATGCCCGGGTGGACGGCGGAGATGACCTTGAGCCGCTCGGTGGCCGCCAGCAGCGCCAGGCTGAAGGAGGTGGCCTCGTGCTGTTTGTCCGCGCCGTAGGAGGCGGCATAGCGCGTCTGGGTCAGGGCGTATTCGAAGCCGGAATTCTCCGCGATCCGGGCCAGCTTCTTGTTGTACTCGAAGTCCCAGCCGGTGCGCTGTTCGATAGTGGAAACGACGAGGCCGCCGGAGACATTCGGAACCCAGTAGGCGAACTTGAGCGGTTCGGAGAGACGGGCCACATTGCTGATGTCAGTCATGGGTGTTCCTTACTTCTGGGGTATTTCGGGTTCGCAGGACATCCTGGATGTCCACGATGGATGGTTCGTTCTGGAGCGACGTGGTGTCGCCGAGCGCGCTGCCCTCGAACAGCTGGGTCAGTAGCCGTCGCATGATCTTGCCGCTGCGGGTCTTCGGCACATCCGGGACGACGACGACATCGCGGGGCTTGGCGATAGGCCCGATCGCCTTCGCGACGTGCGCCTTCAATTCGGACGCGATGTACCCGGCAGCCGCTGCTTCGCGCAGAACGACGAACGCGACGATGGCGTGGCCGGTCTTCGGATCCGCGACGGGGCAGACCCCGGCCTCCACGACGTCCGGGTGTGCGACGAGGGCTGATTCGATCTCGATCGTGGAGAGCAGGTGTCCTGAGACGTTGAGGGTGTCGTCCACCCGTCCGAGGATCCAGATGTCGCCGTCGTCGTCGTATTTGGCACCGTCCCCCGCGAGGAACCACCCCTGCGCGGCGTACTGGCGCCAGTACGAATCGTAGTAGCGCTGCGGGTTCCCCCAGACGGTCCGGGCGATGGCGGGGCCCGGAGCGTCCACCACAATAAAGCCCTGGACGCCGGGCGGGACAGTGTCGCCGGCGTCGTCCACGATCCGGGTGCTGACGCCGGGCAGGGGCCGGGCGGCACAGCCGGGCTTAAAGCCGGCGTCGGTCGGGGCCGGGGAGAGAATGGTGGCGCCGGTTTCGGACTGCCACCAGGTGTCAACGACCGGGGCGGTTCCGGCACCGATGTTCTGCCGGAACCAACGCCATGCTTCGGGGTTGACGGCCTCACCGACGGTGCCGAGCAGGCGGATGGAGGACAGGTCGTAGCTGGCCGGGACGCCGTCGGGGAACCAGCCCATCAGCGAACGGACCAGGGTGGGAGCGGTGTAGTACTGCGTCACGCCGTAGCGCTCAATGATTTCCAAGTGCCGGCCCGGATGCGGAGTGTTGGGGGTGCCCTCGAAAATTACCTGGGTGACTCCGTTGGAGAGCGGACCGTAAAGCTCATAGGTGTGGGCGGTGACCCATGCCAGGTCTGCCGTGCACCAGTGAACGTCCCGGTCACGGAGTGCGGGGTCCGGATTGCTAAAGAGATGCTCGAAGCTCCAGGACGCCTGTGTCAGGTAGCCGCCGGAGGTGTGCACCAGGCCCTTGGGCTTTCCCGTGGTCCCGGAGGTGTACATAATAAACAACGGCGTTTCGGCGTCGAACACTTCGGCTTCGTGGACCTCGGAGGCCCGCCCGACGGCGTTATGCCACCACACATCGCGGCCCTCGGTCATCGGGACGGTCGCCAGAAGCTCCGGCGGGGTGGTTCGGTTGACTACCAGGACATGCTCGATAGCATTGTTGCCGGCCACGGCGGCGTCCGCATTGCCCTTGACCGGTACTGCCTCGCCGCGGCGGAACTGGCCGTCGGTGGTGACCAGCAGCTTCGCACCGGTGTCCGCTACCCGGAATCTGAGCGCTTCGGCGGAGAAACCGCCAAAAACCAGCGAGTGGACGGCGCCGATGCGTGCCACGGCCAAGGTGATGATGATGGTTTCGGGGATGACCGGGAGATAGATGACCACGCGGTCGCCCTTGCCGATTCCCAGCGCAAGCAGGGCGTTGGCAGCCCGGCAGACCTCCCGCTGCAGTTCGGCGTAGCTGATGGTGCGCCGGTCCCCGCGTTCGCCCTCGAAGTGCAACGCCACCTTGTCCCCGCGTCCCGCCGCTACATGGCGGTCGACGCAGTTGGACGCGACGTTGAGCCTGCCGCCCTCAAACCAGGTGATTCCCGGACCGGTGCCGGCAGCCCCGTCTGCCGGGATCCAGCGGTGGGTGGTGTGCCAGGGCCTGGCCTGCCCCGGCACCTCCTCCCAGTCGAGCCGGAGGGCAGCTGCCTCCCAGAAGGAGAGGCGCTCTTGTTCGGTGACCGGGAAACCCGCCGGTGCCGTTTCGGTGCTTATGCCCACCGGTTCACCGCCCATTTCTCGGCCAGGCCCAGCAGGGCGTCCGTGATCTTGCCGATCACGGCCAGCAGCACGATTGCGAGTAGGAGCCGGTCCGTGCGGCCGTTGTTCTGCGAATCCGTGAGCAGGAAGCCAAGCCCCATCGAGGACGCGATGAGTTCGGCGGCCACCAGGAACAGCCAGGCCTGGGCCAGCGCGAGCCGGAGTCCGGAGAACACTGCGGGAACCACTGCCGGAAGCTGGACGGTGGTCAGCAGCTTTACCCCGTTGAGGCCGAAGGCGCGCGCGGCTTCCACCAGGTTGCGGTCCACGTGCCGCAGCGCCAGGGAGACGGTCGTAAAGACGGGGAAAAAGGCGCCGATCAGGATCAGGGTGATCTTGGAATCCTCGCCGATTTTCATCCAGAGGATAAGCAGCGGTACCCACGCGAGGGAGGGGACGGCGCGGAGGGCCCCGATGGTCGGAGCCAGTAGGGAGTCGGCGACTTTGGACAGTCCTACCAGTGACCCGAACACCAGGCCAAGGGCCGCGCCGGCAGCAAAGCCGATCAGCACGCGCTGGGTGGAGATCGCGATGTGCTGGCCGAGTTGCCCGCGCTGGAGCAGGTCAAGGCCTGCCTCCAGCACCATCTCCGGCGGCGGGAGCTGGACAACGCTGAAGACCCCGGCAGCCGTGGAGACCTGCCAGGCGGCCAGAACCGCCGCGGGAAGGACCAATCCAAGGAACAGACGCGTCCAACGGCTGGCCAGGATCCCGGCGGGGAACCATCCGTTCGCCGGGGAGCCGCCAGCGCGCGAACCAGGGGAGGCCGGCCGGGCAGCGTCTGCCGGACGTGCGGGGACGGCTGCAGTGCCCCCGTCGGCAACGCTCGTGCCGGTGCCAGGCGGATTCCGGTGGTTTGTCATCAGGAATCCCTGATCGCGGATGCATCCGCCTTCTTCACCAGCGAGTCATCAAGAAGAGTCGACAATGCCGTGTCGATTTTGTCCTGGCCGGTGACATCCCCGGTCTCAACGAAAGTGGGGCCGATCTTGGCCAGGACCTTGCGCTGGGCCTCACCCGGCGCGGGGTCGACGGCGAGGTTGCTGCGCTCCAGGATCACGGTTTTGGCGATGCCGACGTCGAGGCCCGCGACGTCGGCGAGGATCTGCGCGGTCTCGTCCGGATTCGCGGCGGCCCAGGCACGGGCCTTCTCGTAGGCATTGACGACGGCCTGCGCCTGCTTCGGCTTAGCGGCCAGGAACGACTCGTTCGCGTTCAGGAAGCCGTAGCTGTTGAAGGACACGTTTCGGTAGAACAGCTTTGCACCGTTCTTCTCGGCGCCGGCCATAATCGGATCGAGGCCGGCCCAGGCATCCACGGCCCCGTTCTCCAGTGCCGTGCGTCCGTCCGCGTGCTGTAGGTTCTGCACGGTGACGTCCTTGGCCGAAAGTCCGGCTTCGGCGAGGGACTGCAGGAGGAAGAAGTACGGGTCGGTACCCTTGGTCGCGGCCACGGACTTGCCCCTGAGGTCGGCCACCGTGGCGATCCCGGAGGAGGGCCCCGTGACGAGCGCGGACCATTCGGGCTGCGAGTAGATGTCGATCGTCTTGATCGGGGAACCGTTGGCACGGGCCAGCAGCGCGGCAGATCCGGCCGTGGAACCGACGTCGATCGCGCCGGACCGCAGCGCCTCGTTCGCCTTATTGGAGCCCGCGGACTGGACCCAGTTCACTGTGACACCCTGGTCCTTGAGTGCGGCCTCGAGCCAGCCCTTCTTTTTGATGACCAGGCTCAGCGGGTTGTAGGTGGCGAAGTCGATATTCAGCGTGCCGCCCGAGAATGCGGCGGCGGGGGCCACGGAGGATCCTTCGCCCGCAACGCAGCCAGTAAGAGCAAGGGCGGCGGAGGCGGCAAGGGCCGCCACTACTGAACGGCGGGTGGTTGTGCGGGCGAATGACATGGCGATCCTCTGGGAAGTGAAAAATGCGGAAGTGAAGCAACGTGGACCGGAGCGAAAACTCGCGGTGTAACAGGAGGTGGCGCGGGCCGGGCAGCGGCATTCCGGCTGGCGTTCGAGGCGCCGGCGGGCTGCTAATGGCCGCCGACGCCGAGGGACTGAAAGAGCGAGGTCCGCAGGCTGGCCAGTTCCACGGAACCGCGGCCGCGGGGCCGCGCGCCGGGCACCACAGCGGTGCGAACGATCGTCGCGCCGGTCCCGGCCGCGGCGGATCCGGTACCGGGCCCGCTTTCTTTGCCCAGGACGATGATGCGGTCGGCAAGCTGGAGGGCCTCGTCGACGTCATGGGTCACAAGCAGCACAGTGGTGGGCTCGACTCGGTGGATCTCCAGCAGCAGGTCCTGCATCTTGATCCGGGTGAGCGCGTCGAGTGCGCCGAACGGTTCATCCAGCAGCAGGACACCGGGGTTGCGGGCAAGGGCGCGGGCCAGGGAGGCGCGCTGGGCCATGCCGCCGGATATTTCGCGGGGCCGGTGCTTGGCGAACTCCGTGAGGCCCACGAGGTCAAGCAGCCGGGCCACCTTAGCCTTTCCGTCCCTGGCGCTGATGCCTGCGGGCAGGCCGATCGCGATGTTGGCTTGCAGGGTGTGCCACGGCAGGAGGCGCGGTTCCTGAAAGGCGAAAGCGCAGCGGGAGTCGATGCCCTGGACCGGTGTGCCGTCGATCTCAACACTGCCGGCGGTGGGGGAGTCGAGCCCTGCGGCGGCCCGGAGCAGCGTGGACTTTCCGCATCCGGAGGTGCCAAGGATCGCGAGGACTTCGCCGGCCCGGATTTCGAAGTCGACGTCGCGCAGGACGGTGTGCGCCGCGGCCCCGGCCCCGAAGGTGCGGCGCAGCGATCGGAAGGCAACCGGCAGCGCCGGGGTGCGGGGGGCGGCTCGGGCGGCGTCGTAGGACGACGCCGGCGCGGGGGCGGACAGGGCAGTAGTCATGGGGCACTCCATCGGTCCTGGCAGTAGCACCCTACGGAAAGAGCCGCTCGGCCGGATGGTCAGTCCGGCCGTTCCCGCGGCTCTTACCTCGTTATCGCCGGAGCCAAGGGAAGAGCTCCGGCGACCAGGGTTGCTGCGGCTTCATCGATCCAGGTCTCTCGGCCGCTCGGGATGGTCACCTTCTACTAAAACGGAATTGCCGGTTTTGCCCAAATCGACAACGTAATATTCGGAAACCTGACGGCGCGGGCAGGTGTTTCCGTAGATTATTCGAAACGCCGTGCCGGGGTGCCGTGACCCCGCGCGGGATGGCCGCGCGCGGGCCTAGGCTGGGTAGATGACCCATGTGAACGACCCCGCAGTCATCGAACGGCTCCTGCGCGAGAAGGGGCGCTGGGCCATCGTCGGACTGTCGACGAATCAATGGCGGGCGGCATACCAGACGTCCCTGTTTATCCGTGACAGTCTCGGGATGGAGATCGTCCCGGTAAACCTGCCCGGGGATGCCGTCCACGGCGAGCCCGGCTACGCCAGGCTGGCCGACATCCCGGCGTCCGGCCAAGCCCTTGACGTTGTGGACTGCTTCGTGAATTCGCAGCGGGTCGGAGCCGTAGTGGACGAAGCGATCGCCGCCGGCGCGAGGGCCGTCTGGCTGCAGCTGGGCGTGATCGACGAGGCCGCCGCCGCCCGTGCCAAAGCCGCAGGGCTGGACGTGGTGATGAACGCCTGCCCGGCGCAGGAAGCGCCGCGGTTCGGTCACTGAGTAACGGCCGCAGGCTGCCGGTCACTTCGACCTGCTATTCTGCGCCGGACCTACTTCGCCTAGCGCTGGGACCAGACTTGTGTGAGCACCACGTAACAGAGCCCCGGCGGCCCCTTGGGCGCCGGACGGCGCTTGGGTTCCTGGGCGCCTCGCTGGCGACGGCCTTGGTGGCCTGCGCGGATCCGGCTGGCCCGTCCACTGCGCCGCCGCAAGCACCCGGCCCCGCAGCCCCTGCCGTGTCCGCCCCTGCCGTGTCCGCCCGGCCCGGGCGTCTGCGCCTCCCGCTCTTGCCCGACGACGGACCCACCCGACGTCCGCGCGCACCGGTTATCCGGGATTTCACGCTGCCTCCGGTTCAGAACGGGCTGGCGCCGGTGCTGACCAAGATCGAGACGAAGCAGCCGGTGGTTTTCCTCACCATTGACGACGGGGTGGCGAAATCTCCCGAAATGATCCGGCTGATGGCCGCGTACGATTATCCGGCGTCGATGTTCCTGACCCGGAACTTCGTTCAGGACAACCCCGGTTTCTTCGAACCCTTCGCCGCCCAGGGGAGCCTGGTGGAGAACCACACACTGAGCCACAACATCAACATGGTCACTCAGATGGGGTACCAACAGCAGCTCGCAGAAATCACCGGTATGCAGGATTATGCCCAGCGGGTGTTCGGACGGCGTCCCGCGCTGTTCCGCCCGCCCGGTGGCGCCTACTCGATCAGCATGCGGCAGGCAGCCGCGGCGGCAGGGATTAAGGCGATCGTCACCTGGGAGGCTAAAGCCAACGCCGGCCGGATGGACTACCAGTACGGCAATACCCTGCGTCCGGGGGATATTGTGCTGATGCATTTCCGCCCCGAGTTCGCCGCCGATCTGGCTGCTTTCCGGGCCGCCCAGCTGGCCGCCGGCCTTGAAGTGGTGCTGCTGGAGGACTTTCTCGGCGTCGTTTGAGGTACTCCCGGCGGGGACCCAAGAAAGTCGGCGGAGGCAAGTAGGCTGAGTTCATGGACGCAGCGGGACTTCGTGGAATCTGCCTTGGCTTGACCGGTGCTTTCGAAGACTTTCCGTTCGGCCCGGAGACCGCTGTCTTTAAGGTGCGGGCCGCAGTGTCCGGCGGCGTCCGCCACGAAGCAAAAATATTCGCCCTCTCTGCCCTGCAGGCGACTGACTTCTCCGTCAGCCTGAAATGCGAGCCGGCCCTGGCAGAGCAGCTGCGTGCGGCGCACCCCGAGATCACCGGAGCCTGGCACCTGAACAAGAAGCACTGGAATGGTGTGCGCCTGGATGGTTCCCTTCCCGATGCGATGGTGCGCGACATGGTTGAAGATTCCTACGACCTCGTGGTGGCTTCGCTGAACCGCCGCCAGCAGGAACAGCTGGGCTGGGCGCGGCTGGCAGGAGGCCGGGCATGAGCGCGCGGATCGCGGCCGGAGAGCTGAACTATCCGGGCATCGGCTCCACGGAGCATGGGCCGGCGCCTGCGGGCTACGAATGCCTGGTCACGCACGCCTACGTGGGCGAGGGCCTGGCCAGCTACCGGCGCGTGGTCCAGGGGACGCTGAACTGGCAACTGCAGAAACGGGCAGGACTGCGTGTCCGCGCGGAATCGGATGTGGTGGCCCCCGGCACCCGCGTGGTCAGCGGGTTCGGCGTCGGGCCGTTCCGGATCGACGCACCGTGCGAGGTGGTCTGGGTCCGCCGCCCGGTACCCGGTAAGGGCCCGCAGTCCGCCGGGTTCGGCTACGGGACCCTCCCCGGGCATCCCGTCCGGGGCGAGGAGGCGTTCGAGATTTCCATCGATGCAGGGGGCCGGGTAGCTATCCGGATCACGGCGTTTGGGGTGCCGTCCAACTGGTTCTACGCGGCGGGCGACGTGCTGGCGAAGCGGGTGCGGGGCCACATCACGTCCCGCTACATCCGGAGTGCACGGGAACTTGCCGCAGGGGTGGACTGAGAGCAGCAACAGTGCTGAATCAACTGACCCTCGACCCAGCAAGGCCTCGACCGGACGCCGCATGAGGGACGCCGCTGCGCTCGGGCGATGGTGGAGCTCGCCATCGTCCGGAACCTCAGGAGGGACAGTGCAATGTGGATCGGCTGGATTGAATGTGACCTGCTCCTTGGCGACGTCCACAGCCTGAAGGAAAAGCGGTCCGTGGTGCGGCCCGTGCTGGCCGAGCTGAAGCGGCGTTTTGAGGTCTCCGTGACCGAGGCTGGCCTCCAGGACCAGTACCGGCGGACCATAATCGGCGCCGGTCTCGTCGCAGCGGACCGGGCCCATCTTATGGAAGTTCTTGCCGCCGTCGAACGCTTTGTCGCCGCCCGGCCCGACATGGAGCTGCTCAGCGTCCGCCAACGGGAGTTGCGCAGCGATGACTGACCTCAACTGATCGATGCAGCAGCGGCGGTGCGGGTGCCGCCAAGGCCCGCGGTCCCGGGCAGGACGAGCCTCCGCCGTGGACCGCCGCGGTCAGCGCTGTCCAAGCCACGCGGGGTGACTTGGCGCCCATCCCGAGGGGGTTCTCCAAGCGGCAAGTGGCCCCACGGCGCGGTCGGTTAGGCCCGCGCCGTGGGGTCAGGGTTGCGGTGCGGACTAGCCGAAGTACTTCGGCAAGGTAGCCTCGTGGGCTTCGCGGAGCGAGGCGAGGTCCAGGGTGTCGACGCCGTTGATCTCAAGCGTGCCGCCCTCGGCGTCCACGACGCCGATCCGGAGGTGCGCGAAGCCGCGGGCGGTGCACATGTCCTTGAACCTGATTTCCTCGGAGCGGGGCACCGCCACGATGGCGCGGCCCTGGGTCTCGGAGAACAGCGCGGTGAACAGGTCCACGCCATCGCGGTCCAGGATATCCTGCAGCGCAATCCGGGCACCCACGCCGTAGCGCAGCGAGGACTCCACGAGGGCCGCGGCAAGGCCGCCCTCGGAGAGGTCGTGCGCGGAATCCACCATGCCGTCGCGGGAAGCGTTAATCAGGATCTCGCCCAGCGCACGCTCGGCGGCCAAGTCAACCTTGGGAGGCAAACCACCCAGGTGTCCGCGCATGTTGGACCACTCCGAACCGTCCAGCTCCGCAGCGGTTGTGCCGAGGAAATAGATGGCCTGGCCGTCTTCTTGCCAGCCCGACGGCGTGCGCCGGTCGACGTCGTCGAACTTGCCCAGCACGGCCACCACGGGGGAGGGGTGGATGGGCACTGTGCCGGTCTGGTTGTAGAGCGAAACGTTGCCGCCGGTGACCGGGATGCCCAGGACCATACACGCGTCGGACAGGCCGCGGATGGCTTCGGCAAGCTGCCACATAACGTCGGGATCCTCGGGCGAGCCGAAGTTCAGGCAGTCGCTGACGGCCATCGGCACGGCGCCGGAGGTGGCGACGTTGCGGTACGCCTCGGCCAGCGCCAACTGTGCGCCGTGGTAGGGATCAAGGTAGGTGTAGCGGCCGTTGGCGTCGGTGGCCAGAGCCACGCCCAACCCGGTTTCCTCGTCCACCCGGACCACGCCGGCGTCGTCCGGGAACGACATCGAGGTATTGCCGCCGACATAGCGGTCGTACTGGCTGGTAATCCAGGACTTGCTGCACATGTTCGGCGAGGAAACGAGTTCGGTGATGGCGGTGGCCAGGTCCGCGGGGGCGGACGGGCGGCCGGCGTCCTGCACGGACCCGGTGAAGGAGTCGGCCTGCACGGCGTCCTGCCAGGCGGGGCGGGCAAACGGCCGGTCGTAGACCGGCCCGTCGTGGGCCACTGTGCGCGGGTCGACGTCAACAATCACGTCACCTTCCCACGTGATGATGAGGCGTCCGGTATCGGTCACCTCGCCCAGCCAGGAATACTCGACAGCCCACTTGTCCATCACGGCTTCAAATGCTGCGACGTTTTCCGGGGTGACGACGGCCATCATGCGTTCCTGCGACTCGGACATCAGGATCTCGCCCGGCGTCAGGGTGGGGTCGCGCAGCAGGACGGAGGTGAGCTCGACTTCCATGCCGCCGTCGCCGTTGGAGGCGAGCTCGGAGGTAGCGCAGGAGATGCCGGCGGCGCCGAGGTCCTGGATGCCCTCAACCAGGGAGCCCTTGAACAGTTCGAGGCAGCATTCGATCAGGACCTTCTCGGCGAAGGGGTCCCCGACCTGGACGGCCGGACGCTTGGAGGGTTTGGTGTCGTCGAAGGACTCAGAGGCCAGCACGGAGGCGCCGCCGATGCCGTCACCGCCGGTGCGGGCTCCGAAGAGCACCACCTTGTTGCCCTTGCCGGAGGCGTTGGCGAGGCGGATGTCCTCGTGCCGCATCACGCCGACGGCGAGGGCGTTGACCAGCGGGTTGCCCTGGTACACGGAGTCGAAGACCATTTCGCCGCCGATGTTCGGCAGTCCCAGGGAGTTGCCGTAGCCGCCGATGCCGGCGACGGCGCCGTGCATCACGCGGGCGGTATCGGGGTGGTCGATGGCGCCGAACCGCAGCGGATCCATTACGGCCACGGGCCGGGCACCCATCGAGATGATGTCGCGGACGATCCCGCCGATGCCGGTCGCGGCACCCTGGTAGGGCTCGACGAACGACGGCGAGTTGTGCGACTCGATCTTGAACGTCACCGCCCAGCCGTCACCGAGATTCGTGACGCCGGCATTTTCGCCGATGCCCACAAGCATGTCCTTTTTCATCTCCTCGGTCACCTTTTCGCCGAACTGGCGCAGGTGGTTCTTGGAGGACTTGTAGGAGCAGTGCTCGCTCCACATCACGGAATACATGGCGAGCTCGGCGCCTGTCGGGCGGCGGCCCAGGACCTTAACGACTTCCTCGAACTCGTTCTGCTTCAGGCCCAGCTCGGCCCACGGCAGCTCGACGTCCGGTGTCTTGGCCGCGTTCTCGACCGTGTCGATGTTGAACTTCTTGGTCTCGGTGGCGTTGGGGCGCGACGTGTCCGTCATTTGTTGTCTCCCACGATCTTGTTCAGGACAGAGGTGAAGAAGCCAAGGCCCTCGGTGCCGGAGCCGTTCTCGGGGCCGAATCCTGCTTCCACGGCGTGTTCCGGGTGCGGCATAAGGCCCACAATGTTTCCCGCGGCGTTGGCGATGCCGGCGATGTCGCGGCGGGAGCCGTTCGGGTTGAAGCCGACGTAGCGGAACACCACACGGCCCTCGGCTTCCAGCGCGTCAAGGGTCTTGGCGTCCGCGATGTACTGGCCGTCCTGGTTCTTCAGCGGCACGGTAATTTCCTGGCCGGCGGCGTAGTCGCCGGTCCAGGCGGTTGTGTTGTTTTCCACCCGCAGGACCTGGTCGCGGCACATGAATTTCAAGTGGTCGTTTTTGATCATCGAGCCGGGCAAAAGGTGCGATTCGGTCAGGATCTGGAAGCCGTTGCAGATGCCCAGCACGGGCAGCCTGCCGTCCGAGGTCGCGGCGTCGATGATTTTGGTCATCAGCGGCGCGAACCGGGAGATGGCGCCGGCGCGGAGGTAGTCGCCGTAGGAGAAACCACCGGGAATGACGACGGCGTCGACGTCCCCCAGGGTGGTGTCGGCGTGCCAGAGCGGGACGGCGGTGGCGCCTGCGAGCCGGACCGCCCGGATGGCATCGCGGTCGTCAAGGGTGCCGGGGAAGGTCACGACGCCGATTTTCGCGCCGGCGAGCCGGGGCTCTGCGGCGACGGCAATGGCTTCGCCGATCAGGGGAAGTTCAGTCATCTCAGGCCTCGACGACCTCGACGTTGACGACGTCTTCGATCACCGGGTTGGACAGCAGGGTCTCCGCGGCGTTCCGGGCCTGGGCCAGGATCTCTTCGGTCACCTCGCCATCGACCGTGAGTTCAAAGCGCTTGCCCTGGCGGACAGAGCTAAACGCGGTGAAGCCCAGACGGGGGAGTGCACCCACGATGGCCTTCCCCTGGGGGTCGAGAATCTCGGGCTTGGGCATAACGTCGACAACGATCCGGGGCATCCGGCAACTCCTGTGCGTGAGCGTTGGGTAAGGGCGCAGCGGAGTGGTGCCGTCTCACGCCGGTCTGCTGTGTGGTGAGGACAGCGTAAAAGGGCGCTCCGCGAGCTTGCATCCCTATTCTACCGGCCGCGGTGCGTCCGGCCGCATTCGCGCGGGCAGTGTGAACACCGGCAGCGCGGCGGGCGCAGGCGCTGGTGCGCCCTTCGCCTCCGGCCCGGGACGCCGCAGTGCTCTGGTCACCCCGGTGCCCCGTCAGTAGCATGTGCCTATGGCTGAGAAAACGAAGTCCGTGCTGTTGCCCGTTGTTGCTGCTGCCGTTTTTGCGGGCCTCGGGAGGATGGTCCTGCAGAAGGTCATGGGGGACCGGAAGGCCAGGGAAAGCAATGTGGCCGGCCCGCTTGACGAGAAGACCCGCGCCGGGATCAGCGAACTGGTGAGGACGCCGCGGGAGTAGCGTGCCGGCGAGACGCCCGGCTCCTTTCTTCCGGGGGCCGCAATTCGGCCTCCGGGGCCCACCCGGGCGGCCCGGCCCAAGGATCTTGTCGAATTGTGTGACAAATTTCGATTTCCTGTTTGTGTTCTATGTCATAACCGGCTCTCAGTCTGTACTGTATGAATCGGCTGGTATCCGTCAGGGCCGTGAGGTTCCTAGCTCTTTCAGTCCTGCCAGTCCCCTGACCCGGTAGTGCCGCCGCAGTCCCCTGACCCGGCAACGCCGCCGGTATCGTTCCTTATGAAAGGTTCAACTACACGTGAAATCACCAGGAAAGAGCTTCCTTCGAAGCGGGGGACTCCGGAGGGCCGCGGCACTGACCCTGGGCTTGCCGGTTCTCTTGTCAACAGCCGCAATCGCGCCCGCCACGGCGGCTCCCGCGATGGGCTCGCCCGTCGCCGGAGTTGCGCAGAAGAATCTGGATCCGAACAGCTACCAGGACGGACGCTACATTGTCGTCCTCAATGAGAAACCGGCGGCCACCTACGATGGCGGGACGCCCGGGCTGGCGGCAACCAAGCCGGACTCCGGCAAGAAGCTCGACACCGGGAAGACCGACGTCCAGCGTTACGAGGCCCACCTCGAAGCGAAGCAGGCCGAGGTCGCCGGGCAGCAGAACGTCCGGATCAAGCGGCAGTTCACCGCGGCCGTCAACGGTTTCAGCGCAAACCTCACGGGGGACCAGGCCATCAAGCTGGCCAAGGACCCCGGCGTGCTGGTGGTTGCTCCGGATACCGAAAATGCCCCGGACTACTCGAGCACTGACTTCCTGAAGCTCAGCGGCCCCAACGGCACCTGGAGCACGAAGTTCGGCGGCCAGGCGGCCGCCGGCAAGGGTGTTGTCGTGGGTGTCATCGACACCGGCTACACCCCCTCCAGCGCCTTTTTCGCCGGCGACCAGGTTATGCCGCTCGTTGGCGATCCCGTCGTTGGCGTGCCGTACCGCACCGACGACGGCAAGATTGCAATGCTCAAGTCCGACGGCGATACCTTCATCGGCGAGTGCCAGAAAGGCGAGGGTACCGGCGCAGACTTTGACGGCTCCGCCTGCAACTCCAAAGTCCTCGCGGCGCATTACTTCGCCGATGACTTCCTGACGTACGTTCCGGCGGAAGAACGCTCCCCGCTGGAGAAGATCTCCCCGGTCGATGTCGCCAGCCACGGCACGCATACGGCCAGTACCGCTGCCGGGAACGCGAACGTCGAGACTTTCGTTGACGGTCGCAGCTTCGGTCTGACCAGCGGCATCGCCCCCGCGGCCAAGCTCTCTGTTTACAAGGTCTGCTGGGAGGATACCGACCCGAACAGCGGCGGCTGCTACAGCTCCTCATCGATCGCCGCAGTCGACCAGGCCATCTACGACGGTGTGGATGTCCTGAACTATTCGATTTCCGGCGCCACCTCCACCACCACCGATCCGGTCTCCATGGCGTTCCTGTCGGCCGCCTCCGCCGGAATCTTCGTGGCAGCATCGGCCGGCAACTCCGGCCCGACGGCGAGCACAGTGAACCACGGTGAACCGTGGGTCACGACTGTCGCTGCCAGCAGCTTCTCGCAGGAACTGCAGGGCACCGTCGAGTTCTCCGACGGAAGCAAGTTCCGCGGCGCCAGCATCATGAACCGCGAAGTCAAGGGTGCCGGCGTCGTGCTGGCTGCCAACGCGGCCGCCACGGCCGGAAACCCCAACGCAGCACTTTGCGGTCCGGACACACTGGACCCGGCGAAAGTCGCCGGCAAGGTAGTGGTCTGTGACCGCGGCGTCTTCGATCGCGTCGCCAAGAGCAAGGAAGTCCAGCGCGGCGGCGGTGTCGGCATGATCCTCGTCAACCTGAGCAACTCCTCGCTGGACACGGACAAGCACGCCGTCCCGACCGTCCACGTCAACCCGCCGGCCACCGAGACCATCAAGGCCAAGGTCACGGCCAACCCGGCCATAACGGTTTCCCTGGTCAACAAGGACACCACCGGCCTGGCGCCTGAGGCCCAGCCGCAGATCGCCGGTTTCTCGTCCCGCGGCCCGCTGCTGGCAACCGAATCCGACCTGCTGAAGCCTGATGTGACTGCCCCCGGCGTTGCAGTCCTGGCGGGCGTTTCGCCGATAGGCACCGGCGGGGACAACTTTGGCTTTTTGTCCGGTACCTCCATGGCGGCTCCGCACGTCGCCGGCTTCGGCGCACTGGTCCTCGGCAAGAACCCGAAGTGGTCCCCGGCCACGGTCAAGTCCGCGATGATGACCACCGCCGGTGACATCAAGAATGCCGACGGCAGCAAGAACACCGATGTCCTCGCCACCGGCGCAGGCCAGGTTGATCCGGCCCGCATGCTGGACCCTGGATTGGTGTACGACGCCAACGAAGACGACTACCTGAAGTTCATCCAGGGCACCGGAGTGGACCTCGGCATCCCGGGGCTGGGCAGCACAAAGGCCCGCGACATGAACGTCCCGTCGTTCTCGCTGGGCAACCTGACCGGCAAGATCGAAGTAACCCGGACCCTGACCGCGCTGACCCCCGGCACCTACCGGGTCAAGGCCGACGTCCCCGGTGTCAAGGTCACGGTAACCCCGTCCATCCTGACGTTCGGAACGGCAGGGGAGAAGAAGAACTTCAAGGTCTCCTTCGAGAATCAGAGCGCAGCACTGGGCAAGTTCGCCATGGGCTCGCTGACCTGGCAGGGCGCCAACAAGAACGTGGCTTCCCCGATCGCGGTCCGTCCGCAGTCGGTCGTCACCTCCAAGGATGTTGCCTTCACCTCCGAGGGCGGCACCGGCTCCGGTGACCTCAAGGTTGTCTCGGGCACCAACAATGCCATCAACATGACCCTGGACGGTCTATCCAAGGCGGACTCCTCTGCCGTTGAACTGGTCCCCGGTCCGGTGGCCCTTGGGGTTACGAACGCCTCGAACTTCGCCAAAGCCGTCCAGGTGCCGGCCGGCAGCCCGCTGGCCAAGCTCTCGGTCTACTCCGCGGACCCGAATGCCGACTTCGATATGTATGTGGTGAATCCCGCCAACCAGCTGATCCAGGTCGCAACCTCGTCTGCGAGCGAGTCGCTCTCAATCCCCAACCCGACCCCGGGAACCTACCGGATTTTCGTGAACCTCTACGCCAGCCCCAACGGCCAGGCCACGAAGGCGAGCGTCGATGCAGCTGTGCTCGGCTCCAATGTCGGCAACGCGACGTTGACGCCCAACCCGTTGCGTCTTGCCAACGGCAAGTCCGGAGTCGTGACGCTGAAATGGAAGAACCTGGCAGTCGGTTCCTACATCGGCCGGGTGACGTTCGCCGGCACCAGCGAGCCGACGTTTGTCAGTGTGCTCGTGACTCCGGCAGGCGCCGTGGTGGTGCCGCCGACCTCTGAGGACCAGGACAGCAATGACGGTCCCGGTGACAGCGGCGACGGAAGCCACGACGGCAAGGACAAAAAGGACAAAAAGGACAAGGGCAAAAAGGTGAAGAAGGAGCAGGCTAAGTTCCAGAACGAGGAACTTAGCGCTCCCAACAACGCCGTCTAGGCGCAGTTCCAGTCCTGACAAAACGGCAACGGCCGGCGGTTTGCACCGCCGGCCGTTGCCGTTCCTGCACTGCCGGCCGTTGCCGTTCCTGCGTCCTGCCGGACGCAGGCGGCCAGCCTAGATCGCGCCGGTGGAACCCGCCACTCCGCCCAGCAGCGGCGCCATGGCCCGCCAGCGGGCGATCTCGCAACCGTCCGTGCGGCTGAACTGGCTGGTGACTTCCCGGCCCAGGAACCACCCGGTGACCACGGCCAGCTGCGGACCGCCGTACTGCTGGGTGCACAATTTCGGCGGACCGGGCCGGGGGAAGAACATGTCCTCCCCATGCTGTGTGACGGCAGCGAGGGCGGCGGTGGCATCCGGCAGGGTACATCCCGCCGCGAGGACGCCGTCGCTTGCCGACAGCTGAAAAACGTGTTCCGGGGCGCCCGGTGCCTCGGTCAGTCGAACGGTGAGATCGATCTCGTGGTGATTGTGGGTCATTACTGTCCTTTTGTACGTTCGATGTCAGGGCCGGACCGTATCGACCGCAGCAGGGGAGCAAGCTCCCGCAGCAACCGCTCCCGCAGGTCTTGCGCTTCGGTCGAAAAAGCCCGCTGGTATTCGATATAGGCGGCTTTGCCCTCGGGTGTTTCGATCAGGATGGCGGGATAGCCCCACTCGTCCAGGTCATAGGGGGATGCCTGCATGTCCATGGCCCGGATCCGCCAGGAGAGCTCGAAACAGTCCATCACCAGCTCACTCGGCAGCAGCGGGGCAAGCTTGTAGGCCCACTTATAGAGGTCCATGTTGGCGTGCAGGCAACCGGGCTGTTCCATGGACCGCTGGTTTTCCCGGCTTGGCGCCAGGCTGTTGAGCGGAACCGCGTCCGGTGTGTAAAAACGGAAGGCGTCGAAGTGGGAGCAGCGGATCCGGTTTTGCTCCACCACTTCGTCGGTTCGTTCGGAGCCTAGCCGCAGCTGGAGGTATTCGTGCCGAAGCTCGAACTTATCCTGCCGGTAGACCATGGCCCATTCGTGCAGCCCAAAGCAGCCGAATTGGGCCGGGCGCGCCGCAGTCCCGGCCAGGATAATCCCGGCGAATACCAGGGCCTCCCGACGGTCCCGGACGAAGGCTTCGACGTCGACAGTGGCAGCCGTGGTGCCCGGCGGCAGCCCCGCGGCGGCGAGTTCGCCGTCGTCGGCCGCGCGGTAGTACTTCCAGCCGGTCCGCTCGGCCGCGGCGGGCCCTGACAGTACGACGCCGGCGCCGGGGTGCCAGCGCAGCAACTGCCCGGGTTTCTGGGTGTAGTAGGTGAAGAGAAAGTCCTCTACCGGGTGCTTCTTGCCCGCCGAACGCCGGGCGAGGTAAGGGTCCGCGTAGCGGCGGACACGCGCGTGGTGGGCAGCTTGGCGGGGCAGCCAGTGATCTGTGGAAAGTCCCTGCAGTTTAGACAGCTCCGCCGGTGGAGCCCAGGACGTCCTTGGCGGCGTTCCAGGCGGAGATCTCGCAGCCGTCGCGCAGACTGAACGTTGTTTCGACCGGACGTCCGTCCACGACGCCCGTGACCGTGGCCTCCTGCGGGCCGCCGTACTGCTGGGTGCAGGCCTGGTCTTTTGGCCGGGGCTGCGGGCTCAGGAGCGCTGCGTCGTTCTTCAGGGCGGTGCAGGCTGCGGCAGCGTTGGGGTGCTGGCTCTCGGCGGAGGGAACTCCGTCCACGCAGACCAGTGTGAAGTTTGCGGGTGTGCCGGACGCGGACGGTTTGACGCTGATGGCGAGTTCGGCGTTGCCCAGTCCCGGCCCCGGGGTCGCGGAGGCGGCGGACGGCGCAGGTGCCGGCGTTTTTGTTTCGGCATCGGGCGAGGGTGTGCCTGTCGGGGCAGTGCTGGTCCCGTCCGTCGGGGCGGTGGCGGTGGTCGACGGCGTCGGTGTTGTTCCTGGCGAGCAGGCGGCGAGTCCGGCCACTGCCATCAGAACGAACGCCGCCTGGCTCAGTTGCTTGCGCATCAGCAGTCCTCCTGTGTTTTGCCCAGTCTACCGCCGCGGCGGCAGCTCGACGGGGGTCTTTGTGGCAGCAATCAGGCCCATCATGGCGCTGTGCAGATGGCTGACCTGTTCACGGGTCATGCCCAGCCGATCCATCATGGTGCCGGGCACGGCTGTCGCTTGCTGCCGCAACGCCGCACCCCGCGGCGTCAGGCCCACGGCAAGGGTCCGTTCGTTGCCGGGCACGCGCTGGCGGGTGATGAATCCGGCCGACTCCAGGCGGCGGAGCAGGGGCGAAATCGTTGCCGGTTCCTGGGCGATGGCAGCGCTGATGTCTCGTACGGAGCGGGGGCTGGATTCCCAGAGGCAAAGCATCACAAGGTATTGCGGGTGGGTCAGGCCGAGCTGGTCCAACACCGGCTTGTAGGCGCCGACGACGCTCCGGGAGGCCACCGTAAGAGCGAAGCAGAGCTGGTGCTCTAGCAGGAGGTCGTCCCGGGCTTCCCCGGTCGATTCCGTCATCTGGCCTCCTAGATAGTTCGTGTACTAATCATTAGCGTACACTGGAGTCATCGTCCCGTTCTAGGAGTGGATTGTGATGGCCAACGAAAAAGCCGAAAACGGCTCGCAGCGTTTTATGCGTGCCACCGGCAAGCTCCGGATGATCTTCGGCCCCGCCAACCGCAGCGCCCTCGGCCATGAGATGACGGAACAGAACCGGCAGCTGCTGGCCGCGCGCGAAGCCGAAACCCAGCAGTGGGAGACCCTCCGGAGGCCGGACGGAAGCACCTATGTTGTGCCGCGCAACCCCGATGACAAGTCACTGCGCTGAGCCGCAGCAAGGCCGGGGCTCCGGGGCCGCGTCCGGCCCTGGTCTCGGGCCGCCCGGCGCCTTTTGCCGCCGTCGGGCGTAAAATGAGGGCACTGGCCCCGCACGCAGCCGTGGCCGTTCAGCATGGCCCGGACGCTGGAGAGGGGGTGGGAATTGTGGCACTCGCACTGCGGAAAGCTGCCCTCGGAAAGCACCTGCACCCGTCGTCCTGGATAGGTTTCTTTTTCGGTACTGCTTCGAGGGGGGATACCTCCTCGCCGGTCGTGCACAAGCACGACGACTTTGAGCGGGCTTCCGAAGTGGACCTCGCCGGTTTCGAAGTGGAGACCGATGCGCAGGGACATCACTACGCTGTCCGAAAGGAAGATCTCCGGAACCAGGAAGCCTGAGCATTCGCCGGAGGGGCGCAAAGGTCCCGGGCGTAACGGGCAGGGAGCGGCCGGCGCCGGTCCCTGCCTTCAATAATGGTGTCTTGTCTTAATGACGGCTGGCTAGCCGCGTCCGGCGTGAATCCCCGCCGAGTCCCGCCGTTCCGGTCAGCGGCCGGTACCGCCGTAGACCGTTGCCTCGTCCTCGCTGTCCAGGTCAAAAGCCTTGTGAATGGCGCGAACGGCGTCGTCGAGCAGATCAGCGTGCGTGACGACGGAAATCCTGATCTCCGAGGTGGAGATCATGTTGATGTTGATGCTGGCCTCCGAAAGCGCCGCGAAGAACCGCGCAGAGACACCGGGATGGGACCGCATGCCGGCGCCGATCAGCGACAGCTTTCCGATCTTTTCGTTGTATTCGATGCTTTCGAAGCCGATCCGGTCCTGCGCGGCGTGCAGGGCGGCCAGGGCGTCGGCGCCCTCGACGATCGGCAGGGTGAAGGAAATATCGGTCCGGCCGGTGCCGTGCGTGGATACGTTCTGGACAATCATGTCAATGTTCGAGTGCGCATCGGCGATGACCTGGAAGATCGCCGCGGCCTTGCCGGGAATATCAGGAACCCCGACGACCGTGACCTTGGCTTCGGAACGGTCGTGGGCAACACCGGAGATGATTGGCTGCTCCAAGGCAACTCCTTCTTGGGTTGGGATCTTGTCGTCGGCGCCGGGTAGGACCCAGGTGCCTTCGTTCTGGCTAAAGGAGGATCTTACATGCAGCGGCATACCGAAACGGCGCGCATACTCGACGCAGCGCAAGTGCAGGATCTTGGCGCCGGACGCCGCCAGTTCGAGCATCTCCTCGCTGGAGATCCGGTCGATCTTGCGCGCGGACGGTACAACTCTGGGATCTGCGGTGTAGATCCCGTCGACGTCGGTGAAGATCTCGCACACGTCGGCATCGAGGGCGGCGGCCAGCGCCACCGCTGTGGTGTCCGAACCGCCGCGGCCCAGCGTTGTGACCTCGTTGGTGGTGCGGCTCATGCCCTGGAAGCCTGCGACGATCGCAATGTGTCCCTTGTCCAGGGCGGTGCGGATGCGGTGCGGGTCGACGTCGATGATCCGGGCTTTGCCGTGGATGCCGTCGGTGATCATGCCGGCCTGGGAGCCGGTGAAGGACTGTGCCGAAGCGCCGAACTTGTTGATGGCCATGGCGAGCAGGGCCATCGAGATGCGTTCACCGGCTGAGAGCAGCATGTCCATTTCCCGGGCCGGCGCCGCATCGGTGACCTGTGCGGCCAAGTCCAGCAGTTCATCGGTGGTGTCGCCCATGGCCGAGACAACCACAACGACTTCGTCACCGGCGTTCTGGGCGTCGACGATCCGCCTGGCCACCCGCTTTATCCCCGCAGCATCCGCTACTGAGGAACCGCCGAATTTCTTGACCACCAGGTGCCTGGTGGGGGCGGCCGTGACGGGCAGCGTTAGCGGCTGCGGTCCGGAGTGGACTTCGGTAGTGGGCAAACTCATGCGCGCACCCTCACTGGATCATCGGGGTTCTGGGCCAGGCAACCAAACGGCGCGACGGCGTAACTTCTCAGCCCAGTTTATCGCCGTGTCCCGTCGGTTGCTTCATTGTGACCGAATGGCAGACGGGCCCCCTCATTTCCTCTGGACATGCTCTCCCTCGCGGATCAGGATTGGGCATATGGCGGGTATGTCCGTTCAGGGACGCGGGTGCTGGACATGTCCACTAGGTCGGAGGCTCAAACGGTGGACCAGGATGGGGAAGAGTTTGGCTATGAGCTGATCGGCGCCGGGGCCACTCCGGATGCCGCGCCCGGGGTCGGCGACGGGCAGAGCGGCGACGACCGGGACGGCGGGCCATTCCAGGCCGCCGGCCGCATGACCCGCGTAGTCCGGGCAGCCGTTCACGAACGCCTGCTGGCCGTGCGCACGCTGAGGTTCTGGCTCGCGTCGGCAGCGGTATCGCTGGCTTCGTGGGGTTTGGCCATGTTGCTGGTCGCGGTCCTGGGTGCCGGCGAAGAACTCCACGGCGATTCGTACCGTTTGGCGTACGTTCTGACCGCGGCGGCGTTGACAATGGTCGCGGCGTTAGCAGGGGTGCTGTGGGGTCTCGGTTGGCGCAGCCGGGTCCATTGCCCCTCGCCTTCGGAGCCGGTGTCCGAACGGGGCGGCGGCGCTGGCCCGCTGCCACGCTGGTTCGAGGCTGCGTCGCGGGGTGTCGCGTTTGCTTTGGCTGCCTTCGTTTTCCTGCTGGTGCCGGCCTTTGGATCCGGCGGGCCGGTTGAAGCAGCGGTTGTTGCGGCAATCGTTATGGTGGTGGCTTCTGCGGCGTTCGGTGGGATTGGTGCCGGCGCCGCTGCCTGGCTCCGTCCCGGTGCCGCGCGAACCGCCGCCTGCGTTGTTGCGGCCTTTCTGGTGCTGGGAAACGTGGTGGCAGTGGTCGCTCTACTGCCGGCGGTTCGCGCTGACGAGCCGGTGCTGGTGGCCATCAATGTCGAGCGCGATGACTTGGGCCGGGTGGTGCATTTTGAATGTTCGCCCGAGTTTGCCGGGATTGCCGAGGTCTTCCACACCGAGCGGATCTTCTGGCTGGCGGTTTCGAACCCGGTGATTATATTTACCCTGCTGCTTGGGGACCCATCGTCTCCGCCGGACTCCCTCCGCTGGCTGCCGGTTGAACTCCAGGCCGCCGCCGAAGGCCGGCATGTCCCGTGTCTTGAAGCGGAGCCGTTGGAAGAATCCGGACTGCAGATCCCGTTGGCTCTCAGCGGGTTGGCCGGCCAGGGTGTGCTGGCCGGGATTTTCCTGAACGGAGGGGCTGCGGCAGTCCGACGGCGTGAGGTTGCTCCGAGGTAAACGCCCCCGGGCCGGTTAGGCGCTAGTGTGCCAAGGTGGGGCCGAGGCGGCGTTCATCATCATCCCGGGTGGACTAGCTCAGAGCGTTGCGGCGGCCCTCGAACGCACGGCCCAGCGTGACCTCATCGGCGTATTCGAGGTCGCCGCCCACGGGCAGTCCCGACGCCAGCCTGGTGACGGCGATCCCGATCGACTTGAGCATACGGGCCAGGTAGGTAGCCGTTGCCTCGCCCTCCAGATTGGGGTCGGTGGCAATGATGACTTCCTGGATGGCCCCGTCGTTGAGCCGGGTGAGCAGCTCACGGATCCGGAGCTGCTCGGGGCCAACACCGGCGATGGGGTTGATGGCCCCTCCAAGCACGTGGTAACGGCCGCGGAAAGATCGGGTGCGTTCGACGGCAAGGACGTCTTTGGATTCTTCAACGACGCAGATGATCGAGGGGTCCCGGCGCGGGTCCCGGCAGATGTTGCAGAGTTCCTGCTCCGTGACGTTCCCGCAGACGGTGCAGAATTTCACCCGCTCTTTGACAGTGATGATGGCATCGGCCAGCCGCTTCATGTCCTGCGGGTCGGCTTCAAGGATGTGGAAAGCCAGCCGCTGGGCGGACTTGGGCCCGACGCCGGGAAGCCGTCCGAGCTCGTCGATCAGCTCTTGAACTGCACCTTCGTACACTTTGTCCTCGTTCGTCTTTGTGTGTGGGGGGGTCGGTGGCCTGCGGCGGGGCGGCTAGAACCGCGGCGGCAGTGCGCTGCCGTCCAAGGACCGTTCTTCCACGAGTTTTCCGCCCAGGATGCGTTCCACGGCGGCCCGTCCGAAGACGCCTGATTCTTCGATAGTCTCGTCGTCGGCGCTGGGTACGTCCTGGACATAGGTGTTGACCGCGGCTGCGGCGCGGGCCGGGGCCTTGGCGCGGCCCGCTTCGGCCTCAGGGCTGTTGGAGAGGCGCTGGTACAGGCTTTGCCTGCCAGCGGATGGTGGGGTTGCCAGGTCCGCGGGCGCCATCACCGGCGTGGCGTGCAGGGCAACGGGCTCGCCGCTGGTTGACGCTGGCTCGGAGGCAGCGACGGCCGGCACCAGCTCCGCGGAATCTCCCCACCCGTTCGAAGAGGCAACGGGCTGGTAGGACGCGGAAGCCGACACTGCCGCGGCGTACTGCGGGACCTGTGCCGCTGCTGGTTCATACTGCGGTGGATCGGGCTCGGGCGTTGGGGTGGCAGCGACGGTTTCCTCGCGCCGGTAGCCTCCGACGTTGGAGTCGGTGCCGACGGTCCAGACGCCGGGGGCTTCCTCGAGGGCACGGCCCCAGGGGTCGTCGGCAGGGGCTGGCGCTTCGACCGGCGGAACGGCGGTCGGGGTTGTTTTGGCGGCAGCCCCGGCGCGGGCGGGTGCGGCGGGCCTGTTGCGTACAGCTGAGGCTGCCGGTTGCGGGGCGGCGCTGGCAGCTGGGGCCGAAGGGTCCCAGTCCATCGGCGGTTCCTCGTCCAGCGGCGGAGCGTCTTCGTCCCGCGGCGGTCCCCAATCGTCGTCGGGATAGGCGTAGGAGCCGGCCGGGTCCTGGACCGGTCCCGGGTGTTCGTTCGCTGCCGAAGCTGCCGGAACGGCGGTCCGGGGTTCCTCCGGCGTGGTTTCTGTCGGAGCGTGCGACGGCGTAGGCGCAGAGGCAGAGGCAGAGGCAGAGGCAGCGGGTGCCGGGGCCGCCGCTGGAGCATCTTCGGCCGGCGCAGGCCCTGGTGGCAGCGCGGTGGCCGGGGCGTCCTGGTGCGCAGCACTTTGCTCCGCCGCGGCCGTGGGCAGGCTCCAGCCAGCGTCGGTGGGCGTGGCCGGGACGTCCCGGCTAGCGGGTGCTTTTGGGTTTGGCTCAGAGCTCGCTGCGCTGTTGCTTCCACTGGCCACGGCAGTGATCTGGCATTCGATGCCAATCGTCTTGTGGATCGCCTGCCGCAGATTCTCCGAGTGATCTGCCCGCCCGAACGCGCCCGCCAGGCCCGCGGTATTAAAGGCGAGCGTCAGTACATGGTCTTCGAAGTGCCCCACTTGGGCATTTGGTTCGACGAGGGCCCAGGTGCTCCGCTTGATCTTGCTGAGGGTCTGCAGGATCTCGGGCCATGCGCGGCGGAGGACTTCGACATCGGCCCCGGATCCGGTGCCATTAGCAGCAGCGGGAGCTGTTGACGCGGCGGAGGGGGCGGGCCGGATTTGGGCCACAGCGGACGGGGCAGCGACCGCCGGCACCGGCGGAGCTGCCTCGCGCGCCGGCGCCGGTCCGGAGGCCGCCGGGTTGACCGCCGCCGGCTCAGTGACGGGCCAGTCCCGGGTGCTGACACGCGGCGGAGTGAGAGTTTCCCTGGCCGGTTCAGCGTCGGGCAGCCGGGCCGCTTGAACGGCGGCGGCCGGCGGAGTGGCGGCTGCAGGCACCGGAACGGCAGGCGCCGGAGCCGCCGCCGCGGGGGCAGCCGCCGCTGCGGTAGCGTCCGGGGCCTGGGCGGCCGTGACCGCTGGGGCGGCAAGGGGGGCCCCGACGTCGTTTCCGGCATAATTCAGGCGGCGTTCCACCCGGTCGATTCGGGCGGCAATGCCGCGCTCTGTCTGCTCCGAAGACGGCAGCAGGATCCGGGCGCAGAGTAATTCCAGGTGCAGCCGCGGCGACGTCGCACCGGTCATCTCGGTCAGAGCGGTGTTGGAGACGTCCGCTGCCCGGGACAGCTCTGCCGCGCCCAGGTTGTGTGCCTGGTTCTGCAGACGCGCGATTTGGTCGGCGGGAACGCCGCGGAGAATTGACTGGGCGCTCTCCGGCAAGGCTTGGACGATGATGAGGTCGCGGAAGCGTTCGAGCAGGTCCTCCACGAACCGGCGCGGGTCATGTCCGGTTTGGATGACCCGGTCCACTGCGCGGAACACGGTGGCGGCGTCGGAGGCCGCGACGGCCTCCACAACGTCGTCGAGCAGCGTCGCATGGGTGTAGCCCAGCAGGGCAACGGCGAGCTCGTAGTCCAGGCCGTCCGGTCCGGCGCCGGCCATAAGCTGGTCCAGGACGGAGAGCGAGTCCCGCACGGAACCTCCGCCGGCGCGGATAACGAGCGAAAGCACGCCCGGCGCCACGGGGACATCTTCCTGCCTGCAGAGCAGCTCCAGGTACGCCATCAGCGGCTCGGGCGGCACGAGGCGGAACGGGTAGTGGTGTGTACGGGAACGGATGGTGCCGATGACCTTGTCCGGCTCCGTGGTGGCAAAAATGAATTTGATGTGTTCCGGCGGCTCTTCGACGATCTTGAGCAGGGCGTTGAAGCCGGCTGAGGTGACCATGTGGGCTTCGTCGATGATAAAGATCTTGTAGCGGTCGCGGACGGGAGCGTAGGTTGCCCGTTCGCGCAGGTCGCGGGCGTCGTCGACACCGCCGTGGCTGGCGGCGTCGATCTCGATGACGTCGAGGGACCCGGAGCCGCCCCGGGCCAGTTCGACGCAGCTCGGGCACTTGCCGCAAGGGGTATCCGTGGGGCCCTCGGCGCAGTTCAGGCAACGGGCCAGGATGCGGGCGGAAGTCGTTTTTCCGCAGCCGCGGGGGCCCGAAAAGAGGTAGGCGTGGTTCACGCGATTCTTGCGCAGAGCGGTCATCAGCGGCTCGGTGACGTGTTCCTGCCCGATAACGTCCGCGAACGAATCAGGGCGGTATCTACGGTAAAGGGCGGTAGTAACAGTCACAGCTAAACCCTACCAATCGGCACAGACATAAAAGACCCCTCATGCACCCGCCAGAGCCCATTTACCCTTGCTACCTTCCGGTCCTGGGGGAGTTCAACAGGATGACGCCACATGAGGGGCCGTCAGCAAGTTTACCCGACGTTTGAGTGTGCCCCGAATCGTGGGCTGCGAGCCGGGAAAATCCCGCCGGACATGCTCATTTTCCAGTGCAGAGGCAGGGCACAATAGGCATATGTCCATTGGTCGCGGTGAGCGTGGGGCATGTCCGGTGGGGCCGGGGGCGGGGCCAATTGGGCGATGCCGGGAAGTTCAGGTATTCTAGTATCTGCTTTTGATTCAGAAGCTACTGGAGAATTCGCCTAGCGGCCTATGGCGCACGCCTGGAACGCGTGTTGGGTTAACGCCCTCGGGGGTTCAAATCCCCCATTCTCCGCGCTTGGCCCCGGTCCCTTGGACCGGGGCCTTTTTGCTTGCCCCGAAGATGACGGCCCGGCGGGGCCTCAGGCCCGGTAGCCCAGCCTGCGGAGTCGATTCCGGGCAGCCTGTTCACTCGGGCCCACCCGACCCAAAGCGAGATGGACGATGCTGAGCGTAACCTTCGTCGCCAGCCGCACCGGCAGCGGGAAGGGCCCCAGCCGGGCGGTGCGCAGGCCCAGCAAGTCCCGATACTTGGGCTCGAGGCTGACCACGGCCGCCGCGAACAGCACCCGGTAGCCCGGTCTGAGCACGGGGTGGAGCGGCGGGTTGCGGATGAACGCCACGGTCTCGGCAACCCTGCCGTCGGAGCGGAGCTCGCCGGCTTCATACCAGTGGTCCAATTGCCGGCGCATAGCCGCCTCGCTGAGCGGCGGCGACTGCACCCCCATCAGTTCACCGGCCTGTGCCCACTCACGCACGTAGGCGTCGGGACCGCCAGGAATCGGCCGGCCCCAGATCTTGTGCGTCGAGAGGAAAGCGTCGGTGAAGGCGATATGCACCCAGCGAAGCAATTCCGGATCATCCGCCGCGTAGCTGCGGGCGACACCGTGACCGTCCACGTATTCCCCGCGCACCGATCCGTGGAGCCGCAGCACCCAGTCGGAGGCAGCGCGGGCCGCGGTGGTTGACCCGTAGGTAACCGTAAAGATCCAGCGGATCGTCCCCGCAAGCCGGCCCAGTGGATCCTCGCGGAAACGGGAGTGGTCGTGGACGCCGGCCAACGCGCCGGGATGGAGCGTCTGCATAAGCAGTGCCCGAATGCCCGCCACAATCGGTGTCATGTCCCCATGCACGGCCCAGACTGCCGAGCCTGGCGTGTGGTAGCCGGGGTCGTTGCCTTCCGCCAGCCGGGGCACCCATTCCGGGACCTCGTCCCGGGACCCGGAAAACGTTTGCTTTAGTTCGGCCTGCCATTCCCTGAGGACATTGCGCATACTCCCATTCTCACCCACAGCCGCGGTGCCAGATACTCGCCGCCGGGCGCGGAACTACTGTGCTGCCCACTCGAGTTTGAAAGCGACGGGTTTTTACGGTTCACAGGCCACGACGAATGTGGTCCCATAAGAACGTCGGTCCGAGGTATTTGCGATCGGCGAACAGGATGCGGGAGCCACATCGTGGGAAAACACTGGGGAAACTCATCGGGTGGGCAGGCCACTAGAACCCGAATCTTTGCTGGGCGCCTTCTGTCCGGGGGTTTGTGCCTCTCCCTTGCGGTGCTGAGTTTCGGAGTCCAGGGGCTCGCGGGCAGCGGAACTGCCGGATTGCCGGCCCGAGTGCCGGCGCGAGTGCTGCCCTCCGGCGTCGTGGGTCCGGGCACCTTGGCGGCGGACGGTGGAGGCATCCCCGCCGCTTCGGCTGTTGGCGCCTTGGCCGCCACATCATTCACCGCCGACGCCCTGGCGCTTTTGGCCTACAACCGGTCAAGTGTCCTGACGACGCCCAGGGACGGCGTAGCCGTGCAGCTCAACGTTGCATCTGCCGGATTGAAACGGCCAGCAGAAGGCTTCCTGATGGCTCCCCTCGAATCCCTGCACGAGTCCTCTCCGTTTGGGCAGCGAATCAGCCCCATCTCGGGAGCGCCCGGCGAATTCCATTGGGGCCAGGACTACTCGGCGCCATGCGGTACCCGGGTCTACTCCGCCGATGCCGGAGTGGTGCGGGCAGTCGGCTGGCACCCCTGGGGTGGCGGAAACCGTGTGGAAATCGATCACGGCAACGGCCTAGTGACCACGTACAACCACCTTGAGGGGATCGCCGTCAAAAAGGGCGACTCGGTTCGGGTTGGCCAGGTCATTGCGAGGGTGGGAACCACCGGGTCCTCCACCGGCTGCCATCTGCATTTTGAGACCATCCTCAACGGCTCCCACAAAAACCCCCATGAATGGATCCTCCTGCCGATAGTGCAGACGGACCAGCTTGGCGCCCTGGTGATGACCAGCTACGCGCCCAATGCCGGGCTGCCGTCGAATACTTCACTTGGCTGGGCGATCCCGGGTTCCCGGGACCGGAGCGGCGAGTCCGGCGCCCAAGCAGCACCCCCAACGGAGCTGCCGCAACTGCCAAACCTCATCGCGACGCCGACGACGCCGACCGAGACGACGCCGACCGTGACGCCGACGACCCCGCCGACCGCGACGCCGACGACGCCGACCGTGACGCCGCCGACCCCACCGACCGTGACGCCGACGACGACGCCGACCGTGACGCCGACGACGACCGTGACGCCGACGACGACCGTGACGCCGACGACCACACCGACCGCGACGCCGACGACCACACCGACCGTGAGGCCGACGACCCCGTCCACCGTGACGCCCGCGCCCACACCGACCGTGACGCCGACGACCCCGCCCGCGACGACGCCGTCCACCGCGCCGCCAACGACGCCGGCCACCGCGACGCCGACGCCCACACCCACCGTGACCCCCGCCTCCACCCCTACCCCTACCCCGACGACCGAGCCCACGCCGCTGACTGCGCCGCGGGTACCCGTCCCGTCGCTGCCTCCGGGGCCGTAGCAGGCCCCGACCCATACCCGCGTACGTTGGTATCGAATGACAGTCGTGACCAATCCGGATCACTGCTCCGGGCACGAACTCCCTACCAACTTCGCGAGGAACCCCGCTATGATCGATCTCCACAGCATTCCGCTCACCCTTATCGACGGCACCAGCACCGACTTTGGCCGGTTCAAGGGGGAGGTGGTGCTGGTGGTCAACGTGGCGTCGCAGTGCGGTTTCACCCCGCAGTACGCCGGGCTTGAGGCGCTTCACAATAAGTTCCGGGATCAGGGCTTTCAGGTACTCGGGGTGCCCTGCAACCAGTTTGCCGGCCAGGAACCCGCCGCGGACTCCGAGATCGCGGAATTCTGCGAACGGAACTTCGGTGTGACCTTTCCACTCAGCACCAAAGCCGACGTACGCGGCAAAAACCAGCACCCTCTCTACGCGGAACTCACGAAATTCAAAAACGGCTTCCTGCCGGGGCTGGTTAAGTGGAACTTCGAGAAATTCCTTGTGAACCGTGAGGGCGCAGTGGTTTCCCGGTTTGCTCCTACCGTCGGTCCGGATTCGCCCGAAGTACTGGAAGCCGTTCGCTCGGCCCTTAGCTGAGAGCTGGGTCCCGGACTGCAAGGGGACAAGGACCCCTATCCCTAAGCAGGCTTACCGACTTAGACTGGCCGGACCTTCCAGATACACCGGGCATGCCCACGGCGCCAACGCGCTCGTGCGCGCTGGCGCTCTGCTGCGCGTGCCTGGGGACGGTACGTCAGTACGCTTCGTGAATCACTACCGGACTCTCAGAGCGGGTCCTTGAAACCAGGAGGAATGTGATGACAGGGAACAAAGCCGTTGCCTACAAGGGGCCGGGAAAGGTCGAGCTTATCGACATCGACTACCCCAGCTTCGAACTCAAAGACGGTCCGGGGGTCAACCCCGCCAACGTGGGCCGCTCCGTGCGCCATGGCGTAATCCTCAAAACCGTTGCCACGAACATTTGCGGTTCGGACCAGCACATGGTCCGCGGCCGCACCACCGCTCCCTCAGACCTGGTGCTGGGCCACGAAATCACCGGCGAAGTGGTCGAAGTAGGGCCCGACGTCGAGTTCATCAAGGTGGGGGACATCTGCTCGGTTCCCTTCAACATCGCCTGCGGACGGTGCCGCAACTGCAAGGAACGCAAGACCGGTATTTGCCTTAACGTCAACCCGGACCGTCCGGGCAGCGCCTACGGCTACGTCGACATGGGCGGCTGGGTCGGCGGCCAGGCCAACTACGTCCTGGTACCGTACGCGGACTGGAACTTGCTGAAGTTCCCGGACCGGGACCAGGCGCTCGAGAAGATGATGGACCTGACCATGCTCTCGGACATCTTCCCGACCGGCTTCCACGGCGCTGTTACCGCCGGCGTTGGAGTCGGTTCCACGGTCTACGTCGCCGGGGCGGGCCCTGTTGGGCTGGCTGCGGCAACCAGCGCCCAGCTCTTGGGCGCCGCCGTCGTTATTGTCGGTGACATGAACGCTGACCGCCTGGCGCAGGCGCGCAGCTTTGGCTGCGAAACCGTGGATTTGAGCGAAGGCGGCCCGGCGGAGCAGATCGAACAGCTGCTGGGCGTCCCGGAGGTCGACTGCGGCGTCGACGCCGTCGGCTTCGAAGCCAGGGGACACGGCCACGACGCCAAGGAAGCGCCGGCAACGGTGCTGAACTCGCTGATGGAAATCACTGCAGCCGGCGGCGCCCTGGGCATTCCGGGGCTCTACGTCACGGGGGATCCAGGCGGTGTGGACGAGGCGGCCAAAAAGGGGGCGCTCTCGCTCAGCCTCGGGACCGGCTGGGCCAAATCGCTGAGCTTCACCACCGGCCAGTGCCCGGTGATGAAGTACAACCGCCAGCTGATGATGGCGATCCTGCATGACAGGGTCCACATCGCTAAGAACGTCAACGCCAAGGCGATCACGCTGGAGGAAGCGCCGAAGGGCTACGCGGAGTTCGACGCCGGCGCCGCCACGAAGTACGTGCTGAACCCGAACGGCTACCTGAGCTAGCAGCCAGGTGCCTGAGTAAGTACGTTCCGGCGAGCGCATAGCGGGGCAAGTATGCGTTCGCCGGAATACTCGTTGTTGTCTTTTTTTCAAACATGCCTACTGGAGTTTGCGCATTGTTCGCCGATTGTCTGGTTGGATAGACCTTACTGAGAGGGACGTTGGGGGCTACAGCCTCCACCCAACCAGGAAGGTAGCAATGGAGCTCATCGAGGCCGAACACCCCCGGCCACGTCATTTTCTACTCCATCTGAGTGACCCCCACCTGCTGGGAGGTCCGGATCCACTCCATGGTGTGGTCAACAGCGAATCCCTGCTCCAACAACTTTTTGACGAAGTGCAGGCCTCCGGAGCCCGCCCGGAAGCCGTGATTTTCACCGGCGACCTGGCCGACCGGGGCGAAGCGGCGGCCTACGCCAAACTGCGGGCCATTGTTGAGCCCGCCTGCAAGGCCCTTGGGGCAAAGGTCATTTGGGCAATGGGAAACCACGACGACCGCGCCAACTTCCGTACCGGCCTGCTGGACGTCCCGGCCGACGATTCCCCCGTGGACCAAACGTATTTCATCAACGGGCTGCGGATCATCACCCTCGACACCTCGGTTCCGGGCTACCACCACGGCGAGCTGAGCCCCGGGCAACTGGAGTGGCTCGCGGCCGAACTCGCCACGCCCGCCCCGGATGGAACCATCCTGGCCCTGCACCACCCGCCGGTGCCTTCGGTCCTGGATCTCGCGGTCCTCGTCGAGCTGCGGGACCAGGCGGCCCTGGCCGGGGTCCTGCGGAACTCCGACGTTCGCGCAATTTTGGGTGGCCACCTACACTATTCGACGACGGCGACTTTCGCCGGGATCCCGGTCTCGGTAGCGTCAGCCACGTGTTACACGCAGGACCTCAACGTTCCGGTCGGCGGAACTCGCGGGCGCGACGGCGGCCAGGCGTTTAATCTCGTGCACGTCTATGAGCACACAATTGTGCACTCCGTGGTCCTGCTCGGCGACACACCCGCGGTCGGCGAGATTGTTCCGGCCGCGGAGGTCCAGCGGCGGATCACGGCGGCCGGGATCCGCATCCCGGCCAAGGCGAAGCTTGAGGATCCGGCCAGGACCCCCAGCAACCGCCGCCTGACTTCCCGCAGCTAGCGCAGGACCCGCCGTCGCCCGCCGGGACCCCGGTCCGGTGACCGCGGCCGGAGGGCGATGTTGGTTTCGCCCCGCGGCCCGCGCCCGGCTACTTTTCCCAGGGGGCCTTGATCGGGTAATACTTCTCCAGGAAGTCAGTCACGAGCTCGGCCCGTTCCTCAGCGGCAACCTCGGGGAAGCTTCCGTCATTGAGGCAAAAGAAGTCCATGTTCCGCTTGGCGAGCAGTTTTGGCAGGTAGTTCAGGCCGGCCCTGGCGGTGGTGTCCACGTAGCGCACCTTTGCCGCCGTCTGGGTAACGGCCCGGCCGGTGAGCAGGGCGTAGTAGTGGTAGAACGAGTTGGTCACCGAGATGTTGTCGGCCGCGCGGAAGGTACTGGCCGCAGTTTTTGCGAATTCGGCCGGAAACTCCTGTTCCATCGTGGCCACGACACTGCGTCGCAGCGGTGCGGCCGTGTGTTCCAGGTGCCGTGTGGTGATCCGGCCGAAGCGGTCCCAGAGCAATTTTCGGTTGACCCGGGCAGCGTTTTCGAAGCCGCTGCGCTCGGCGTCGTTGTCCCCAAGCCCGATCCGGGTTTCGGCTTCAATAAACTTCGTGATGCCGCCTGGGGTAAAAAACATGTCCGGTCCGACGGCACGGCCGAAGAACATGTCGTCGTTGGAGTACAGGAAGTGCTCGGACAAGCCGTCGATGTTGTGAAGCTGGCACTCCACGGCCTGTGAGTTGTGGGTGGGCAGCACGGACGGGTCCGCAAAGAACTCTTCGCTGCGGACAATCGTCACTCCCGGGTGGTCCGCAAGCCAGGCCGGCGCGGTCGAGTCCGTGGCGATGAAGATCCGGCGGACCCAGGGCGCAAACATGTACACCGAGCGCAGCGCGTACTTGAGTTCGTCGATCTGGCGGAAACGGGCTTCGTGGTCGTCGCCTTCGCCCACCACAACGCCGGCCATCCGTGCGCGCCGCGCTGCAATGTACTCCGGGGAACTGCCGTCCACCCAGGAGAACACGATGTCGACGTCGAAGCTGATGTCACTTGCGTGGTCAGCGAACATGTTCTCGATCGTGGGCCAAGTGTGGCCGTAGCGCTCCACCGTGCCGCGGACGGCGTCCTGGGCCAGCAGTGTCCGGCGGGTCAACGAGTTCTCGATCGGCAGGATCAGCTGGTCCCCCTCGAAACTCCACAGTTCCAGCTGCACGCCGGCCGAGGCGCCGAACTCGAAGCCGCCCTCAGGCTCGACCCGCGGACGGTACAACCGGAAGATCCGGGCCTGCCGGTTGGGGGAGAGTTCGCCGTCGGCAACCAGGACGGAGGACTTCTTTTTGGCGTCAACGGTCATCGAGTAGAAAGGCTCGTCGCGGCAGGCAGTGACGAGGGCGCTGCGGAGTTTCTTGCGGTCCTTCCAGTCCACAGCGATGACCGGCCGGTCGTTATTGCCCCGGACCAGGAGATAGTCGAGCCCGGCGTCGTCAAGCACCGACCTGATGAGCATCAGGTCCTCGACCATGGCCTGGTACGGCGTGCGGTTTTCGTTGATCAGGCCGTAGCGGCCCCGCCGGCGCACGACGTGCTGGCGGGTACGGAATCTCGCGACCGCAGCCGCGGAGGTGACCTCGTCGTGGGCGTCCACGGATGCCTGGCTGCCGTAATAGATCTCGTCCTGGACCATTGCGTCTGTAATTTCGGTTCTCCGTGATTCTTTGCGTGAGTGGGTGCCTACTTGCATGATAACGCCCGCCCCAAAATCGGCCGGAATTTCCGCGGCTAGGGATGCTGCGGAAGTGGCCGGCCGGCTCAGCCCGCCAGGGCTAGGCGCCAGCTGCGCAGGAAGGCCGCGCCGGCGTCGTCGTGGATGACTTCCGCACCCAAACCCAGATCCGCCGCGGTGAGGACCTCGTAAGGTTTTACCGGGACACCGTCGGCCGGCCGGACATCGACATGCTTCACCGGATGGTCGTTGTGGTGCAGCCAATCGGCCATGGCGTAGTCGGTGCGGGAATCGCCCACCGTGCGCCAGGCCTGCGGGGTAACGCCCTGCGCTGCCAGCAGTTCCACGGCCCGGCTCGCACCGAGGTCCTTGCCGAGCCGGACCGACTCGATGTCGGTGGAGATGATGGTCGGATCCACCCGATAGTCGACCCGGTCATCGGAGTCCGGGACGTGATGGTCCAGCCGCACGACTCCCAGTCCATGCCGGGACATCAGTTCGATGGCGTCGGCGTCGAAGAGCTGCTGCTCGGCCTGGTAGTCGGAGCTCTCGACGGCGATGTGCTGTTCGACGGAGACCATGGCCAGCTTGGTTTCGTCGAAGAACATGTGGCTGGTGTAGTCCTCCGCCACGAGCCGGCGGACGTCATCGCTGAAAGCCCGGGGAACGGCCAGTTCATGGTCGACATGCACTGGGCCGGGCCCCGCAGCGGTGTAGCTGAACCAGACAGCGCCCTTTTCACATACCGCATGGATCAGGGTGCCGGCCGGCATTCCCGCGGCAATCATCGGCTCCATCACCTGTTCACGGATGAAGTCGGCCGAACGGCCGGTATTAAAGACCACCGGGATCCCGGCCCCGGCCAGCGCGAGCAGGTCCGCGATGATCTCCGGCTGCACCGTGCGGGTGACGGGGCTCGCTACCGGACCGTCGACGTCGAGCAGGAGTGCCAGCGGGGGAGTCGACGGCGTGAGGGAGGCGTGGATCTCGGCAGTTGTCATGACCCCATTCTCCCAGCAGCCAGGCACCAATGGATGCGTTGGAAGCCGTGCTGCCGGAAGATGGCACTGTGACAGTTCGACTCGACGGTGTGACAGATGGTTACCGTTTGGCCACAACCTCCCGCTAGCGGGAGTGGTGGATTCCCTTGGCCAGCCAAGTTCCATAGGCTTGCCGGGTGATATTCAAAGCCGTGGGCGAGGGCCGCCCGTACCCCGACCATGGTTACCACACGCCCAAGGATTGGGCGTCGCTGCCACCGCGGCCGGTCCGGCTGGATGAGCTGGTGACCACCAAGCGCACGTTGGACCTCGATGCGCTGCTGGCGGAGGACTCCACGTTCTTCGGCGATCTGTTTCCGCATGTGGTGGAATACCGCGGCGTCCTCTACCTCGAGGACGGACTGCACCGCGCCCTTCGGACTGCCCTGCACCAGCGCACTGCGATCCACGCACGCGTTCTGGTGATAAATGGCTAGGAAGCCGAAGGACGTCAGGGTTCTGCATGGGCACCAGGTCATCACCGGCGCGGATTTGCGAGCCACCTTTGTGGCGGATGATGAACTGCACGAGAATCCGGTCAGAATGCGGCGACGCATCCGCCACGGCGTTGTGCTGGTGCTGCTGGTGGGACTGGTTACGGCCGCGATTGTGGTGGCGGTCGCGATTATGAACGGGCAGATTAAGATTCCGACGGCGCAGCCCAGCCAGACGGCCGCGTCCGCCTGCCCGGCGGCGAGCTTTGACTACACGCCGCCGGAGAAGATCAACCTCAATGTCTATAACTCAACATCCCGCCCCGGTCTGGCCCGCACCGTGGCCGACGAGTTCGCGGCCCGGAAGTTCCTGGTCGGCGCCGTCGACAATTCGACGTCGGGCTACCGCGGGGTGGCGTTGGTTGTCTCCGGTGCCGCCGGCCAGTCCGCGGCGTTCAGCGTGCAGCGCAACCTGCCGGGCTCGGATTATTTCCAGGACGGGAGGACGGACCCCAGCGTGGACGTTGTCCTCACCGGGGACTTCAAGGAACTCGCGAAGCCGGAACTGGTCGATCAAACCCCCGGCAAGCTTAGCTGTCCGCGGGAGGACCGCCGGGTAGTGGATGAGCCGGGTTCCATTACGCCTGCGGTCACGCCCGCTCCCGGCGGTTAGACGATTCGGCGGACGGGCCGGCCTTCGCCGTCAAACCGTGCACCGGCGCCCAGTTGGATAAAACGCACCGTCCGGGCCAGCCGGGCTTCTGCCTCGGCGTCCCCGGACGCACCGTCGCCACGGGCGGCACTGGATGAGAGGGTGCCGTGGATAAGCTGCGCCAGCTGGATGACGTCTGCGTCCGGCAGGTAACCCTGGGCCATGCCGGCCCGCAGGATGCCCTGCAACAGCTGGCTGAGCTCCCCTACGTGGCCGGCGAGTTTTGCGAACGATGCCGGCGAGAGCACTGTGGCCATTGCGGGTCCGGGTGGCAGGTGGCGCCGGCTGAGGTCCTCAACCTGGGCGCGGACGTAGCGGGCCAGACGGTCCACCGGGTTCTCCAAGGAATCCAGGGACTGCCTCAGGTCAACCAGAAAACGCCCCGTCTGATCCAGCGCGTACGCAATCAGCAGTTCTTCGATGTCCGCGTAGTAGTTGTAGACCGCCGTCCGGCCAATCCGGGCATGCCGTGCGACGTCGGTCATCGTCAGCCCCGGCAGGCCATGCGTAAAGAGGAGCTCGCCGAAACCGGTCAGGATACGCCGCTGGGTTTCGGCGCGTTGGGCGGCGTTGTTCGCCGCCGAAATCCTGGGCATACGGACACTTTAGCGCGATCTGTCAGCAAAATGCGCTATGTCGCCAGCCGCGGCAGCCGTTAGACGGCGCAACCATCCGGTCCGCAGGCCGCCGCAGTTTCAGCGGCGCCGCCGGCGCCGGCCGGGACCATCGTCAGGGGGCGGCTCTCCTGCCAGGCCTGTTCGAGGGCGTTGCTGAACGTCTCGGCGGGCTGGGCGCCGGAGAGCCCGAACTTGCGGTCGATCACAAAGAACGGTACACCGGTGATACCCAGCGCCCGCCCTTCTTCGAAGTCCAGCCGCACCTCATCGGCGTATTTGTCGGTGCTGAACAGCTCGTCCAATTCGGCAGCACCGATCCCCAGATCCAGACCCAGAGAGGTCAGGTAGTCCTGGCTGCCGATATCTTTACCGTGTTCGAAGTGGTCGCTGAGCAGCCGCTCCTTCGCAGCATCCTGGAACCCGTGCGCGGCGGCGAGGTGGATCAGCCGGTGGGCGCTGAAGCTGTTCGCGACAACGACGTCGTCGAAACGGTAGTTGAGGCCCTCGCCCTTGGCCTGCTCCGCCACATGTGCGAACATTCCGGCGACCTGGGCCGGGGCCATACCCTTGCGGGTGCTCAAGTACTCCAGGGTCGTGCCGTCGTAGTGGTCCGGCAGGGAAGGATCCAACTGGTAGCTGCGCCAGAGCACCTGCACCGAATCGCGGTGCGGGAAGGCCGCGAGTGCGGTTTCAAAGCGGCGCTTGCCGATGTAGCACCAGGGGCAAGCGACGTCGGACCAGATTTCAATCTTCATATCCACCGCAACCCGCACCGGGCCGGCTCCATTCCCCCGGGCACTGTCGGGTTGGTCACGGGGTGAGCCGGCGTTCCATCACGAAGTCGTGTTCCACGGTGTTTCCGAGCGTAAATGATTTGGTGCCGACCCTGCGGAAGCCGGACTTCTCGTAGAACCTGATGGCGCGGGCATTCTGGCTGTTCACCCCGAGCCACAGTCCGCGGGCGCCGGCCGCCGCGGCTGCCCCGATACTCGCATGCATCAATTCGGCTGCGGCGCCGAGGCCGTGGTGGTCCGGATGCACGTAGCACTTGCTCAGCTCGGTGCACGGGCGTTCTGTCAGGACCGCAGCGACGGCCGGGTCCCCGGTGGGGCGGGTGGCCAGGAGGCTGTAGCCCCGGAGGTCACCGCCGCCGTCGATCACCAGGACGGTGACCCCAGGATCGGCAATGTAGCTGCGGAAGTTGGCCTCGCTGAGTGTACTAGCGAGGTGGGCGGCGATGTCTTCCGGGGAAGAACCCGGCGGGCACGCCAGCGGGAAGGTGACGGCCGCGAGACCGGCCAGCCGGGCGGCGTCGTGGGCGGTTGCCGGTCTGATTACGTGCGTCATGCCCAGAACCGTAGCCCGCGGAAGCGGCGGCCTGCGCTTTGTGAAGCGTTGTTGCGCCCGGAGTCCGCTGCGGGAGTCAGCCGAGCGGGTACGCGACGTAGGCGAACCGGGTTGAATCGGGAGACCAGCTGTTGACGTTGAGCGTCCCCTGGCCCCCGCGCAGGGTCCAGGTGTGCAGCGCGGTGTTCCAGTCCGCCGTCGAGACCGTTACGACCTCGACGGGCAGATCTGCCGGGTGGCCGACGGTACCTGCCGGGAACCGAAGATAAGCGGCGTGAAGCCCGTCGGGGGAAATATGCGGGAACCAATCGGCTGTTCCGCTCCGGGTCAATTGCTCCAGCCCTGATCCGTCGCTGCGAACACGAGCGATTTGCGCGTGCCCGGGCCAGTCGCCGAAACTCTCGGTATTGAGGTAGATCCACTCGCCCTCCGGTGCGTATTCCGGCCCGTCGCAATGCCCCGGCCCGGTGTCAATTGTTGTCCCGGGTCCGCCCCCGGCCGGCATCGTGATGAGCAGACCCGGTTTCGCGAAATCACCCGCCGCAACCCCCACATAGGCGAGTTCGCGTCCGTCCGGACTCACGCCGTGCAGGAAGTGCGAAGACCCGTCGTGCTCCGTTACCCGGACCGCTTCCCCGCCCTGGATCGCCGCCCGGTAGATGTGGCCGTCATCGGCGGAGAGGTAGATGTGGTTGCAGCCGGGGGCCAGAACATGATCATTGTTCAGATCGGGGATGCCGGTGAGAGGGACCTGCCCGAGCGAGCGGCTGGACATGTCCAGCCGCCACAAGCCACCGGCACCGTTGAGGAAAAGCGCAGAATTGTCCGCTGCCCAGTTCGGCGCTTCCAGCAACACGGCGCTGGTGAGGATGAGCTCGCGGGCACCCGTGGTCAGGGACGCGATCCAGACTTCGCAGCGGTGGCCGGCTGCCAGCGCCCGGGGCACCAAGGACCCCTGACTTACTGCTTGAACGCGGCGTCGAAGGAGGTATTCGACGCCGGGAAGTCGAACCTCTTGAGCGCGGCGAGGGCTTCGGGGGCGCCGTGCAGCCGGTCCATGCCGGCGTCCTCCCATTCAATGCTGATCGGGCCGGTGTAGCCGATCGCGGTCAGGGCGCGGAAGGACGATTCCCACGGCACGTCGCCGCGGCCGGCGGAGACGAAGTCCCAGCCGCGGCGCGGGTCGCCCCAGGGCAGGTGTGAGCCCATAACGGTGTTCCGGCCGGTGGGGCGCAGCTTGGTGTCCTTGCAGTCCACGTGGTAGATCCGGTCCTGGAAGTCCCAGATGAAGGAGACCGGGTCGATGCCCTGCCACATAAAGTGGGAGGGGTCCCAGTTCAGCCCAAAGGCCTCGCGGTGGCCGATCGCCTCGAGGGTCCGGACTGTGGTCCAGTAGTCGTAGGCGATCTCGGACGGGTGGACCTCGTGGGCGAAGCGGACGCCGCATTCGTCGAAGACGTCCAGGATGGGGTTCCAGCGGTCGGCGAAGTCTTGGTAGCCGGCCTCGATGACCTTTTCCGGTACGGGCGGGAACATCGCGACGTACTGCCAGATCGAGGAGCCGGTGAACCCGACTACGGTGTCCACGCCCAGGGCCCTGGCCAGGCGTGCCGTGTGTTTCATTTCCTCGGCGGCTCGCTGCCGGACGCCTTCGGGGTCGCCGTCGCCCCAGACCTTGGCCCCGACGATGGCCTCGTGCCGGAAGTCGATCGGATCATCGCAGACGGCCTGGCCCTTGAGGTGGTTGGAGATGGCCCAGACCTTGAGGTTGTACTTCTGAAGCACGGCGAGTTTGGACTCGACGTAGCCGGGTTCGTCCCAGCGCCAGGCGTCCAGGTGGTCCCCCGAGACGGCGATTTCCAGGCCGTCGTAGCCCCAGCCGGATGCCAGGCGAGCCACTTCCTCGAAGGGCAGGTCGGCCCACTGGCCGGTGAACAGGGTGTACGGGCGGGCCATGTCAGGCTCCTTCGGGGGCGGGGTTCGATGCAGGGATGCCGGCGGTCGGCTCGCCGGCGAGTTGGATGATGGAGCTTTTGGCCGCCGCACTTTTCTCCACAGCGGCCAGAATACGCTGGACTATCAAGCCGTCCTCGAAGGACGGCGAGGGCTCGAAGCCGGCGCCGATCGCGACGAGGAAGTCCCGGATTTCGTGGGTGAAAGTGTGTTCCCAGCCAATCACGTGCCCCTGCGGCCACCAGGCGGCGGCATAGGGGTGAACCGGTTCGTTGACCAGGATGCGCCGGAAGCCTTGTTCCCGGACCGGCACCGTTGCGTCCAGGAAACCCAGTTCGTTCAGCGACTCAAGGTCGAAGAGCAGGGAACCCTTGTCCCCGTAGATCTCCAGTTTGAGCGAGTTTTTCCGCCCGGTGGCGACCCGGGAGACTTCCACCGAGGCGACGGCTCCGGAGGCGAGCGAAAGCGTGGCCCAGGCGGCGTCGTCGACAGTTACTTCTTCGAGTCCGTTCCGGCCGGGGCGGTGCGAGGTGAAAGTGTGCAGCCGGCCGGAGACCTCGGTGACCTGGTCGCCAAGCAGGAAGAGCACCTGGTCGATGGCGTGCGAGGCGATGTCCCCCAGCGCCCCGGAGCCGGCGGTGTCCTTGTTCAGCCGCCACGTTATGGGCGACGCCGGGTCAACGAGCCAGTCCTGCAGATATGCCGCCCGGACGTGCCGGACGGCGCCCAGCCGGCCCTCACTGATCAGTTCCCGGGCCAGGGCCAGGGCCGGGACGCGCCGGTAGTTGAAGCCGATCATGGACTGGATACCCTGGCGCCGGGCCGACTTCGCCGCAGCGGTCATCGACTCGGCCTCGGCCAGGGTGTTGGCCAGTGGCTTCTCCACCAGCACATGCTTGCCGGCGGCCAGCGCGGCGACGGCGATCTCCGCGTGCATAAAGCCCGGGGCGCAGATGTCCACGACCTGGATGTCGTCGCGTTCGATCACCGAGCGCCAGTCGGTGGAGGACTCCGCCCAGCCGTACCTGGCGGCCGCTTCGGCTACCCCGGCCGCGTCCCGTCCGACCAGGACGCGTTGTTCGAAGGCCGGGACGTCGAAGTAGCTGGCCACGTTGCGCCAGGCGTTCGAGTGGGCCTTGCCCATAAACGCGTAGCCAATCATGGCCACGCCGAGCGGGGAACCGGCAGGGGACCCGGTTGCCCCGCCGGACGGGGTGAAGGTGCGGGTGCCGGGCTGCGCCGGCGGTGGCGTGGGCGCCGTCGTCATCTGATGCTCCTTGGAACTGGGGTGGCCGGGCCGCTACGGCGCATGCCGGGTCAGGGGGTGGGCCGGGTGGAATTCACTGCGCTTGCCGCGCCTACTTCACTGCCCCTGCCGACAGCCCGGAGACGAGGTGCTTCTGGACCAGGATGAAGCCGATGAGTACGGGCAGGCTGACCACCACGGACGCGGCCATCAACTGGTTCCAGAACACGTCGGATTCGCTGGCATAGGACTTGAGCCCCAGGGACAGCGTTTTGGTCGCCTCGTTGGTCAGGACCGAGGCGAACAGGACTTCCCCCCAGGCGGATATAAACGAGTACACCGCCACGGCGATGATGCCCGGCTTGGCCACGGGCAGGATGACCCGGAACAGGGCGCCCATCCGGCCGGTGCCGTCGATCATCGAGGCCTCTTCGAGTTCCTTGGGGATGGCGGCGAAATACCCGGTCAGCATCCAGATGGCGAACGGCAGGGTGAAGGTCATGTACGTGATAATCAGGCCCAGGTATGAGCCCTGGAGCTGCAACCCGGTGACGTTCCTGATCTGCGTGAAGATCAGGTACAGCGGCAGCAGGAACAGGATGCCGGGGAACATCTGGGTGGACAGCACCGTCAGGCTGAAGGCGCGCCGGCCGCGGAACTGCAGCCGCGCGACGGCGTACGCGGCCAGTACGGCGACGGTCACCGAGCAGACCGTGGCGGCCACCGTGATGATCAGGCTGTTCTGGAAATACTTGGCCAGCGGCACCGTGGTCCAGATATCGAAGTAGGGCGAAGCCGTGAGCTCGTCCGGGATCCACTGGAACAGCCCGGAGACGTCCTTGAGGGGCTTGAGCGAAGTGGACACAACGACGTAGAGCGGCACGGCCACCCAGAGGGACAAGATGGTCAGGACGATATTGCGCAGAATGCGGAAGTTGCGGGTCTCAATCATTGTCGGCCCCCTTGGGCAGCACCATGCGGATGTAGAAGAAGGACGCAATGAACAAAGCGATCAGGAGCAGTACGCTCATGGCGCCGCCCAGGCCGAAGTTCCAGCTGCCGAAAGAGTTCTGGTAGATCAGCGGCGAAACCAGGGTAGCTTCCTTCGGGGAGGCCGCGCCGAAGAGCACAAACGGGATGTTGAACTGGTTGAAGGTCCAGAGCGACATCACCAGCAGCAGCACGCCGTTCGCAGGGCGGACCATCGGCAGGGTAATGCTGCGGAATTGCTGCCAGAGCGAGGCCCCGTCAATCGAAGCGGCTTCATAGACGTCGGCGGGGACGGTCTGCAGGGCGGCCATCAGCATCAGGAACGCGAACGGCCACAGCTGCCAGACGTTCACCACGATCATGGCACCAAAGGAGTTTTGGCCCAGGAGCCAGAACGGACGCTCGTCCCCAAAAAGGTGCAGGGTGTCAACGAGGATCTGGTTCACGGCGCCGTCGCGCTGATTGAACATAAAGGCCCAGGCGATTGTGCCCACATAGGCAGGCAGGGCGTAGGGAACCAGGAAGAAGGTCCGCAGGATGGCGCGGCCCTTGAAATTGGAGGACAGGAACACCGCGCCGGCCATGCCCAGGACCCAGGAGAAGCCAACCACCGTCACGGTGTAGAGCAGGGTCCGGCCGACGGTGCTAAAGAACGCCTGGCCGATGGTGCTTTCGGGGTTCAGTCCGTTGACGAAGTTCTGCAGGCCGACGAACGGGGCGTTGAGCCAGTTGGTGAGGTTGAGCTGGGTGAGCGAGATAAAGGCAATCCACACCCCCAGAAGCATCGGGCCGATATGGATGAGCAGCTCGAGCAGGGCCGCTGGCAGGACAAGGCCGTAGGGGAGGAAGGACTTTTTCTTCTTGCGGACCGGCAATGCGGTCCGTGCCGCCGGAGGATCAGGAACAGGGCCGGAGGCGAGCCCTGGCTGCGGGGCGTCGCCGCCGCCGGGTGCGGGATCGCCGCGGTCCAATGCTGAGTGGGTCATGGAAGCTCCTTGGCCGAAGGTGCGGGGGCGTGGCCCCCGCACCTGTCAGGCATTGTTACTGGGCCGCAACCATCTGGTTGTTGGCATCCTTGAGGGCGGACTGGACGTCTGCTTCCGTGACGGTCCCGGTGGCAGCCTTGGCAAAAAGGTTCTTGATCGCGGTGCCTGTCAGCGTTTCCATCTGGCCTTCCTTCGGGATCAGCGGCATGGGCAGGGCATGGTTGGCCAGTGCGTCGTTCTTGAGCTTGACCTCGTCGGTTTGGAATGCGGCATCCGAGGAGACGCTGGAAACCACCGGCAGGGAACGGTAGGCCTTGTTCAGCGCGACCTGCTCGGCGTCGCTGGTGAGCCAGCCGGCCAGCTTGATTGCGTTTTCTTTGTTCTTGGAATTTTTGAACACGCTCAGGTTGATGCCGGCGACGTGGCTCTGGGTGCCTTCGGGTCCGCTGGCACCTGCCTTCATCATGGGGATGGGGGCAACGGCCCAGTCCGTGAAGCCGCGGGCCTCAAAGTTCTTAACCGGGCTCTGGTCGAAAACCATTGCTGCCTTGCCGTTGATCAGGTTGTCCACTTTCTGCGAGCCATCCGAGATTTCGGCGTCCGAGGGCGACATCACCTTGTCAGTTGCCATCAGGTCAACCCACTGCTTCACACCCTCGACCTGGGCGGCACTGTCAAACGTCGGTTTGCCGTCCTTGTCGAAGAGGGCGCCGCCGTTCTGCAGCCCGCGCACGAAGGCCTGGTGGGAGTTGGCGGAGACCGAGGCTCCGGCAGCCGTAAAGCCCCACTGGTCCGGCTTTCCGTCGCCGTTGGTGTCCTTGGTCAGCTTCTTGGCGTCTGCGACGAACTCATCCCATGTGACCGGCGGCGCCTCGATGCCGGCCTCCTTAAACATTTTCGGGTTGTAGTACATGTTGTACGCGAGCCCGTACAGCGGGACCGAGGTCGGGGCCTTGCCATCAGCGCCGCCGGTGGACCAGCTGGTCTGCAGGAAACGGTCCTTGCCGCCGACAGCTTCGAGCAAGGCACCCTCCACCGGTTCAAACGCGCCGGTTTCCTGCAGGGTGACTGCCCAGGTGTTGCCGATGTTCAGGACGTCGGGGCCGTCGCCGCTGGTGACGGCGGTCAGGATGCGGTTGTACAAGTCGCTCCAGCCGATGACCTCGAGCTTGACCTTCACTCCGGTCTTCTCGGTGAAACGGTCCAGGCTGGGCTTGAGCTTGGCCGCGGTGTCCTCGAGGCTGTTGCCCTGGTTGGAGGCCCAGTAGGTGATGGTGTCACTGTTGGTTGCATGGCTGCTGCCGCCGCAGGCGGTCATGCCGAATGCCAGCGATGCCGTGGCGGCCAGGGCCGACAGGACTTTAATGGGGTTCTTCATGGTTGCTCCGGGTTTCTCGTCGTCGAGCTGGGGCTGGTGTATAGGGTCGGGCTGGGACTACCGGGCAGCGAGTGTCGCCGCGGTCGGATCCCAGTCCTCGGGTAGGGCAGGGACCTTGGCGGCGGAGCTTTCGACCTCCACGAAGGCGCGGGTGTCGATCGAGTCGGAGATGGCGGCCATGGTGTCGAGGATGTGGAATGCCAGCTCACCCTGGGCCCGGTGCGGCCGGCCCGCGCGGATGGCGCGGGCCATTTCCAGCACCCCTGCGCCGCGGCCGGCGGTGGAGCCGATGGACGGGACGGTGGTCCAGTCGTCGGAGCCAAGCGCGCAGATCCGGATGTCGCCGTCGAAGTTGTTCGGGTCCGGCAGGGCGATGGTGGCGTCGGAGCCGGTGATTTCCACAAAGCCCGCGCGCTTGAACGGTGAATCGAAGCTGAAAATGCTCTGGCCGGACTCGCCGCCTTCGAACTCCAGGATGGAGCTGACGTGCGTGGGGACGGTGACGGCGAATTCCTCGCCGGCCTTCGGTCCGGAACCGATGACCCGGGTTTCGCGGGACGTGGAGCCGAACGCCGCCACCCGTCGGACACTGCCGAAGGTCTGGACCAGGGTGGTGAGGTAGTACGGGCCAATGTCGAACAGGGGACCGGCGCCGTCCTGGAAGAGGAATGCGGGGTTCGGGTGCCAGGACTCCGGGCCGGGCGACTGCATTAGGGTCAGGGCCGTCAGTGGTGTGCCGATGTCGCCGCGATCGATCATCCGGCGCGCGGTCTGCAGCCCCGCGCCGAGGAAGGTGTCCGGGGCGCAGCCGAGCCGAAGACCGGCGGCGTCGGCCGCCTTGAGCAGTCCGCGGCCGCTTTCGCGGTCCAGCGAGAAGGGCTTCTCGCTCCAGACGTGTTTGCCGGCGTTGACGGCCTGGGTGGCCACCTCGACGTGGGCTGCCGGGATGGTCAGGTTGATGACGATCTCGACGTCGGGGTTGCCCAGTACGGCGTCGACTCCGCCGTGGTTTTCAATCCCGTACTCGGCTGCGCGGGCGGCGGCAGCCTCCTCGAAGAGGTCCCCGATCGCGACGACCCTGACGTCCGGGAAGCTCGTGAGGTTATCCAGGTATTGCTTGCTGATGACCCCGGCGCCGATAATGCCGACGCCGACAGGTCCCGATCCAAGCGGGCCGGACGCTGCTGCTGAGTGGCTCATGCGGAGACCTTCCCGGCGCTGAGGTAGTTGTAGCTGTCCCGGACCGCGTCGAACATGTCGCCCTGGAAATCGTCCAGTTCGATCACACCGGCTTCGAGGGATCCTGCCGCCGCGAGTACGTCCCAGACCGGCATCTTGCCGTCACCCACGGCGAGTTGGCTGGCGGGGTCGGCGGTGACGGGTCCGTCCTTGATGTGGATGAACTTCACCCTGTTGCCCAGACGGGCGAGGAGGCCGGCCGGATCCTGGCCGCCGACGGCAGCCCAGTACGTGTCGAGCTCGAGGACGACCTCCGGGTCCAGATGGTCGGCGAGGTGCTCCAGGGCGGTCCTGCCGTCGATCACCGACTCAACTTCCCACCAGTGGTTGTGGTAGCCGACGCGGACGCCATAGCCGGCACCTTTGGCGGCGGCGGCGTTGAGCTGGGATGCGGTCTCCTTGATGTCCTCGATCGTGTTCCAGCGCTCGATCGGAACGTGCGGATCGATGACGGTGCCGATGCCCAGCTGCCGTGCCGCCGCGAAGATGGCGTCCTGATCATCGCTGAGCAGGGGCGCGTGGCCGGAAGGTGCGGTGAGGTTGTTCTCGGCCATGGCCTGCTTCAGTTCAGCGGCTTTGGCGACGAAACGATAGGGCTCAACCATGGTGAAGCCGATGTCGGCCAGGCGCTGGATGGTTCCAGCGAGATCCTCTTCAAGGGCCTTGCGGACCGTGTAGAGCTGGATCGAGTATGACACTGTCTCTCCTCGTCGTTGGGGTGTGAGCTGCAGCTGTTTTTACTGGACCGCCCGACGCACCTTCGTGGGGCGTCCGGTTCAGTCAGGCAAGTGAGCCGCCTCACACCCCAAGCTAGAACGACTTATGCTGACCGTCAAGCAAAAGTTGCAAACTTAGTGCCAGTCTTTCTTCAAGGTGACATGCATAAGAACTTCGTGCTATCACTTACTCATGAGTACGACCACCGGCGCCGAACCCGCCGCGCCCGAGGCCGCCGGCAGCCTTTCCCGAGCCGGTGACCTGTTTCAGTTGTTGCGCGACGGCAAGGCCCGCACCCGCGCCGAACTGGCGCTCACCACCGGCCTGGCCCGCTCCACTGTCGCATCCCGCATCGACGCGCTGATGCATTCCGGACTGGTGGGGCCCGCCGGCGAGGCCAGCTCCAGTGGCGGCAGGCCGCCGTCGCGCTTTGCCTTCAACCCGGCCGCCCGCGTTGTGCTGGCGGTCGACGTCGGAGCCACGCATATGATCATCGCCGTTACGGACCTGGGTGGCACCGTACTGGCGGAGCGTCGGCTGACCCAGGATGTCGCCGACGGCCCGGATGTTGTGCTGGACCGTCTCGTCGCCGAAGGGACCAAGCTGCTGGGCCAGGCCGGCCGCGGCAGGGACGACCTCGCAGGCGTCGGCATCGGACTGCCCGGCCCCGTGGAGCACGGCACCGGAATGCCGGTGAAGCCGCCCATTATGCCCGGCTGGGACGGGTTCGACGTCGTCCGGCACGTCCGGCGCTCGCTGCCGGTCCCCGTGCTGGTGGATAACGACGTTAACATCATGGCGTTAGGGGAGCGGACCGGCTACTGGCCGGAACACGAGAACTTCCTCTTTATCAAGGTGGCCACCGGCATTGGCGCCGGCATCATCAGCAGCGGCCAACTCCAGCGCGGCGCCGACGGCACGGCCGGAGACCTCGGCCACGTCCGGGTGCCCCGCGGCGACGAGGTGCTCTGCCGCTGCGGCAACTACGGTTGCCTTGAGGCGCTCGCCTCCGGCCCCGCCATCGCGCACGGCCTGGCGCTCCAAGGCCTGCAGGCGGAAAACGGCGGCGACGTGCTGCGGCTTGTGGCCGGCGGAAACCTGCAGGCGATCCAGGCGCTGCGCCAAGCCGGCCGGGACCTCGGCGACGTCCTGGCCACCGTGGTGAACCTGCTTAATCCTTCGGTCATCGTGATCGGCGGAAGCCTGGGCCAGGCCGGCGAACACCTGATGGCGGGGGTCCGGGAGGTGGTCTACCGGCGTTCGCTGCCGCTGGCCACCACCCACCTGCGGATCGGCCTGTCCATGGCCGGGGACCAGGCCGCCATCCTGGGCGCCAGCCAGATGGTCACGCAGTACGTCCTCTCGCCGGCAGCGATCGAGGCGACCCTGCAGGCGGCGGGCTAACACTCGGGTTCGGGGACCTGTCATAAACGCCTGCCCGGCCGTGGCCCGTGATAGCAATGGGATTGATGAAAGCATATTTCCGCCCGCCGGCCGGGCTGCGGCAGCCATGAGCGCCAACGTCCTCGCCAAGGTGCCGCGCAGCTGGATCCTGCTGGCCGCAATCGGGCTCATCGCCCTGAACATGCGCGGCCCGTTCGTGGCCGTGGCGCCGGTGGTCGGCCTGATGCAGCAGGAACTCGGCTTCTCTCCGGTGGAACTGGGCCTCCTGACGGGCATCCCGGTGCTGTGCTTCGCCCTCGCCTCCCCGCTCGCCTCGCTGACCGGGCGCAAACTCGGCGCCGAAGCCGCCATCAGTCTCACCCTCCTGGGGGTGCTGCTGGGCATCATTGTCCGTTCCGCCGGCAGCGGCGCCACGGTTATGCTGGGCACCGCGATCCTCGGGATCGCCATCACGATCGGCAACATCGCCGTGCCGCTGATCATCCGGCGGGACTTTGCACCGGCCCGGCAGGCCACCGCGATGGGCATCTACACCGCGGCCCTTAACATTGGCTCCTTTGTCACCGCCATGGTGATGGCGCCGCTGGCCGGGATGCTTGGGTGGCGGCTGGCCCTTGGCGCCTGCGGGCTCTTCGCCGTCGCGGCCGTGCTGGCCTGGCTGTTCGCTTTCGGCAACCGGGCATTCCGCCCTGAACCCGTCCCAATGCCGGACGCGGGACGCGCCGGGATCAAGCGCGCGTCGCGCTGGATTACGGTCGGACTGACCGTGGGATTCGCCGGGCAGGCGTTCTCTTACTATGGTGTGACCGCGTGGCTGCCCAGTATCCTCGCCGACGAGCTGGGCATGACGGCCGATGGGGCCGGCGCCGGGTCCTCACTGTTCCAGATTCTCGCCATCGTCGGCGGTCTGGGGGTTCCGCTGGCGGCCCGTTTCGCCAGTACGACGGCGGTCGGACTCACTTTGGGATTGTTGTGGCTGACCGTCCCGGCGGGCCTGCTGCTCTCGCCCGGGCTGTGGTGGCTGTGGTCCTCGTTCGGGGGCATCGCCCAGGGCGGCGGCATCACCCTGGTTTTTATTGCCATCATCCGGCTGGCCCGGGATCAGGCCTCGGCCGGCCGGATGTCCGCCGTGGTGCAGGGGGTCGGCTATTCCTTTGGCGCGCTGGCGCCGACCCTCCTGGGCTATGTAAACGGCGTCTCGGGGTCCTGGACCGGGCCACTGCTGATGGTGCTCGGCTCCGTGGCGATGTTCATCCTGGGCACCGCTTTTTCGCTCCGTCACGTCCCGAAAGCACACTGAACCGGGCGCACCGCTTCCGCGGAGGGACAGCCAGGGCCCATATTCCCTGGGGAACATGGGCCCTGGCTGTTACTTCCCGACGCCGTCGTCGAGTTGCTGCGGGGGTCTTCCGTCGCTGGGCCGCCGCCCCGGATCTCGGGGGTGCCTGTTGCGAAGGGCGTGGCAGCCCAGCAGACGGAAATCTTTACCTTCCGGGGGTCCGGTCCGGACCTCAGGCGGGGGCGAGTGCGGGGTCCTCGACCGGGAGCTCACCGTCGCGCGCTTCATGCAGGAACCGGTCGTAGGCCGGCAGGGTCAGGAATGCCGGGAACGACGGGGTGAGCGTGACTTCCTCGAAGATGTCCCGGGCGTCGGCAAAGCGGTCGCCCTCGAAGCGTTCCAGCTTGGTGAACTCCTCATCCAGCATGTCCTCCACCCATTCGCGGGAGATGACCTCGCCCTGGTCCGTGATGGCACGGGAGAAGATCCACTGCCACAGCTGCGAGCGGGAAATCTCCGCGGTGGCGGCGTCCTCCATCAGGTTGTGGATGGCGACGGCGCCGTTGCCGCGAAGCCAGGACTCGATGTAGCGGATGCCAACTTCGATGTTGTTCCGGATGCCCTGCTCGGTGATGGTGCCGGTGGTGGCGGCGATGTCGAGCAGTGCGCGGTCGTCCGGGGTGACGTCCTCGCGGAGCCGGTCCAGCTGGTTCGGGCGTTCGCCCAGGACGCCGTCGAACACTTCACGGCAGACCGGAACCAGGTCCGGGTGCGCCACCCAGGAGCCGTCGAAGCCGTCGCCGGCCTCGCGGGTCTTGTCGGCACGGACCTTCTCGATGGCGATCGCGTTGGCCTCGGCGTCCTTGCGGTTGGGGACAGCCGCCGCCATGCCGCCGATCGCCATGGCACCGCGTTTGTGGCAGGCCCGGACCAGCTGTTCGGTATAGGCACGCATAAACGGCTGCGTCATGGTCACCTGGCTGCGGTCCGGCAGGACAAAACGCGGGCCGCGGGTGCGGAAGTTCTTGATCAGGGAGAAGATGTAGTCCCAGCGGCCGGCGTTCAGACCCGCGGCGTGGTCCTTGAGCTCGTAGAGGATTTCCTCCATTTCGAACGCGGCGGTGATGGTTTCGATCAGCACGGTGGCGCGGATGGTGCCCTGCGGGATGCCGAGCAGGTCCTGGGCGAGGATAAAGATGTCGTTCCACAGGCGGGCTTCGAGGTGGTTCTCGATCTTCGGCAGGTAGAAGTACGGACCCTTGCCCTGCGAGATCAGGCGGCGGGCGTTGTGGTAAAAGTACAGGCCGAAGTCCACGATGCCGCCGGCGATCGGGGTGCCGTCAATGAGCATGTGCTTTTCCGGCAGGTGCCAGCCGCGGGGACGGACCACGATCGTCGGCAGGTCCGCGGCGGGGTGGAGTTTGTATTCCTTGCCCTCGGTTGAGGTGAAGTCGATCCGGCGCTCCAAGGCGTCGATGAGGTTGAGCTGGCCCTGGATGACGTTGCGCCACGACGGGGTGGAGGAGTCCTCCATGTCCGCGAGCCACACCTTCGCACCGGAGTTCAGCGCGTTGATGGTCATCTTTTTGTCCACCGGGCCGGTGATCTCGACTCGACGGTCCGTCAGGCCGGGGGCGGGCGGGGCGACGCGCCAGGTCGGATCGTTGCGCACGGACTCGGTCTCGCTCAGGAACCGCGGGTCCTGGCCCTTGCCGATCTGCTGGCGGCGGTCACGGCGGGCCTGCAGCAGCTCCAGCCGACGTTCCGCAGTGGCCTTGTGCAGCTTGCCAACAAAGGCCAGCGCGTCCGGCGTCAGGACCTCGCTCTGCCGGCAGATGGGCTGGGCCGTCAACGTGATTCCGTTGATGGTGAAGTTGTCAGTGAAACTGTTCATTTCAATCTCTCCCTAGAGAAGAAGCAAGTTCGAGGGCGGCTGGCGACGTGCGTACCAGGCCGAAGGTGCCGGTGTTGCGGCAGCCTGCGTAAAAGGGGCCCCATTGCCGCCCCGCGATGTGGAAACGAAGCAGCGGCGGCAATGGGGAATAGCAGGCAGAGCAATGCCGGACCGAAGGCCGGACGGAGGCACCGCCGTCGGGTGTCTAGTGGAACTGGCCTTCTTCGGTGGATCCCACCAGGGCCAAGGTGGATGCGTTCGGGTTGAGCGCGGTTGCGATGTCGTCGAAGTAGCCGGTGCCAACTTCGCGCTGGTGCTTGGTCGCGGTGTAGCCGCGGGATTCGGAGGCGAATTCCTTCTCCTGCAGCTCGACGTAGGCGCTCATGCCTTCCCGGGCGTAGCCGTGGGCGAGATCAAACATCGAGTAGTTCAGGGCGTGGAAGCCGGCCAGGGTGATGAACTGGAAGGTGAAGCCCATGGCGCCGAGTTCGCGCTGGAACTTGGCGATCGTGGCGTCGTCGAGGTGCTTCTTCCAGTTGAACGACGGCGAGCAGTTGTAGGAGAGCATCTGGTCCGGGAAGTCTGCCTTGACGGATTCGGCGAACTTACGTGCCAGCTCCAGGTCCGGGGTGCCCGTTTCCATCCAGATGAGGTCGGAATACGGGGCGTAGGCCTTGGCGCGGGCGATGCAGGGTTCGATCCCGTTGCGGACCTTGTAGAAGCCTTCCGCGGTGCGCTCGCCGGTGACAAATTCCTTGTCCCGGTCGTCGACGTCGGAAGTGATCAGGGTGGCTGCCTCGGCGTCGGTGCGGGCGATGATGACGGAAGGGGTGCCCGCGACGTCGGCTGCCAGGCGGGCGGCGTTCAGTGTGCGGACGTGCTGCTGGCTGGGGATCAGGACCTTGCCGCCGAGGTGGCCGCACTTCTTCTCCGAAGCGAGCTGGTCTTCCCAGTGCACTCCCGAGGCGCCGGCCTGGATCATGGACTTCATCAGTTCGTAGGCGTTCAGCGGCCCGCCGAAGCCTGCCTCGGCGTCGGCGATGATCGGGACCATCCAGTCCTCAACGGTCTGGATGCCTTCGGAGAACTCGATCTGGTCGGCGCGGAGCAGGGCATTGTTAATACGCCGGACCACAGTGGGCACCGAGTTGGCCGGGTAGAGGGACTGGTCCGGGTAGGTGTGGCCGGAGTTGTTGGCGTCGGCCGCAACCTGCCAGCCGGAAAGGTAGATGGCACGCAGGCCGGCCTTGACTTGCTGCACTGCCTGGTTGCCGGTCAGTGCACCCAAGGCGTTGGTGTACTTGCCTTCCCTGTGCTCGGCGGTGAGCTGCTTCCACAGCTTCTCCGAGCCGCGGCGTGCCAGTGTGTGTTCCTCGGAGACACGGCCGCGCAGCCGGACGACGTCGGAGGCCTTGTAGTCCCGGGTGACACCTTCCCAGCGCGGGTTGGCGGCCCACTCGAGCTCCAGGGCCGCGGCTTGCTCAGCGGGCGTCTGCTGGGTGGGCTCAAATGCTGCAGTCATCTTTGTCTCCTTGGTGGGTCCGGGACCGGGTGCGCTGCTTCTTCGCAGAGCCCCTGGCTGATCCGGAGCGGTGTAACTTTTCCGTAAGACCCACTTTTCTGCACTTCCACGCATCTTTCTAGACCAAAACCATGGAAAGAAATGAACTTCTTCGCGTATTCTTAAGAAATGCACCCCGCCAGTTGGAACCGTCCCGCATCCGCAGCGACCGCCCCCGCCGTCCCGGAAGTCGACGTCATCAGCATGGGCCGCCGGGTCCGGCACCTCCGCAAGGCCGCCGGACTCACTCTTGATGACCTGAGCGCCACGGTGGGAACGGCCCCCAGCCAGCTGAGCCTGATCGAGAACGGAAAGCGCGAACCCAAGCTCGGTCTGCTCCAGCAGCTGGCGGGGGCCCTTGGTGTCAGCATCGACGAGTTGCTCGGTGCGGAACCGCCCAACCGTCGCGCGGCCCTGGAGATTGAGCTGGAGCGCTACCAGCGCAGCCCCATCTATGAGTCGCTGAAGCTGCCGACGATCCGGATCAGCTCCCGGCTGCCCATGGATGTGCTGGAGTCCATGGTGGGGCTCCAACACGAGCTGGAACGGCGGCTCAACGAGCAGGTGGCGACGCCGGAGGAGGCCCGCCGCGCGAACGGGAAGCTGCGCGCCATGATGCGCGAGCGGAACAATTATTTCCCGGAGTACGAGGCGGAAGCGCAAAAGGTCCTCGCCTCCGTCGGCCACACCAGCGGCCCGCTCTCCCACCACGTCATCGCAGACATTGCCGGGCATCTCGGGTTCAGCCTGCACCACGTGGGCGACCTCCCGCACTCCACTCGTTCGGTGACCGACCTCAAGAACCGCCGGATCTACCTCACCCAGAACGCGCGCAGCGACCATGATCCGCGCTCGGTGCTGCTGCAGGCACTGGGCCACTATGTCCTGGGGCACCAGACCCCCACGAACTACGGCGACTTCCTGATGCAGCGGGTGGCCACCAACTACTTTGCTGCTGCGCTGCTGCTGCCGGAGCAGGCCACCGTGGAGTTCCTGCAAAAGGCCAAGCAGGCCAAGGAGATCTCGGTGGAGGACATTCGGGACGCCTTCGCCGTGTCGTATGAGACCGCGGCGCACCGCTTTACCAACCTCGCCACCGAGCACCTGGACCTGCGGACGCACTTCCAGAAGACGCACAAAAGCGGCATTATCTACAAGGCTTACGAGAACGACGGAGTGACGTTCCCGCAGGACCACACCGGCGCCATCGAGGGCCAGCCGTCCTGCAAGAACTGGACCTCCCGGGTGGTTTTCGATGTGCCGGACAAGTTCAGTGCCTACAACCAGTACACCGACACCCCGGCCGGGACCTACTGGTGCACGGCGCGCACGGAGCGCTCCGCGAACGGGGAGTTCTCGCTCTCCGTGGGTGTCCCGTATGCGCAGGTGAAGTGGTTCCGCGGCCGGGAAACCACCGAGCGGTCCACGTCGACCTGCCCGGATGAGAGTTGCTGCAAGCGTCCGCCGGCCGCGCTGACCTCGGAGTGGGCCGGCAATGCCTGGCCCTCCGCACGGGCCCACTCGCACCTGCTTGCAGCGATGCCGCCGGGCGCCTTCCCCGGCGTGGACGAGACCGAGGTCTACTCATTCCTGCAGGCGCACGCGGGGAACTAGCTGGGCACTGCCAGGACCGGCCGGGGCCCGCCTGGCGCGGCACGCGGCCGGGGCGACTATATTGGCCGTGTCAGCTAACGGATCCGACCGCGGGAGTGCCCAGCCATGGCCAAGGAACTTGCCAGCCAGCTCATCGAACAACTGCAAGCCGCCGGCGTGCAGCGTATCTACGGAATTGTCGGCGACAGCCTCAATCCGATTGTCGACGCCGTCCGCAAAACCGGCGGTGCCGCGAAGGGCGGGATCGACTGGATCCATGTCCGGCACGAAGAAGCAGCCGCGTTCGCGGCCTCGGCTGAAGCCCAGCTGACCGGCCGTCTGGCGGTCTGCGCCGGCTCCTGCGGGCCGGGAAACCTGCACCTGATCAACGGCCTCTATGACGCCAACCGTTCCGGCGCGCCGGTGCTGGCGATCGCCTCGCACATTCCCAGCAAACAAATCGGCAGCAGCTTCTTCCAGGAAACGCACCCGGACCGGCTCTTTAACGAGTGCTCGGTGTACTCCGAGCTGATCAGCACCGCCGGCCAGGCCCCGAGGGTGATGCACAGCGCCATCCAGCATGCCGTCGCGCTTCGGGGCGTCGCCGTCGTGACCCTGCCCGGCGACATCGCGGGACTGGACGCGACCGCAGAAACCCCGGCGCCGGCAGCTTTCCTGCCGGCCACGCTGGTCCCGGACCCCGCCAGCGTGCAGGAACTTGCCGACGCCATCAACGCCGCGGACAAGGTCGCCATCTTTGCCGGTGCAGGCGTCCAGGGCGCCCATGATCAGGTCATTGGACTCGCCGAACTCCTCAAGGCGCCGATCGGCCATTCGCTGCGCGGCAAAGATTTTATGCAGTACGACAATCCCTACGACATCGGTATGACGGGGCTGTTGGGCTATGGCGCGGCGGCCGAGGGGATTGAGGACGCGGACCTGCTGATCCTGCTGGGGACCGATTTCCCGTACGACCAGTTCCTGCCCGCGACCCGGACGGCCCAGGTGGACCGGGCCGGGCAAAACCTGGGCCGGCGCACCGACGTCGACGTCGCGGTCCATGGCGACGTGTTGCCCACGTTGACCGCGCTGATGCCGTTGCTGGCAGCAAAGAAGAGCCGCCGGTTCCTCGACGCGATGCTCAAGAAGCACGACCGGCTGATGAACAAAGCCGTCGGCGCCTACACCCGGAAAGTGGAGAAAACCGAGCCGATCCATCCCGAGTATGCCGCGTCGCTGCTGGACCAGCTCGCCGCCAAGGACGCGATTTTCACCGCGGACACGGGTATGTGCAACGTCTGGACCGCCCGCTACATCAACCCATTGGGTACCCGGCGGCTGATCGGCTCGTATTTGCACGGCTCCATGGCGAACGCGCTGCCGCAGGCGATCGGCGCCCAACTGGCCTACCCCGGGCGCCAAGTGGTCTCGGTCTCGGGCGACGGCGGCCTGTCGATGCTGTTGGGGGAGCTGATCACAGTGGCCGCGCACCGGCTCCCGGTCAATGTGGTGGTGTTCAATAATTCCACCCTGGGCATGGTCAAGCTGGAGATGCTGGTGGACGGGCTGCCGGACTTTGGCGTCGATGTGCCCGATGCCAACTATGCGGCCGTGGCCCGGGCCCTGGGCTTCCATGCCGTCCGCGTCACGGATCCGTCCCGGATTGAGGCCGCCTACCGGGAAGCCTTTGCCCATCCGGGACCCTCCCTGGTGGAACTCATCACCGACCCCAAAGCGCTCTCGCTGCCGCCGAAGATCAAAGGTGCCCAGATCCTCGGGTTCGCGACGGCGATGTCCAAAGTGGTGCTCAACCGGGGCGCCGGTGAGGCCGTCAGCATGGCCCGGAGCAACCTGCGCAACATCCCGCGCCGCTAGCCCTTCTCGAGTTCGCCGGAATCGCCCCGGTTCGCCGGAAGCTTCCGGCGAACCGGGGCGAT